>CAMQJB010000009.1 GCA_947002045.1 uncultured Collinsella sp.
TCTCCCGGGGCCGGCCGGTCCGGCCCTCAGGGTATCGGGTTCCCACATTCATCCGCACATGTGCGGATGAATGTGGGAGGTGTTCGGATAAAGTTGACAATCAAGGCTCCTGTGTGGTGGTTTTTCAGTTTGCCAACGATATGTGAACGGCTAAAAAAGTCTGCTATACTCTTTCCCGCTGTCCCCATCGTCTAGCGGCCAAGGACGCCACCCTTTCAAGGTGGATATCGCGGGTTCGAATCCCGCTGGGGGCACCATTTGAATTGAAGAGCCCGTTACCCTCGCGGTAGCGGGCTTTTTGCTACCGATATGCCGGGATTCGAACCCGACAGGGTGCGGAGCTGAGGAAACGCGCAAGCGTTTTCCAGCGCAGCACGCAAGGAGCGGAGCGACGCAGCGGAAGCGGGCGGCGCCAGCCGCACGCGGACATCCCGCTGGGGGCACCATTTGAAACTAGAAGCCCGTCACCCCGCGGTGACGGGCTTTTTGCTACCGATATGCCGGGATTCGAACCCGACAGGGTGCGAATCCCGGCATCATCGCAAGGCCTGTGGTCAAAAAATGGCAAATATGAGTACTGTTACCATTTTAGTTACAGCGATTTCATGCCTTCAGAAGGCGATTTAGCCGTCGGGCGTCCTACGGCGGAAAAATTGCAGACGTTTATCGGCTAAGTACTTGGACATATGTTGCGTAACACTACATATTTTGCAAATAAATAATGTTACAGGACTTGTGACAGTACTCATATTTGACGTTTTTTGCCCATAGCCCTTTATACCTAGGCACATCGGCGGCAAAACGGGCTTCAAAGCGTCCTTCGCAAACAAAAAGCCGGGGCCCGCGCGATGCGGACCCCGGCTCAATACCGTGACGATATGTCAGTTACGTTCTACACATAGAACAGAATGTCGTCGTAGGTCGGAACCGGCCAGTAGTCGGCGGCCACGATCTCCTCCATGGCATCCACGGCGGCGCGCAGCGTATCCATAGCGGGAACGACCTCGTGTGCATACACATTGGCCTGCTCCTGGCCATCGAGGGCCTCGGCCTTCTGATGCACGGCGTCGAGCGCCTTAATGGAGTCGTTGATGGCAGTGATACCGTTGCAGAGCTTGTTGAGCGTGTTCTGCTCGCACTGCATGGCGGCCTCCGCACCAGCGGCACGAATAGTCTCAAGGCCCTTAGCGACCTTGGTGGCATAGGCGGTAATGACCGGGCGATAGGTACGACGCGCCTCGCGAACCATCGTGGTGGCCTCGATGTTCATGAGCTTGTTGTACTTCTCGAGCTTGCAGTCGTAGCGGCACTGGGCCTCGGCCTTGGTCAGGACACCCGTCTCCTCAAAGAGCGCAATGGCCTTATCGGAAACAAAAGCGGGCAGGGCGTCGGCCGTGGTCTTGTTGTTGGCAAGGCCGCGCTTCTCGGCCTCAACGGGCCACTCATCGGAGTAGCCGTCACCGGAGAACAGGATGCGCTGGTGGTCGGTCAGGACCTTCTTGCAGTACTCGAGCGCGGCGTCCTGGAACTCATCCTCGGGCGTACCCTCAAGCGCGTCGGCGAAGGACTTGAGCGACTTGGCCACGGCGGCATCGAGCACCAGGTTGGAGTCGGAGACGTTCTGCTCGGAGCCGCAGGCACGGAACTCGAACTTGTTGCCGGTGAAGGCGAACGGGGAGGTGCGGTTGCGGTCGGTGTTGTCCTGCATCAGCTTGGGCAGGGTATCGGCGCCCAGGTCGAGCACGCCGCGCGTGGCATGGACGGAAGCCTTGCCATCGATGATCTTCTCGACGACCTCGGTAAGCTGGTCGCCCAGGAAGATGGACATAATCGCCGGAGGAGCCTCGTTGGCACCCAGACGATGATCGTTGCCGGCCGAGGCAACAGAGGCACGCAGGAGCTCCTGATAGTTATCGACGGCTTCGATTACCGCGGTGAGGAAGACGATGAACTGCAGGTTGTCGAGCGGGGTGTCGCCCGGATCGAGCAGATTCTCGGACTCGGTGCCAAGCGACCAGTTGTTGTGCTTGCCCGAACCGTTGATGCCCTCGAAGGGCTTCTCGTGCAGTAGGCAGACCAAGTCGTGGCGGGAGGCGATAAGCTTCATCTTCTCCATCATGACCAGATTCTGGTCGATGGCCTCGTTGACCTCGCCATAGACCGGTGCGAGCTCATGCTGGCAGGGAGCGACCTCGTTGTGCTTGGTCTTGGCGGGAATGCCGAGCGCCCACAGCTCATCGTCCAGGTCCTTCATATAGGCCGAGACGGTGGGGCGGATAGCGCCAAAGTAGTGCTCCTCGAGCTCCTGACCCTTGCATGGAGCAGCACCAAAGAGGGTGCGGCCGGTAATGACCAGGTCCTTGCGCTTGCGGTAGGCGTCCTTCTTGATCAGGAAGTACTCCTGCTCGTCGCCCACGGAAGGAACGACCTTCTTGGGGGTCTTACCGAACAGCGCCAAAACGCGCTTAGACTCACGCGAGAGCGCGGTCATGGAACGCAGCAGCGGGGTCTTCTTGTCCAGGGCCTCGCCCGTGTAGGAGCAGAAAGCCGTGGGGATGCACAGGACATCGTCCTTGATAAAGGCGGGGCTAGTGGGATCCCAAGCAGTGTAGCCACGGGCCTCGAAGGTAGCGCGCAGGCCGCCGTTGGGGAAGCTGGAGGCGTCCGGCTCGCCCTGGATGAGGTTCTTGCCCGTAAACTTGGTAATGGCGGTGCCGTCGTGGTTGGGCTCCAGGAAGCTATCGTGCTTCTCGGAAGTAATGCCCGAAAGCGGCTGGAACCAGTGCGCGTAGTGCGTCGCACCCTTGGAGATGGCCCAGACCTTCATGGCATGGGCAACGGCGTTGGCCACATCCAGGTCGAGCGGCTCACCGCCCTCGAGGGTTGCAGCAAGGCGCTTCCAAATGTCCTTGGGGAGGTAGTCCTTCATGACTTCCTCAGAGAACACCATGGTCCCGAAGCGGTCAGTAAGTTCGGCCATACGGAACTCCCTTCGTATCGGCACCGCGTGAGAAGCGGTGTTGATTACTAACGAACGAGTCATAGCTTAGACTCGCCGTGTTTCCGCGACATTACCGTTATGTTGCTGTCGCGAAACCAATCAATGAGGTTACCCTATCGAGGCGGCGTTGCCACCCTCAACAGCCAATCAACTGCATAAATTGCAGACCTCTCCCCATGGTTTAAGGGTAGTCAATTTGGGATGGAGCTCTATTAACTGGTATTTTGCATCAGATACCAGTCTTTATAGTCCGTGCCTAGATTAGCCGCTCTGTTATAGGAAATGCCGATAGCAAGGCATCTTTGATTGGTATCCCCAAATAGCGAGTGAAACTCCACCGTGGCACAGTGGTGCAGTAGAATCCTTACAAGACATCACACTATTACGTATCTAGAGGAGCACGATATGCGCGTCGACGAGGTTTTTAAGCAGGCAGCATCCCAGGGCACCGCGCCCATTTCGTTTGAGATGTTCCCGCCCAAGGGCGAGCTGACCCTCGACACGGCTCGCGAAGTGGCAGGCAATCTGTGCAAGCTTTCGCCGAGCTTTGTCTCGGTCACCTGCTCGGCCGGCGGCTCGGGCAACGGTGCCGCCACCGCCCCCATCGCGCATATGATTTCGAGCGAATTCGACACGCCCTCGGTGGCACACCTTACCTGCGTGGGCCGCTCGCATGCCGATATCGCCACCAAGATCGACGAGTATCGCACCGCCGGCGTTGAAAACATCCTGGCCCTGCGCGGCGACCTGCCCGCTGGCGCGACCGAGGACGACAAGCCCGCCTCCGACTACGCCTACGCCCGTGACCTCATCCCCGAGCTCGTCGACGCCGGCTTTTGCGTGGGCGCCGCAGCCTACCCCGAGGGCCACATTGCCTGCGAGGATCTCAACCTCTCGGTCGAGCACCTCAAGCAAAAGCAAGACGCCGGCGCGAGCTTCTTTGTGACACAGCTCTTTTTTGATAACGAGTGCTTCTATCGCTTCCGCGAGCTTGCCGACAAGGCCGGCATCACCGTGCCCATTACCGCGGGCATCATGCCGTTTATGGGCAAGTCGCAGATCAGCCGCATGGTCTTTATGTGCGGCGCATCGCTGCCCTCCCCCGTCATCAAGATCCTCGCCAAGTACGAGAACGACCCCGAGAGCTTGCAGGCAGCCGGTGTAGAGTATGCCGCCCGTCAGCTTTGCGACCTCAAAGAGCACGGTGCCGACGGTCTGCACCTGTACACTATGAACCGTCCTGCAATCGCCGCGACCATTATGGAGCGCCTGGGGTAATGGAAAAACCGTACGTCGATACAACCGTTGTTGAAGTGCCGGCCGACCTTGCGTCGCCGGCGCTTTACCGTATCGACGCTGCTCACCACCCTCGTGTCGACCGTGCCGAGATGCTGCGGTATCTGGGCTACGGCGGTCAGCAGATTGAGCCCGAGCTGTCGCAGCGTATTGAGCTTGTCGTTGAGCGTCTGGAGCTGGATATTGAACCCCGTGGCGTGCGCCGCGTATTTGCCGTCGATGCCACGGGAGTCGATGAACAGGGCGATCCTTGCATTCGCTTGGTCGGCACCAACGTTGAGCTGCGCGGTCGCGATATCTATCGCCACCTCAAAGACGCCCGCTTTGCCGCACTCATGGCATGCACCCTCGGCATGGAAGCCGAGCGTCGTCTGCGCACCACGGGAGCCCAGCAACCCCTAGAGGGAGCCGTGCTCGACGCCGCATGCTCTGCCTATGTAGAAGCCGCCGTCGAGCAGATGGACCAGCAGGCCAAGGCTGCGGCCGCCGCACACGGACTCGCCGGCAACTGGCGCTTTAGTCCCGGCTACGGCGACTGCCCACTTACGGCCCAGCGTTCAATCGTGGATGCACTCAACGCCACGCGCCTCATTGGACTTACCGTCACCCCCACCAGCCTGCTCATGCCCACCAAGAGCGTGACCGCGGTAATTGGTCTGTTCGACGGCGAAGTCCATGACGCCCAGAGCCATCCTACCTGCAATATCTGCCGCATGCGCGAGCACTGCCGCTTCCGCGCCGCCCACACCACCTGCTATTCCAGCCATTAGGAGCCCTCGATGTTTACTCCGCTTATCACTCATGATCTGGACGGCGCCGCGCTGGCGGCGCCCGTTGATGCCGCACGCCGTAATGGCGCTGTATACAAGACGCGCACGATCGACGACCTTCGCATTAAGGACGATCGCCTGCGCGCCGCCATCGAGGGCACGGGGCACCTGCTGTTCGACGGCGGCATGGGCACCATGCTGCAAGCGGCAGGCATGAAGGCCGGCGCCCTGCCCGAGCTGCTCAACTTTGAGGAGCCCCAGGTTATCACCGATATCCAACGTCAATATGTCGAGGCCGGCTGCGACGTGATCACCGCCAACACCTTTGGCGCCAACGCCCACAAGCTCGACAGCGCCGCCACCGTGGCAGATGTCTTTGCCGCCGCTGTCGCCTGCGCCCGCGAGGCCGGCGCCCGCTACGTCGCCGGCGATATCGGCCCCATCGGCGCGCTGCTTCGCCCCTTGGGCACCCTGAGCTTCGACGAGGCCTATGACCTCTTTGCCGAGGAGGTGCGCGCCGGCGTCGACGCGGGCGTGGACCTCTTTATTATCGAGACCATGACCGACCTTGCCGAGATCAAGGCGGCCGTCCTCGCCTGCCGCGAGAACTCCGACCTGCCCGTCTTTGCCACCATGACCTTTGAGGAAGACGGCCGCACGTTCCTGGGTACGAGTCCCGAGGTCGCCGCCATCACGCTCGACGCCATCGGCGCCGACGTTTTGGGCATCAACTGCAGCCAGGGACCGGCCGAGCTCCGTGGGCTTGCCGCACGCATGCTCACCGTTACCGACAAGCCCGTTATGGTGCAGGCCAATGCGGGACTCCCCCATGTGGACGACGACGGCAACACTGTCTTCGACATCCAGGCCCCCGAATACGCCAAGGCCGTCGCCGGCATGATCGCCGACGGCGTGAGCGTTGTGGGCGGTTGCTGCGGAACCACGCCGGCGCACATGGCGGCACTTCGCACCCTCATCGACAACCACACGCCCAGCCCGCGCCGCCGCAAGCCCAGCATGTCGGTCACGAGCGCCCAGACGGTCGTGGACCTTCCCTGTGACGGCCACAAGATCGCCGTCATCGGCGAGCGCATCAATCCCACCGGCAAAAAGCGCCTGCAACAGGCCCTGCGCGACGGCGACCTGGACTACGTCGTGAGCCAGGGCATCAGCCAGCAGGAACAGGGCGCCGACATCCTGGACGTCAACGTGGGCCTGCCCGAGATCGACGAGGTCAAGATCATCCAACAGGCCACCGAGCAGCTCCAGGGCTCCACGCTGCTGCCGCTGCAGATCGACTCCACCGACCCCGCAGCCGTCGAGGCCGCCGTGCGCCGCTACGCCGGCAAGCCCATCATCAACTCGGTCAATGGCAAGCAGCAGATCATGGATGAGATCTTTCCGCTGGTCGCCCACTACGGCACCAACGTCGTCGGCCTCACGCTCGACGAAGGCGGCATCCCCGATACCGCCGAGGCCCGCTTCGCCATCGCCGAGCGCATCGTAACCGAGGCCGCCCGCTACGGCATCGGCCCGGACCGCATCCTCATCGACTGCCTGGTCATGACCGCCTCGACCAATCAACGCCAGGCCGAACAGATCCTGCGCGCCATGTCCCTATGCAAGGAGCGCCTGGGCGTCAAGTGCGCGCTCGGCGTGTCGAACATCAGCTTTGGTCTGCCCGCCCGCCCGCTGCTGGGCTCGGTCTTTTTGGCCGCCGCCTTCGGAGCAGGCCTGGACGCCCCCATCATGAACCCGGGCTCCAAGCGCTTTATGGATACCGTCTACAGCTATCGCGTGCTGAGCGTTGAGGACGAGGGCTCGACCGGATACATCGAGCGCTACGCCGGCTGGACCGATCCGTATAAGATCGCCGCAAACCCGGCGGCGGCTCAGGCCGCATCGACCGACACCGTGCCCGCCGCCGGCACCGCCGGCACCGACGGCAACGACGACCCGATCCGTCGCATGGTCGTCTCGGGCCGCAAAGGCGAGATTGCTGCCGAGACCGAGCGTCTGCTGGCAGACCATGACGCCATGGACCTCATCAACAATCACTTTATCCCCGCCCTCGACGAAGTTGGCGTCCTCTTTGACCAGGGCAAGTTCTTCTTGCCGCAGCTCATGGCCTCGGCCGAGGCAGCGCGTGTGGGCTTCGACACCATCAAGCGTCTGATGCCCGCCGGCGAGATTGCCGACAAGGGCAAGATCTGCGTGGCCACCGTTAAAGGCGATATCCACGACATCGGTAAGAACATCGTCAAGATGCTGCTCGACAACTACGGCTACACCGTCTTTGACCTGGGCCGCGACGTCGATCCGCAGGAGGTACTCAAGACCGTCAAGGAGCGCGATATCAAACTCGTCGGCCTCTCGGCGCTTATGACTACCACGGTCGTCGCCATGGAGGAGACCATCAAGCTGCTTCATTCCGAGGTGCCGGGCGTCAAGATCATCGTGGGCGGCGCCGTACTCACCCCCGAATACGCCAAGCAGATCGGCGCGGACTACTACGCCAAGGACGCCGCCGAGAGCGCGCGCATCGCCGAAGAGGTCTTTGGGCAGTAACACAACGGAAACAACCGAGCACCAAAACGTGCCGCATGCGCCACTTGGCACGTGCGGCACGTTAGAATAGATAAGATTATGCTCGTTTTGGCAGATAGGAGCGCAAGGATGGCGATCACGCCCGCAGAAATCGCGGAAACCCGCGGCATGGTTGAGGAACAGAACCTCGACATCAGGACCATCACCATGGGTGTTTCGCTCATGGGTTGCGGTGACGAGAACCTCGACCGCATGTGCACGAAGATCTACGACCACGTGACGCACACGGCTGAGCATCTGGTCGAGACCGCCGAGAACCTCGAGCGCGAGTACGGTATCCCCATCGTCAACAAGCGCGTTTCCGTCACCCCGGTGGCGCAGATCGCCGCGTGCTGCAAGGATGAGGACCTCACCCCCATCGCGCATGCCCTCGACCGCGCGGCCGAGACGCTCGGCATCGACTACCTGGGCGGCTTCTCCGCGCTCGTCCAGAAGGGCATCGGCGACGCCGACCGCCGCGTCATCCAGTCCATCCCCCAGGCGCTCGCCACCACGAGCCGCGTCTGCTCCAGCGTCAACGTCGCCAGCCTGCGCGCCGGTATCAACATGGACGCCGTGCTTATGGCCGCCCAGACCATCATCGATGCCGCTAAACTCACGGCCGACCAGGATTCCGTTGGCGCGTCCAAGTTTGTCTGCTTTGCCAATATGGTCGAGGACTCCCCGTTTATGGCGGGCGCCGTCCACGGCGGTGGCGAGGCCGACGCCGTCATCAACGTAGGCGTCTCGGGCCCCGGCGTTATGGCCGCAGCCCTGGAGACGCTGCCCGATTCCGCATCGATGATGGAGGTCGCCGAGAAGATTAAGCAGACCGCCTTTAAGATCACCCGTGCCGGCGAGCTCATGAGCCGTGAGGCAGCCCGCCGTCTGGGTGTCGAGAAAGGCATTGTCGACCTGTCGCTGGCTCCCACACCCGCCATCGGCGACTCCGTCGCGCGCATCCTCGAGATTATCGGCGTGGGCACCTGCGGTGGCCCGGGCACGACCTGTGCGCTCGCCATGCTCAACGATGCCGTCAAGAAGGGCGGCGTCATGGCCAGCTCCAGCGTGGGCGGTCTCTCCGGCGCCTTTATCCCCGTGTCCGAGGACGCCGGCATGATTGCTGCCGTCGAAGCCGGCGCGCTTTCGCTCGAGAAGCTCGAGGCCATGACCTGTGTGTGCTCCGTCGGCCTGGACATGATCGCCATCCCCGGCGACACCCCGGTCGAGACCATCGCCGGCATCATCGCCGACGAGATGGCCATCGGCGTCATCAACAACAAGACCACGGCCGTCCGCGTGATTCCCGCCATTGGCAAGGGCGTGGGCGACTGCGTCGAGTACGGCGGCCTGTTCGGCCGTGCGCCCATCATGCCGGTGAACCCCAACGCCGGCACCGTGCTTGCCCACCGCGGTGGACGCTTCCCGGCGCCGTTGAACTCGCTCAAGAACTAGCTGAGGGGACTGGCGAGGAGCCCCGGGGAGGGCAAATATATAAGGTCGCCTGCTCGGACAGTCCTGACTCGCACGGAGAGCACATTAAGTGCTCTCCGGCTCGTGCGGAACTCGCGATCGACCTTATATATTTGCCCTCCCCGGGGCTCCCGCACAACGGGACCTCAGTTGGGTTCTATCCCGTATGGCAGTCGCTTCGCTCCTGCCCGCCTTGGTTGTGAGGGCGGTTTGGCGTTGGAACGGTTCTTTTCTGATATATGCTGGTTGTGGCTCTTCTTTTGGGGGAGTCGCTTTTTTGTTGCTAGGAGGTTGGCCCGTGGTTGATGGGGATACTCGTTCTGAGCTGCTTTCTGCGGATTGGAATGGCGAATGGATGCGTCTGCAAGCTGGTCGGCATCGGGCTGATGATTCTTTTGAGTGGGATAAGCGGGCTCGGCATTTTCGGCCGCTTGAGACTGCTCCTTATGCCCGGGATTTTATAAAGTTGTTGGCGCTTGAGCCCGGCGAGTCCGTGCTGGATATGGGGTGTGGGGCTGGGTCGATTGCTATTCCGCTTGCTCAGGCTGGGCATCCGGTGATTGCGGCTGATTTCTCCCCCGCCATGCTGGGCACGCTTGATGCCGGCATTGAGTATTACGGGCTCGAGGATCTTATTACGCCGCTTGAGCTTGCTTGGGATGATGATTGGGATTTGGTTGGACCGGTCGCGAAAGCGGTAGATGTTGCCTTTGCCAGTCGCTCTGTCACCACGACCAACCTAAAAGGCGCACTTGTCAAGCTTGATCGAACGGCTCGTCGGCGTTGTGCTGTCACGATGGTCGCCAACTCCAGCCCGCGCTATGACCTGCACTTGATGAACGCTATCGGTGCCTCGGTTACCTGCAGTAATGGTTTTGTGTATGCCTTTAACATCCTTATTCAGATGGGTGCGCTGCCGCAGGTTACGTACTTTGAATCGCCTCGTCGCGATACCTTCGACAGCCTTGAAGCGGGCGTGGCGAACTTTTCCCGCATGCTTGAGCATGGCAACGAGGATAAGGTCGACCGTCTGCGCGACTACATCGCTCAACACATGATTGAGAACCCCCATGCCGGTGAGCCGGGCTCCAAGGGCGTGCCGCAGGGGCGCTATATGCTCGATCATGTCCGCAAGGTTCGTTGGGCGTTTATTGCATGGAAGCCGGTCTCTGCGCCCAGTTCATAGCCTGTTCGCAGCCCGCACCGCCCACTCACTCGGCATCCGCATTCTTTTTGAACTGGGAAAACGCGCTCCACACCGCGCCGTTCCTGCGCTATCGTGGGACAGCTCACGTAGATTAAGGCCCCGTCGCGGGGCGCCCCATACATAGAAAGCGAGAACCCATGGCACTGACAGGAGCACAGGTCAAGCAGCTTCGCAGCATGGCCCATCACCTCAACCCCGCCATCATCATCGGCAAGTCCGACGTCAACGAGGGCACCGTCGAGCAGACGGTCGCCTACCTGGAGAAGCACGAGCTCGTTAAGTGCTCCGTGCTCGATGGCTCCAGCCTTTCCGCCCGCGAAGCCGCCGAGGAGCTCGCCGAGCGTTGCCACGCCGAGGTCGTCCAGGTCATCGGCCGCAAGTTCTCGCTGTATCGCGAGTCCTCGCGCAAGGACATCGAGAAGATCAAACTCGTCTAGGAGCCAATGATCCGGCGAGCCAACACATAGCAAGCTTACGGGTGCCCAAGTACTTCGGGCGCCCGTTTTTTATCGTTCGACCAGCACGCGATTGAGCCGCCCCTCCACCAAGCGCTCGTATAGGCGCCGCGTCTCGGGCTCGGGCACGCCATTGACCTGCTCCCTCAGGTGGTGCATATGCCCGCTGTACAGCTCGACGATATCGCGCCGTCGCCCCGCCGCACTGTAGACGCGCATGGCGCAGCGCACCATATCCTCACGCGCCGTTTCCTGTCGAAGCCCCGACTCCGCCAGCCAAATCGCCGACTGCAGATCGTTTTCTTCTAGAGCGGCATTTGCTCCCTTAATCATGCAATCGATGTACTTTGACTGCATAATGCGCCGCATGCGCAAAAAGTAGGTGGGATTACAGCCATTGGGAACATACAACGGTCCGGCATAAAGCTGTTCAATCTTAAGGCACAACTCGACCAGATGGGGCCCGCGCGCACCCGTGCGATTTCCCAAAACCTCGCGGCTTATCTGGTCAAACAGCCGTACATCGGTCTTGACGTAGTCGCCGTTGAGCCCAATGCATTCATTTTGGATGAGCACGCATGACTTGCCATCCGGCGTCGGCCCCAAAGCCGACCGCAAGCGCGATATCGTCGAGTACAGGTTGTTGCGGGCGCTATTGAACTCGGCATGGGGCCACAGCTCCATGGCCAGCGTCTCACGATCGACGAGCGCATCCATGCCCAGCGCAAGCCGCTCGGCAAGTGTCGCCGCCTTCTTGCGGCGCCACATTTTGTCCGTGATGGGAAACCCGTCGCGCTCGGCGCGAAACGCACCAAACATGCGCATCTCAATATGGCCGATCGTATCGACAGCCTCAACCTCGCCCGCCTGGAACAGGTGCTCGCTTTCGCCCTCAAAATCATCGCGTAGTGAATACCGCGACAGTTCACGCACCGGAAGCTTCTTGCGAATCCTGACGGCAGGCTCGCCCAGACAATGCATCGCAAGACGTGCGAACAGCCGATACGATGGGTCTAAAATCCCCGAGCGATTCATAGACATCCAAGCGGCAAGATCGCTATCGCGGCCCGCAGCGGCCAAATGCAGTGCCACGATCCAGGCTTCTGAGCCGCCGACCTGTGTCTTGCTAATATCGAGCAGTTCTGCCTCTTCGCGAACCGATACCAGCGACGTATTGCGCAGGTACGCCACGCGCTCAAGCAGCAACGCGTTTTCGCGCATGTACGCAATCGATTCGTCGGCGAGCTTGAGCACCTGAACCGCACGGAACTTCGCGTTGACCGGCCGCCCCTCCGCCAGCGATTGCCAACCCTCCAGCAATAACCCAAACAGCTGAATTTGATTGTCACGAACACGCACCGCAAAGCGGTCGAGCTCGCCAAACGCCACATCGTCGGTCACGGGCAAGCCCGCGAGCAGGCGCCGCGCCGCGAGCACCATACGCAGCCAAATGGATGGTGCCTTAAGCCCGCGGATATCGAGCGCCTCGAGTATCTGCGCCATCTTGTCATCGCGCTCGTCGGGTTTAGCAAACGAGCCGTCGAACAGCTCCACCAGCATATGGTCGGCCTGTATGAGAATCCCCGCGATGTCGAGCTCGCAATCATAAGCTTTGCACGCCTTGAGCTTCGCGAGAACATTGCCGTCTTCCGCTCGCTCGGTTAGGTGGCGCTTGACCTCGATATGCGCGGACAGCATGTCGAGTACCTCGCAGGATGTCTGTTCTTGCACAACAGGGTTGGCGGGAAGCCCCAGGTCATTGTCGCCATAAAAGGCGATGGTGAGCGCCTGGGCTATTTTCCAGGTAGCGGGATCGACCTCGCGGGCCGCCTGGTCGCCAGCACGTTCGATAACGGACGCCATATACCTTGCTAGCTTTGTATTGCACACGCTGACAGCCGCCAGATACACGCCGAGTGCCTCGGCGGGTGTCGGCTCTTGCTCCTGCTTTTCCGCATTGATCATCGCCGACGCCGCACGGCAAATGTCCCCTCCGTGCCCGGTCAGGGCAAGATCGGCCCCATACTGCCCGGCAAGTTCCAATACCACATGGCGGTCCAAGAACGCGTCGGCCAGGTCCATAGCCAAATCGCATCGGCCCGCCTTGATCAAAATGCGAGCAGCCCGCGATACAAGTTCGGGACGGATCTCGGCAACAAGCTTTCGCAGCCTCAGGCGCGCGTTGTCCTTAGCGCCCAAACACCTAAAGGTGCGATCAGACGGATCCACGCCAAAAATCGGATAATCGCGCACAAAGATGGACTGGTCGACCATCGAAAGCCTCACGCCGCACGCCTCTAGCTCCGCAATGCGGCCCTCGCCCATCAGTACCATCAAACAGGCAACGGTAAACAACAGGTTGTTCTCGAGCGATGCGAGATCGACCAGCGCCGCACCGTACACGTTGACGATTTCGTTCTCGAGCAACCCGGCAACATCGCCCTGTCCATACATTCCCGTCTGCAGGGCAGATACCAGCTCGGGTACACCCTGTGTGAGCCGATAGAAATCAAGCGATGTGCTGATTGAGAACGCCGTGGCCCATGACGAATACTCATAGGCGTGCACCTTGAGCATCTGCGCATTGACTTTTACAGAATCGCCCAGCCCGTGGATAAGCAATCGGTTGGAGGGGCGGCAAGTAATAAAGACCCCCGTCCCCGTAGCACGTAAGCTGCGGATTCGATCGATGAGGTCCTCTGTTTCGCGCAGCTCGAGATTGGGCACGTTGTCGATCGCAACGAGCGAATGCGGTTTGTCCTTGAGCTCATCGGCGACAACCTCGAGCTGCATAAAGAGCTCGCGTCCAATCGCGCGGTCGGCCTCGATAATCCGAACCGGCCCTCGCGTGGGGTCCGATTTAACCTCCTGCACGTATTGCAGCAACACCGACGTTTTACCAAACCCGTCAGGCGCGTAGAGCAGAACGATTCCCGCCTTGCGCCCTTTAACGATGAGCTCGTTCATCAAGCGATCGCGCCGCACCATATAGCTGCCGCCCGTCGGCATCAACTCGAGGTCGTCCATATTGCCCAGATCGTTTTCCATGCCTGCTCCTCAACTCGACCATATGGACACCGTAGCTGCAGGACCATATGAGCCACCCCGTGAATAGCGCGACTTAGAGTTTTTGGTTGTCTGCCGGTACGTGTTTGGCAAGTTTTTGTACAGCGAGGCCCGATGGTAACTTATCCCTCGACCAATAGGTCTTTGCGCAGGTCAATGCGCTTGCCAGCATGTCCCATCCCATTTGCAGTGTAGCGCAGTCCGCTGTTTTTATTTGAGTTGCGCAACTCGCCTACTCCTCGCTACCGCCTGCGACTCTATGGTGGCAAATGTGCATAGAATCTGCTATAGAATGAATCGCATGATTTAGAACCCACCAGTCAAGCATGCGGCAAGGTTTCCGTCATGCATGCGCCACGGCCTATGTCCACTAAAAAGGCCCCCGCAAAGCGAGGGCCTTTTGGAAAGCTATGCAAGATCGCTTGGTCGCGTTACTCGCAGAGCGAAAGAGCGGCCTCGTCAGCAACGACGACGCAGTTGGTGTGCAGTTGCAGGATCGAAGCCGGACACTTGGGCGTAACCGGGCCATAGCACATATCGTGCACGGCCTGGGCCTTGGCCTCGCCGTTGGCGACAACCAGGATCATGCGGGCATACATGATGGTCTGGGTGCCCATGGTGTAAGCCTGACGGGGCACGTCATCGATGCTGTCGAACAGGCGGCTGTTGGCCTGAATGGTGCTCTCGGTGAGGTCGACGCAGTGCGTGCCCTTGGAGAAGTGGTCATCGGGCTCGTTAAAGCCGATGTGACCGTTGTTGCCAATGCCGAGCAGCTGCAGATCCGGGTAACCGGCGGCAGCGACGATCTTGTCGTACTCGGAGCAGGCAGCGGCGGCATCGGGGTTGGAGCCATCGGGCACGTGCGTGTTGTTCAGATCGATATTGATGTGATCGAAGAAGTTCTCGCGCATAAAGTAGTGATAGCTCTGGGGATCGTCGTGCGAAAGACCACGATACTCGTCCAGGTTATAGGTGCTGACCTCGGCAAAGTCAATGTCACCCTTCTCGTACCAAGCAGCGAGCTGTTTGTAAGCGCCAATCGGGGTGGAGCCAGTGGCAAGACCCAACACGCAATCGGGCTTGAGGATAACCTGAGCCGAGATGATATTAGCGGCCTTGCGGCTCATATCCTCGTAGTCTTTAGCTTTAATGATTTTCATTACGCGTCCTTTCTCGTACAAGAGAGGCAAGGCTCCCCTTACAAGCACTTGCCCGCGGCCCGCGTCGGCCGCAACCAACGTGTGCGGCCACCAGGGCGAGGTCGCGTAATATATGTGTCTCGTGTCTAACCGCGTCGAGGCCCCTGCCCGTCCACGGTGACCCAAAGCTGTTTAGCTTCGGACAATCCCCATCTTGCCACGGAGGGCGCCCTCTTTCACGGGCGCCCTCCGTAAACGTGATTGAATTGTAGGCTAAAGGCCAAGCGGAGCGACTAGCGCTCGCGAGCAACGATGAGCTGGTCCATCTCCTCGACATGCTCGCCAACGGAGCCCTTGATGCTCGAGAACTCAACAGAGTTGCACACCAAGATGGGAACCGTCACATCGTAACCCTCGGCAGCAATTGCCTCGCGATCGAACTCGATGAGCACGTCGCCCTTATGGACGACATCACCCACCTGTGCATGCACGCTAAAATGCTTGCCCTCAAGCTGGACAGTGTCCAAACCAACATGGATGAGCACGTCTAGACCATCGACCGTGTTGAGCGCAACGGCGTGACCCGTGGGAAAAATGGCCTCGACCTTGGCGTCTGCCGGCGCAATCACACGCGTGCCGGTAGGCTGAATCGCCACGCCCTGGCCCAAAAGGCCGGTAGCAAACGTCTGGTCTTTGACCTCGGATAACGGAATGACGTCGCCCGAGATGGGAGCATCCAGCGTAAGGACTCGACCACGCATACCAAAAGACCTCAGGACTTTAGTGAACATGCTCCCCCTCGGACATACCAATCAATCAAAATAACTTTAACAGTTTACCACTTGGCACCCGTTTTTGACCATTAGGGAAGTTCGCGCTTGACAACCTCGACGATGTCGTCAACTACACGCTGGGTCAACTCGTGCGTCTCGGCCTCGGCCATCACACGGACCAGCGGCTCGGTGCCACTCGGACGTACCAGAATGCGGCCGCGACCGTTGAGCTCCTTCTCGGCGGCAGCGACGGCGTCCCAAATGGGCTGACAATCGTCCAGGCCGGCCTTATTGTCGGAATGTACGTTGACAAGTACCTGCGGGTACTTCTTCATGATGCCGGCAAGGTCGGTGAGGGTGCGGCCGGTGCGCTTGAGCACGGCCAGAAGCTGCAGGGCCGTCACCAAGCCGTCGCCGGTGGTGTTGTGCTCCAGGAAGATGATGTGGCCGGACTGCTCGCCGCCGATGACGGCACCGTCCTCGAGCATACGCTCGAGAACATAGCGGTCGCCCACGGCGGTCTGGACCATCTCGAAGCCCTGCTCCTTCATGGCGATGGAGAAGCCTAGGTTGCACATAACGGTCGAGACGATCTCGGAGTTGGCGAGCTTGCCGCGAGCGGCCAGGTCGGAACCGCAGATGGCCAGGATGTAGTCGCCATCGATTTCGTTGCCCTCGCTGTCCACGAACAGCACGCGATCGGCGTCGCCATCGTGAGCCAGACCGATGTCGGCGTGGGTGCGCAGCACGAGCTCGCGCAGGGGCTCAAGATGAGTGGAGCCGCACTCGACGTTAATGTCGGTGCCGCAGTAATCGGTGTTGATGGCATGGACCGTGGCGCCCAGGCGCTGCAGTGCGGCGGGCGTGGTCTGGCAAGAAGCGCCGTGGCCGCAGTCGACGGCAACAACCAGGCCGTCGAGCTTAAGGCCGTCGAGCGTGCTGATGGCATGATCGACATATGCCTTGCGGGCGTCCTTCATCTTGATGATGTGACCCACGCCGGCACCGGTCGGCAGCGTATCGGCAGCCATGGCCTCCTCGGACATGACCCAGGCGCTGATCTCTTCCTCGACAGCATCGGGAAGCTTCATGCCCTTGCGGCTAAAGAACTTGATGCCGTTGAACTCCGGCGGATTGTGCGAAGCGGAGATGACGATGCCGCCGTCGAGCTCGTTTTGGACGGTAAGCAGCGCCACGGCCGGCGTAGGGATAACGCCGCAGCAGTGCGGGCGGCCGCCCTCGGCCATAATGCCGGCGGTCAGAGCGCTCTCGAGCATGGTGCCCGAAAGACGCGTGTCGCGGCCGATGCAAATATCCGGACCAAGGAACTTGGTCGCCGCACGGCCAAGGCGAAACGCGAGGTCGCACGAGAGGTCGGCGTTGGCGACGCCACGGACGCCATCGGTACCGAAGATGTTCTGGGGCATAGGATCGCTCCTTCCCAAGTGGGCAAAACGCAGTCGCCCACCCTAGTCGAAAAAGAAAAGCGGGACCCGCCGAGCAATCGGCAGGCCCCGCTTGTACATTGTATCTCGTAAGGAGATAAAACCTTAGCGCTTGGAGAACTGGGGAGCGCGGCGAGCCTTCTTGAGGCCGTACTTCTTGCGCTCGACCACGCGAGCATCGCGCGTAAGGAAACCGGCCTTCTTGAGGTCAGCACGGTAGTCGCCAGCGTTCAGAAGAGCGCGAGCGATACCCAGGCGCAGAGCGCCGGACTGACCGGAGATGCCGCCGCCATCGCACAGAGCGATAACGTCGAACTGACCGGCGGTGTCGGTCACCTTGAAGGGAGCAAGGGCGTTCTCAACGAGCTGATGACGGCCGAAATACTGCTCGGCGTCACGCTTGTTGATGGTCACCTTGCCGGTGCCGGGGACGAGACGGACGCGGGCGACGGCGTTCTTACGACGGCCGGTACCCTGGTAGACAACGGTGTTCTCAGCCATCTTTAAGCCTCCAGCTCAATCTTCGTGGGGTTCTGGGCAGCGTGCGGATGCTCGGCACCAGCGTAGACCTTAAGCTTGGTCATCTGGGCACGGCCGAGGGTGGTCTTGGGCAGCATACCGCGAACGGCGCGCTCGATGACCTTCTCCGGGTGCTTCTCCATAGCCTGGCGGAAGCTCTCAGCCTTGAGGCCGCCGTTGTAGCCGCTGTGGCGATAATAGGTCTTCGTGTCGGCCTTGTTACCGGTAAGCTGGACCTTATCGGCGTTGATAACGACAACGAAGTCGCCGCAGTCGCTGTTGGGCGTGAACTGGGGTTTGTTCTTACCGCGCAGGATCATTGCGATCTGGGTGGCAAGACGGCCCAGGACAGCACCATCGGCGTCGACGAGAACCCAGTTGCGCTGGACCTCGCCCTGCTTGGCGTAGTGAGTCGATTTCGAAATCACTTAGACTCCTCCATGTACAGTACGTGTTGTTACAGAGATTCACGGGGCTCTGCAAGTAACCCGTCCATATTACCCCGCTCGTCGCCCGAGTCAACAGGTATTTTGGCTCTGACCAGACTTTCTGCACATGTCGTCCATGGGTCATGACGTCGCGACGCTAGCGCTCGACAAATGCCTCGATATCACTCAGTAGGCGCTTTGCCTCCTGGCGGCCCTGAATATACAGGTCGAGGAGCTTTGCCGGATCGTGCTCAACGTGGCCGACCTCGACCGGCTTTTGCGGAGCAATGACCAGCGCACGGCCCTCGCGCTCATACTTCCACAGATGCATGCGCTGGATGTTATAGCGGTCGTGGCGCGTCTCGATGGCCTCGAGCAGGTAGGGGTAGTCGGCATAGCGGGCGCGCGCGGCGGGCATAAACTCGTAGGGCTTTTTCTCGTACGAGCGGTCCTGCGTGACAATGACAATCGCGCGATCGAAGCCCGCCTCCTCCAGCACGTGCTCGATGGGAACCGAATCGGCTACGCCACCGTCGACGTATTTGTGCCCGTCAATCTCGACCGGCGGCGTCACCAGCGGCAGCGACGTCGAGGCGCGCACGGCATCGAGGTCGAGCACGGCGCTTTTGACCGGCAGGTACGCGGCAGTTCCAAAGAGCATGTCCGTCGCGACGGCGTACATCTCGATGGGGCTCGCATCAAACGTCTCGTTGTCAAAGGGATCCAGGCGGTCCTGGACATCGTTGAAGATAAAGTCGTAGCCCACAATAGAACCCGTGGACGCAAACGATGCGGCACCCATGAAGCGGTTGTCGTTGCAGAAAGCCAGGTTGATGCGGTTGGCACGGCCGATCTGGTGCGACTTGTAGTTCACGCCGTTGAGGGCACCGGCCGATACGCCATATACCGCCGGAATCTCGACGCCGGCCTCCATGAGAACGTCAAGCACGCCTGCGGTAAATTGCCCGCGGAAGCTGCCGCCCTCCAAAACAAGCGCGACCTTGCCGGCGTTCTTTGCCTTATCTTCTGCAGTCATGTTGACCTCCTGCTGTTTCGTTTGGGCTTCTTCTACCCAGTTTTACGGAGGAGAGCGCACGGGTTTTGGAGTTGAGGAGGGCGGGGCGGCCAAGTCAACACCAGAGCATGAGTTACCACCGGGAAATCGCATCCCAGTCTGAGAGGCGATTCTGGGATGGATTTTCCGCTAGCCATTCATTTGGAAACTGCATCCCACCCTGCGTTGCTGCGGCGTTTTCTTTACGCCCGCGCCCTGCGCAGAGTTCGATTCTCCGCGGGTTTGGGGTTCCGTTGATGCGGCGCATGGCAGGCTGAGATTCGATATCATCGCATCTATATAGGGTTGAGGCTTTGCGCGGAGAATCCGCGTATTTGCTTCGCAAATCCGCACCGGCTTCGGCCGCCTGCCGGCGCCCTCGCCCGCGGGCTAAAAACGCTCACGCGTTTTCTTGACGCCCGCGCCCTGCACAGAGTTCGATTTTCCGCGGTACGGACTAGAAATAAAAAGGCAGGTAGATATAAGTATCTACCTGCCTGTTACTTATGGTGGAGGCGCGGAGAATCGAACTCCGGTCCACGAAAGCCCCCTGATTGGCATCTCCAAGCTCAGTCGCTGGTTTTGTCTCGGACGCTTTGCGCGCAGCGACACGCTCGCGGCATCCCAACCGGTTCGGTCTTAGCCCGCGCCATACCGATTACGTGCGCAGGAGCATTCCCCTAACATGACGTCGCGCCGGTGTCGGGGAAATCACCGGGTTGACGCGCCGCTATAAACTAAGCAGCGAGAGCCATAGGCTCAAAAGAAGAGTTGTTGTCAATTCAATTTGACGGTACCCCTGTTTAACGAGGCGAGGAGACCTCGGCTTGCTTCCTCTCTCAGAGCTATCGTGTCGAAACCAGTCGCCCCCGGATATTGGGAAAGTCTGGATGGTATCGGACCTGCAAACACCCGATAACCGTCGACTTTTCAAGGAACACGCGGGGTGAGCCCCGCTCGTGGATAGCTATCTTACCACGTTCTAAAGGCAGACAGCTGTTCTATGCACGAGCTGTGAAGACCCTAATGTGCACCACACTTCGCACTTTTGCCACCGAACGCGTCACGTATATTTTCGCCAAGCAAAATTGACCCGTCGAAAGGACCGTTATGGATACCAAGCAGCAACTCGTCAATGCTCTCGCAGGCCTGGGCTCAACCATTACCGAAGCTATGGATGTCATCGAAGGCTTTGTCCCCTGCGGACATCCCGCCCTCACGGTATCGAACGCACTTGTCGTGCTGGACGCTGACGATGATGCAGCTCTCGCCCAGCAGCTTGAGACCGTCGAGGGCTTTATCGACCACGTGAGTGAGAACCGCGGCGTGGCCGCCTACCACGGCATCGAGGTCGAGCTCGCGGGTCCCAAAGCCGATCTGCTCGCAGCAATCCGCGAGGTAGGCGCCCTTATGCAGACCGCAGGCGTCAAGAACACCCAGGTCAACGAGTGGGTCTACCGCAGTCTGGCAGCACTCGATAGCTCCGACGAAAAGGCAGCCGAGCAGCTCGCAGAAAGTCCCGCCATTAAGGCCGAGCTTTTGTAAATAGCAGATGCGGGTCCCTTGGCGCATCGTCGTCCAAGAGGCCTGCAAACAGTTCGCGTCAACTGATAGCCGCGCCGCCGCGTTCGGCCAAAATAAGAATCGGCATCATTTGACGAGGTGTCTTTGCTGCAAGATCGGCATGTTCGAGCAGTTTGCGATCGTTAGTTACCAAGTAATCTGCCCCAGCGCGTCTGCATGCCGCCAACACCAAATTATCCTCGTAATCATGATGAAGCGTTAGATACTTATCGGCCAACCACAAATCGGATGCGTCTGCGCCCACGGCGGTGGCGTTTTCGGTCATATTTCGAACAAACGCCAGCGCGGCCTCGCCTATCGCTCGTGCCGATGCTTCGTCGACCGAGCCTTTTTTAGCAATAACCCTGCGCTTGAGCTCGTGCTGGACAACATACAGTACATCCTTGGCGATATGCACCGGAAAGAGCAACGTTGCGCCAGATTCCGCAGCCCGTCCGATAAACGCACGCGCGGCAAGCGATTCGGCATGGTCGACGCAAAACGAATCAACCCATACGTTGGCGTCCACCATGATCTTGAGAGGCGCCCCACTCACTGGATCATCCCCTTTTGGCGATAATGCTCATCCATGGCTTCGGAATAGATTGTTTCCCAACCGCGATTGTCGGATACGGGCGACGTAGCGATGCCCAGGTCCGCGTAAAGCTGATCCACCGCCGCCCATGATGCGGCGAACGGAGTATCGGGCGCGACGGTCTGCTGCCGGTCGTCGACGGCCGCAAGCACTTCCTCGCACTGCCCGCCACCCTGCGCGACCTTGGCCACCACCTTTTTGATGAGCTCGGGCAGTGACCCGCCCGAAAGCCGCAGCGCTTCCTCGGCACGGTTCTTGACCTGGCGATCCACGCGAACGTTCACCTGCGCCATGCCGTCAACAGCACCCATCTCAACCTCACCTTCGACTTCCGCTATCTTAGCTAGCACAACTATATATTGCTGCTAGCACATGGTCAAACGCAAAAGGCCTGCATTCTGGCGGCTGCAACACCGCCCAAATGCAGGCCGAAAACTAAAGTAAAAGTGCTAGCGCAGATATGCCTTCGCGTTGCTCAGGCTGTAGGCAATCGTCGAACCATTGTGCAGCAGCGACGACGTCTGTGGGGTAATCGCGCCGGTAATGCCCAGCGCCAGGAGCGCTGAGTTGGTGAGCATCACCTTAGAGTAGGAGCTCGTCAGGCGATCAATGAGGCCCTGGCTCATGCGGCGCAGGCGCACGATTGCGGCCAAATCCGTATCGGTCAGGATGATATCGGCGACCTCCTTGGCGATGTCGCTTCCGCCACCCATCGCCAGGCCCACGTCGGCCAAACCGAGCGCCGGCGAATCGTTGACGCCGTCGCCCACCATGGCAACGTGGCGCCCCTCGCTCTTAATGCGCTCCACATAGGCGTACTTGTCCTCGGGCAGCAGCTCGGCCTTAAACTCGTCGACCCCCGCCTCTCGCGCAATGCGCTCGGCTGTGCGTTCCGAATCGCCCGTGAGCATAACGACATGCTTGACGCCCAGCGCATGCAGGTCGGCGATAGCCTCACGGACCCCGGGCTTGAGCGGATCCTCGATACCGAGCACGCCGACGACCTTGCCATCGACCGCCAGATACAGCGGCGACAGGCCCTGCATCTGGAGCTCGATTTGCTCCTTGATGTCGGACTCGAGCTGCGCGCCCTCGTCCTCAAACACAAAATGCGCCGAACCGATGATGGCGCGACCACCCTCGATGGACGAGGCAATGCCGTGTGCCACGATGTACTCGACGGCGGCGTGGCGCTCACGATGCTCGAGTCCACGCTCGCGGGCCGCATTGACCACGGCGCGTGCCACCGGATGCGGGAAATGTTCCTCCAAGCAAGCGGAAAGGCGCAGAACCTCGTCCTCGCTCCAGCCATCGGTCGTCAGCACGCAAGCCAGGCGCGGCTGCGCCTCGGTGAGCGTGCCGGTCTTATCAAACACAATGGTATCGGCCTTGGCAAACGACTCAAAGTACTTGGCGCCCTTGACCATAACGCCCATCTTGGCGGCATCGCTCATGGCGGTCATAACGGCGACCGAACCCGTGAGCTTAAGTGCGCACGAGTAGTCGACCATCAGCGCCGCTGAGGTCTTGATGAGGCTGCGGGTGGTAAGCGCAACCAGGCCCGCGAGCAGGAAGTTCCACGGGACGATCTTGTTGGCGAGGTCTTCCATGTGCGACTGACCCTCGGACTTGAGCGAGTCGGCCGTCTGCACGAGCGAGACGATCGAGCGGAGCTTGGTCTGAGCCGTATTGGCGCGCACACGCACCAAGATGCTGCCGTCTTCCACGACGGTGCCGGCGAACACGTCGTCGCCTGCGCTGCGCTCGACGGCAAGCGGCTCGCCGGTCAGGGTCGCCTGGTTGACCATGGCGCTCCCCTGTTCGACCACACCGTCAATGCAGATGGACATGCCGGTGCGCACGGCGACCAGATCGCCGGGTTCAAGCTCGGTGGCGGCAACGCTCACCTCGGTGTCGCCGACCACTTTTTGTGCCTTATCGGGCACGTCGAGCAGCGAGTTGATGAGCTCGTTTTCGCTCATGGCGCGCGTGTAGTCCTCGAGCAGCTCGCCCACGTTGAGCAGGAACATCGTCTGGCCCGCGGTATCGACATCACGTTTGACAAACGAGATACCGATGGCCGAAGCGTCGAGCACGGGAACGGTCAGGCGCGGCCGCGAGAGCTCGTGGAGAGCGGCGCGCAAAAAGGTCATGTAACCGGCCAAGACAAACACCGCACGCAGAGGCGTCGGCAAGAACCAGCGACGTGCGTAATGGGCGCCGATGAGTGTCGCCAGGTCCATAACGAGTTTGTGCTTGCGCGGCTCGAGTTGCATCACGTAACCCGACTTGGCATCGGCGATGGCTTGAGCATCGAGTGCGCCCAAGGCGTCGAGCACGCTCGCACGACACTGCTCGTCATATTCGAGCGCCATCTGGCCAATACGGCCATATACGCGCACTTTGCGCACGCCGTCGATTTCGCCGCCAAGCTTAAGAAGTGCATCGAGATCGCTCTCTGGCACAGGACCCGCCAATTGAAGACGGGTCCTGCCGGGGATCTCGCTAATAATCGAGAATCTCATAGTTTGTGCCTGGGAGCGTTACTCGGCTGCCTCGTCAGCAGCGGCCTCGCTCTGGGTGATGTAGGCAGCCTCGGCAACCATGTCATCGACATTGGCCTTGGCCTGCTCGACCATGTCCTGGTAGCAGCTCTTGACGCGCATACCGCACGCGATACCCTGCACGCAGGCATTCTTGACCGGAGCGCTGGTAAGCAGCTTGATGCCGGCCGTGCCAAGCAGAAAACCGCCACCAACAAGCAGGGTGTTGAACGTGGACTTCTTCATGTTGCTTCTCCCTTTTGCCGCATTGGATGCGGCACGGTGCCTCAGCACCCGAGTAAACAAGTTTGCTCGAGCACACTTTTGGAAAATAGTTTAGTTTATCTAACTATTAAGGTCAACAAAGGTTAACTTTTTGGAAATCTTCAGGCGCGGAACAGCCGGCTTCTGGCGATCCGCCTGCCGAAGCGTACATCTCCGGCATCCAAGAAAGGCTCTCCCCCGACCCAACAAATCGAGGTCTAATACTTTTCCGCGAAGTGAACGAGTGAAATCGGACCCCCGAAACATCTGCATTTTTCGCCAGCAAAACCACAGGAATAACTCGACAAAACCGCAGGAAACAGAGCCCAAAAAGTGTCGATGCTTCAGGGGTCCAAATAAGGTCGTTCACTTCGCGGAAAAGTATTCACCTTCGTTTTCAACATCCATAAAGAATGAGGGCGCCAACGGCGCCCCCATCACCAAATTCCATTCAGCCCGCCTGACCCGAACGGCCGAGTCGTCACGGAACCGAGGGGCCGGGCGCAGGGCCTTGCCTCTCAATGAGTTCCCCTCAAAACAATGGGCGTGCCGACGGCACGCCCATTCACTCTATTCCATTCAGCCCCGCCTGACCCGAACGGCCGAGTCGTCTGGCCGGGGAAGCCCCGAGTCGCCGGGGTGTTTGCTCCAAATGAGTTCCGCATGCAAAGAAGGCCACTAAATGTGGCCTTCGTCTTGCATAGGACTGTTTGAAATTTGGAGGAAATACCCCGGCGACTCGGGGCTTCCCCGGCCTCGCAGCTACGAGAGCGACGTTCTCAGCAACTCGTTGAAGAGCTTCGGATTGCCCTTGCCGCGGCTCGCCTTCATGCACTGGCCCACCAAAAAGCCGATGACCTTCTGGTTGCCGTCACGATACTGCTGCGCCTGATCGGCACAGTTTGCCAGCACCTCATCCACAATCGGCTGCAGCGCGCCGGCATCGCTCACCTGACGCATACCACGCTCGTCAACGATCTTGTTGGGATCGTCGCCGGTCTGAGCCATGGCCTCAAAGACCTCGTGCGCCTGGTTGGAGCTGATGGCATCGGTCGCCAGCAGCTTAGCCAGCGCTGCTACCTGAGCCGGCGCAATGCCGGACTCGGCCAGCGACACGCCCGCACCCTTAAGGTAGGCGATCATCTCGTTCACCAGCAAGTTTGCAACCGTCTGGGCCTCCTTGCCAGCCATACCGGCAGCGGCAGCCTCAAAAAACTCGGCAAACTCGGGGTCGCCGGCGATTTGCTCGGCATCGGCCGCCTTAATGCCAAAGTCGGTCTCAAAACGGGCACGCTTGGCATCGGGCAGCTCGGGGATCTCGCCGCGGCAGCGGTCGATAAACTCGTCGTCCAGATCGAACGGCGCCAGATCGGGATCGGGGAACAGACGATAGTCGTCTGCCGTTTCCTTCACACGCATGACCACGGTGCGCTTGCGGCTAGGCTCCCAGTGGCGGGTCTCCTGGTAGATAATGCCGCCCTCCTCGAGCACCTCGGCCTGGCGGCAGATCTCGTAGGCAAGGCCGTCATGCAGACTCTTAAACGAGTTGAGGTTCTTGAGCTCGGTCTTGGTGCCCAGCTTGGTCTCGCCACGGCGGCGCAGCGACACGTTGCCGTCGCAGCGCATGGAACCCTTCTCCATGGAGCAGTCCGAAATGCCCAGCGTCACAAAGATGCGGCGGAGCTTTTCCATAAACAGGCGAGCCTCCTCGGGCGTACGTAAGTCGGGCTCGGTGACAAGCTCAATGAGCGGCGTGCCGCAGCGGTTGTAGTCGACGAGCGACTCGGCCGCGGCGGTAATGCGGCCCTCGGCACCGCCCACGTGGACCATCTTGGCGGCGTCCTC
The DNA here is from genome assembly GCA_947002045.1 of uncultured Collinsella sp. Lineage (GTDB taxonomy): Bacteria > Actinomycetota > Coriobacteriia > Coriobacteriales > Coriobacteriaceae > Collinsella. The sequence continues at coordinate 26,023 of CAMQJB010000009.1, forward strand.
CTCCATGTGGATGCGCAGGATGCGAATGGGCACCGTGTAGGAACCGTCCTCGCGGCGCTCAGGCATCTGCAGGTTGGACGCATCGTAGCTGGCCAGGTGACCGGCGCGCTGGTTGCCCTCGCGCATGGTCGACGTCATGGACGTGGACAGGCCCTCGGCGTTGGCCGAGGCACTCGCCAGGCTCTGGGCCTCGGCCTCGCCAAACGCGCAGTCGGGGCGCTCGGCGGCACCGCGACCGGTCACATCCAGATCCAGGTGACCGTACATGGCAAAGGCAACCGGACCCTGCGTGGTCTGGAAGTTCTTGGCCATATCGGGATAGAAATAGTGCTTGCGGTAGAACATCGAGTGGCGCTGGATCTCGCAGTTGGTGGCCAGACCGGCCTTGACGATGCTCTCGATGGCGCGCTTGTTGGGCACCGGCAGGGCGCCGGGCAGGCCCAGGCACACCGGGCACACGTTGGCGTTGGGCTCGTCATCGTGGCTGAGCTTGCAGTTGCAGAACATCTTGGTATCGAGTGCGGTGAGCTCGGTGTGGATCTCCAGGCCGATTACGGCCTCCCAATCCTGCAGGACCTCGGAAAGCTCCTTCATTACAGCTCGCCTCCCTTCCCGGCAAAATCGGGCGCGACGGAAAGCGCGGGCGCACCCGTAGCGGCATCGGCAAAGCCGCGCTCCAGGGCGCGGGCAAATGTGAGCAGCTGACGGTCCTTAAACGCCGGACCCACCAGCTGGGCAGAAACGGGCAGCTGAGTATCCTCGCCCAGGCCCAGCGGCACCGAGATACCACCGTTGCCGCAAATGTTGAGCGAAATGGTGTACAGGTCCGAAAGGTACATCTGCGTGGGGTCGCTGATCTCGCCAAACTTAAAGGCCGTGCGCGGCGAGGCGGGCATGAGGATGGTGTCTACCTTGGCATACGCGGCGTCGTAGTCCTGCGTGATGAGCGTGCGGGCCTTTTGCGCGGCATAGTAATACTTGTCGTACACGCCCGAGCTCAGCAGGTAGGCGCCGAGCATCTGACGGCGCTTGGCCTCGGTGCCAAAGCCGTGGGCGCGCGAAAGCGAGCTCTGGTCGGACAAGTTGGCGCAGCCCTCCTCCTGGTAGCCGTAGCGAATGCCGTCGAAGCGGGCCAGGTTGGAGAATGCCTCGGCCGGGCCGATGACGTAGTAGGCGGCGATGGCGGCGTCCAGGTGCGGCGGGTCGACCTCGACCAGTTCGGCGCCCTGGTTCTGCAGCTCCTGGGCGGCGCGCTGAACAGCGACCTTGACCTCGGGCGTCAGGCCCTCGGCCTCCATAAACGCGGGGATGATGCCCACGCGCTTGCCCTCGATGCTGTCGTTGAGATGCTCGGTAAAGTCGACGGCGCAATCCTGGCTGGTGCAGTCGTACGGATCGTGGCCCGCGCCGGTAAGCGCGTTCATGGCCAGCGCGACATCCTCGACCGTGCGGCCGAAGGGCCCCACCTGGTCGAGCGACGAGCCAAAGGCAACCACGCCGTAACGGCTCACGGCGCCATACGTGGGCTTAAAGCCCACCACGCCGCACAGCGACGCCGGCTGGCGGATGGAGCCGCCGGTGTCCGAGCCCAGCGAGAGCGCGACCTCGCCCGCGGCGACGGCGGCAGCGGAGCCGCCCGAGGAGCCGCCGGGCACGCGCTCGGTATCCCAGGGGTTGTTGGTGCGGTGGAACGCCGAGCTCTCGGTGGAGCTGCCAAAAGCAAACTCGTCCATGTTGGCCTTGCCCATGGGCAGGCAGCCGGCATCGAGCATGCGCTGGACGCAGGTGGCAGTGTAGACGCTCTGGTAGTTCTCGAGCATGCGGGAAGCGCAGGTGGTACGCGTGCCCACAAGGTTCATGTTGTCCTTGATGGCCAGCGGCACGCCCGCGAGCGGAGGCAGCGGCTTGCCTGCGGCACGGTCGGCATCCACGCGCGCAGCGGCCTCGAGCGCAAGCTCGGGCGCCACCTGCAGGAATGCCTGGACCCCGCCCTCGCGCGCCTCGATGGCGGCAAGAGAGGCCTGGGCCACCTCGGTAGCGGTAAAGTCGCCGGCGGCAACGCCCGCGGCAATCTGGGCGGCGGTAAGGGAATCGAAGCTTAGCGCCATTACTCGCTCTCCCCCTCTCCCAAAATGGACGGCACGCGGAAGTAGCGGTCGCGCGCGCTGCCGGCGTTTTCGAGCGCGACGTCGAGCGGCAGGTCGCGCTCGGGCTCGCGCAGGTCATCGCCCATCACGTTGGACAGGCTTCCGATAGGATGGAACGTGGGCTCCACGTCGGGCAAGTCATATTGCAAGACGGGCTCGAGCATCTGGACGGCGTCGTTCAGGTAGGACGTCATCTGGGTGAGCTCGTCATCGGTCAGTGCGATCTTTGCGTACTCGGCGATGCCGCGCACGTCTTTCTCGCTGAGTGCCATAGGCGCTCCCTTCCGCATAACAGATAAACCGCTCTAGTATACAAGGCAACGCCGCTTGGAGCAGGTGCTTTACCCAAATGCAGCGAAAACGTAACGAGGGTGGCGAACGCGGTTCGGCAGCTCTGCGGCGAAAACCGCATAGCTCACAACAAAAACCATCACAACATTCGACGTTTATCGTCAAAATCGCGATTTTCATCGAATGTTGTGATGGTTTGGAAGCCCCGGCCACCACAAAGGCGCCTGTCCCCATTGTGGTGGTTCTGGAGAATGTCTTATGCCGAGGCCTTGGCCTTGCGGCGCTTGCGGACCGCGTGGACCACGATGTCCAGCAGCAACAACGCAATGGCTACGACCACGATGAGCACGGCAAACTCGCGCTTGCCCCAGTGGCGGCTGGCCAGCGACTTTTGCTTGTCGACGTCCTTCTTGCTGTACTTGGTGCGCACGCAATGCACCAGCAGGCGATGGTCGTTCACGCCGTAGGGCGTGCAGGTGACGAGCGTCACCTTGTCGGCGCCGGGCTCGATGGTCAGCGACTCCATCTCCTCGGGCAGCACCACCTCGGAGTCCACCATCTTGTAGGCGAGCGTCTTGTTCATGGTGTGCAGCAGCACCAGGTCGCCGGGCTCCAACGAATGGATGTCGTCGAACATGCTCAGGTTGCGCATGCCCGAGTGCGCGGTGAGCACGCAATGCGTCGAGGTGCCGCCCACCGGCAGGCTCGTGCCCTCCAGGTGGCCGACGCCCGCCATAAGGACCTCCTCGCTCGTGCCGTGGTAGATGGGCATGCTCACGTCGATGGAGGGGATCTCGACCCAGCTCATCATGGGGTCGCGGTCAAAAATGAGCTGTTGGGCGTAGGGCTCGATCTGGTCGGCGGGGAGCTCGGTGGCCTCGCCCGCCAGCTGTTCGTTAAAGGAGCGAGCCTGGAGCAGGATGCGCTCGCGCTCCTCGGCAGACAGCGCGTCCACGGTGCTGGACACGGTGCTGATCTGGTTGAACACGCCCGAGGCCTCGAGCCGGTCCAAGATCCACGGCCAGGTCATAAGGCCCACGCCAATAAGGATGATGACGATGGTGATGAGCCGATCGGCCCAGCGCGGCAGTCGCTTACGACGGCGCTTGGCCTTGGGCTTGGGCTGAGGTTTGGGCTGAGGGCTTGAGCCACCGTTGCCCGCGGCGTTATTGCTCTTCATATGTTTGGCGCCCTGCACCATCGCCGGTCACTCCTCTACAACTCAAGTTGTCTAAACAAATAATAGCCGATTAGCGGGCCCATACTTGCACTGCGCAACGCAGCCTGGCAGCATTGCGCAGTGCAAGTATGGGCCCGCATTTGAGTTTTCAAAATGTCCCGGATCGGCGGGGCGATTCGGGATACAATATCAATAGAAAACGACGCACCCCGCGTAAGTGTACGAGAGCGCGGGCGGCCTAGTTTTCAGCTTTTGTTAAATGCCCGGGATCCGACCCCCGGGCATTCTTATTTGCGCTTGTTGCGGCGCAAATGCCTTCTACCGTCCGCACCGCGCGTGCGCCTACGGACCTTAAACCGAACCTCATACGAGTCAAGAAACGCGATGACGAACGTGCCCACCGCCGCGAGGGCGGCGAGCGCGTTAAGGAATTTCAGCATTTGGGGACCTCCGATCGAGTCGTCGGCCGCCCGCGCACGGGATGCGTCGCAAGGGTATTTTACTGCGAGCACTCGCACTTACAGCTGGTAAACGCAATATTTGCAAACATCTGTTCGCTAATCATACACTCGATCATACAAGCGATGGAGGCTGGCTGCGTTATCCAAAAAAAACGGGGCAGACTCCAGCGCGGAGTCTGCCCCGAAAAGAGAATGGCAAAGCAAGAACGTGGATGGACGAGAAAAGTGTCCGCAAGTCTCATGGCCATCACATCCCACCTGCCAAAGGGATGGGTGAGCGAGCGTTACTCCTGCTCGGACTCCTCAGCCTGCTTACGGCTGCGGATGAGGTGCGCCACGCCGATGCACAGCACCGCGCCACCAGCGATCCAGGTGAAGGTCACGCCGTTGAGACCGGTGAGCGGGAGGCCGGAGCCCTTCTGGTCGACAATGGTGAAGCTGAGCTTACCGACCTCAGCCTTTGCAGAGTCAGCCTGAACAACATCTTGACCTGCCACGATGGCGCTCGTAGCGTCGGGCTTCACTTCCGCACCGGTCTGATTGAGCGTACGCCTGATAGTAAATGTCACACCGTTTGCCGCGGAGTTGTTGTAGCCAGGCGCAGGCTTAACCTCCTTGAGGACATAGGTGCCCTCATCGAGACCGACAACATTAATTTCACCGTTGTCATCCGTGGTAAGCTCTACCACTTCGCCCTCGTTATGTTTTATGCCTTTAGCGTCGATGTACTTGTTTTCGGTAGTATTGCCATTCTTCTCCTGCAGAGTGAATTTAACTCCCGAAAGAGTCGGGTTTTTGCCATCTACAGCGTCACTACCGACCTTGGTGACATTGATGCCGTAGGTGTAGTCATAAGCAAGGTTCTCAACCGTGGTGCCGATGCCATTGCCGTGCGGATTGTTGGAATAAGTCAGCGTAACCTTATTTCCCTGGGCTTTACCAACCAAACCGTCGAATTCATCTTTGATCTTACCGTCTTGAAAGATCTTAGTAGAGTCGAGCTTTGCCTTGTACTCGACAGTCACCTTCGAGTTAGCGTTGACGGTAATGTGGTTATTCTCAACGTCAACGCAATCCTTAAGATTTTTGAAGTTAACGGTAAGCTCGTTGGCATCCGAGAACTCTTTAGTGTAGCCATGCTCGGCATCATTCTTAACGGTCTGGTTGTCAATCATAACCGTGACATCCGGAACATTATTCTCACTGTCATCAACGAACTTGGGCGTCATAGAATCAGGCAGTTTGTCCGTGAAAGCGTAGTTATAGGCGCTATAGGTGTCGATATTACTCGCAACCGTACCGACGAGTTTATAATCGACCCAATCGTCCATAGCTGAGTCAGCGGCCTTATTGGGGTCGCGTTTGGCCCCTGTTTCCCAAGATTGATCCTTGTCATCCATGACAGCCTTGCTGACTGTAGGAATACTGGTCTTCTCTGTAACGATAACGGGGTCGCCACCGACAATAGCGAAAATTGGCGAGGTGCCGGTATTTGCCTTCTTGCTTGCATCAGTTGATGCGCTAATGCTGTCGCTGTCAGTCAAAAAGAGATAGTAGCCCGATTCATCGAAGGAGACCGGGATGTTGGCATCGAACGCAACATTGTTGATAGGGTCCTTTGGCTTGACGGGATCGGTAACCTCGACAAAACCGGCAATCTTATTGAGCAGGGCATCGTTATCCACAGCCCCCGCGTTCTGGATATTCGCAGCCAGCCAGTCAGCTACGTTCTGTGCAGTCACGTCAGTTTTGGGAAGTTGCTTTTCCGATGCGTCGTAGTTAGCGCTGCCCGTGATTGCCGAGATTATTTTCGCCTGAACCCCATCATCCACGGCCCATTTGACATTGGAAACAACCTTTTTGTTGTCCTCGTTTATAACATCCGCATTGAAAATCCGATAGGCCTTGAACTTGGTGGATGCATTGCCATCAACCTGCCTAATCGTAATGCTGTTGTCCGAAGTCGTCGCACCATCAGCAAACGCCATGGTCACCGGGGCCATAACTCCGCCGAAGCTCAGCGCTGCTGTGAGGCCTGCCGTCACTGCCAGGCGTGCGATGTTCTTGCTCATGCTCATCTTCTTTTCCTCTGCTTTCTGCTTGAATTCCATTTGATCTAAATCCGTCTGTCTGTGTCTTAGCATCTACTTCGCTACGTCTCGCCCCGCTCTCTGTGGGGCTGCCAGCTACTCTTTATGGCTGCCACCTCCCCGCTTGACCAGGAGCGCGACCACGATGAGCGCGGCTCCGACGACCGCAACGGCGGCCGCGGTGAACATTGCCATATCGCCAGTCGAGGGCATAAAGCCTCCGGTGAAGATGCTAGGGGGCGTGCCGGCGGGCGTGTTGATGAGCGATGCCTCCAGGCTGCCCGTCGACCCGTCCGCGCTGTCGGCGCGCAGGGGCGACTCGGCTGTGACGGTGAGCTTGGGCTTGGCGGCAGCCACCTGGTCGACGTCCAGGCCCTCGGCCTTGACCGTCACGGAGCGCGTGCCCTCAAAGGCGGTGTAGCCCTTGGGCGCCTTGGGCTCGCGGACCTCCAGCTTGCCCGAGTCCACGCCCGAGACGGTCACGCGGCCGTTCTCGCCCGTGGTGACGGTGGCCTTGCCCTCCGCGTCCCACGTGCCATCGGCCGCCAGTGTGCGACCGCGGTCGTCGGCGATGCTCAGGACCGCCCCAGCAAGCGGCTTGTCGCCGTCGCTGCCGCGCTTGGTGAGCGCGAGATCCCAGGTGTAGGCGCACGCGTCGTCGCTCGGCGTGCGGGTGAAGCCGGCGTCGCCGGACTGGTCGGCAAAGGGAGAGCGCGGGTAGCGCAGGTAGACCTCGTTGGGGTTGCCCTTCGCGATGCCGTGGTTGCACGCGCTGCTGAGCGGCGCGTTGTACACGGCGACCACGCGGGCGCCCGCGGCGAAGGCGTCGGCCCCGCCGAGCGCGGCGATGAGGTCGCCGGTGCGCGCGGTGAAGGTCTTGCCGTCGACCGAGACCCCGCACTGGGCCGTGATGTCGGTCCAGCCCTTCGCGGGGTCGGTGCCGGCGCGGCCGTCCCTGCCGACCGAGACGGCGTCAAAGCCGCCGTCCGCGCCCGCCGCCACGTACACGCGCATGCTCGCGGCCACCTTGGAGGGGTCGAGCCCCGCGCTCATGGTGTCGACGAACCGCACCGTATAGGTATCGTAGGCGGTAAGACCCGCCGGGACCGTGGCAGAGAGGCGCCAGCACAGGTCGTCGGCGACCGTGGCGTCGGCGGCCTTCTGCCAGGCGGCGGTGCTGTCCTCCAGCACATGCTTTTGGACCTTGGGCGTCGCCGCCTTGGGCTTGACGGTGACGGCGCCGCCGCCGACCAGGGCCATAATCGGCGCGGTGCCGACCTCGCCCTGGGCGATGGCGTCGTCCTTAGCGACGATGAGCCAGTAGCCGCAGGGCAGCTCGGCCGCCGTGCCCGCGTTAAGGGCCACAGACTTGGCGCCAGAGCTCTGGAGGGAACGAGCGAGCTGTGCGCTCAGCGCGCTCGTAAGGTGGGAATCGGTGTTGAGCCACTCGGCAGCTTCCTGCGCGGTGGTCTGGGAATTGGGCATGCCGGCGCTGTGCAGCACAGGCAGCGCGGCGTCACGCGCGGCGTCGCTTGCCCAGGCGAGGTCGGTGGCGATCTTGGCGTCGCCGCTGTCGTCGATAACGTTGGCGCTAAAGATCTGGTAGGCGTCGTAGCTGCTCGCCACGGTGCCGCTCACCGTGATGGAACCGGTCGAGGTCGGCGCGGCCTGCGCGGATGCGGGGAACACAACCGCGCAGGCACCGATCAGGAGGGCAAGCAGCGCAAACAAGATTGGGAAGGAGCAAACTTTCTTATTCACGACGCTCGCCTCCCTTCGCATTCGCCTTGCGACGAATGTGTATCCAGGCCGCAGCAGCGCAAAGCACCGCCGCGCCGGCAAGGTACGTCAGAGTGACGCCCGACATACCAGAAAGGGGCAAAGAAGTGGAGTAGGTATTGGTGAAGGTGGGGATGGAGGTGTCGGTGGATTTGGGGGCGGAGGTGTCAATGAACGTCCGTTCTTTGGCATTGGGGTCTGCTGTCCAATCGCCCTTGGAGTCAACGGATCCCTTCATGTAGGTCACCCTACAGTTGATCTCTCCTTTTTCGGTGTCATACGTTGGCACAACCGTGAACTTATAGACCGACTGGTCGTACGTGTAGTGCGAGAACTGCGAACCGTTGGTTTTCTCGCGCACATAGTACGTAAAGGTCTTGAAAGAGCCACCCGTGGAGCCGCCCGGGTCGTCGGAATTATTCCTGATATCAGAGAGCGAGTACTTGAACTCAATCGTTTTATCTTTATCAGTGGCGTCCTTGAACGAAAGCGTCTGCTTCGTATCTTTACCAGAGGTGGTCTCGGCAGTACCGATGATGTCTGTGTCTCTAAAGCGGCTGTCTGTCGCGAGCTGAAGTGTAAACTTCTTCATCTCGCCACCCTTAACGACCTTAGTCGCCTTAGGAGTCCAGGAAACCTCAGGGTCGTACGTGTTGGTGAAGGTCTTTTCCCCGTCGGGGCCGCCAATCGAATAATAGCCCCCAATAGCATCTAGTTGCACATCAGCGTTCCGGTGGTCAGTTTTGCCCTCGGAATGCTCGACCGCGCTCACATTTTTGATCTCGTAGTTATGGATTTTGATCTCTATGGTCTTGTTCGGATCGTTCCGAGTCGGAACAGTCATGAGCACAGTCGAGTGGTCTTCGACTGTCACCTTAATCTCGTACACGGCGGGGTCGTATGTGATGCCGGAAACCTTTCCGGCATTTTCGACTAGGTAGTATGTAATCGTGCCAGCCGTACCGTTCGCTGCAGACTGCTCACCCAGGTTAAACGTGATGTTGCCTCCATCAACATTACTTGCAGTTCCAACCGGGGTGCAAACGTCATGATTGAATACCCCGCTAGCGAAAGGATCAACCGAATCCTTGCGGTAGACCGTAAAGGAGAACTCCCCCTTATTGATCTTGCGGCCGGACAGCGCCTTGGTCGCCTTCAGCTTAAGGCTCGGATAGACATACGTGTCTGCTGGCTGACCCAAGTACAGGTCGCCATTCGACATGATGCCGCCACCATGGTTCCAGGAATAGTTGTCCGTGATGAAAGTTGTCACTTTATTTTTCTGTACTGCCTCAGTCACCGCTTTATCCGTGGCACTAACAGCCGAAGTCAGACCGATGCTATTTTTTACCTGAGCAACACCGTTGGCGGGGATGGTAATGGGATCATTTAGCTCAATGCTTCCCGAATACTTGGCGTCTATATCGCCAAGCATCTTGCCGCTTACCACTGCAACCGGCGTTGTGTGACCTGTCGCTGCGAGGAAGAAATCGGCATGACCGTACGTGCGAAACGTCTCCGAATCGTATGCATCTCTATCTTCAGTCTTATTAGTACCTTCAGCACCACCAGCTGAAAGATGGGGCGTACCATCATTACCACTACCATCTACCCGATTGTATTCTTTGAAATTTTGATCACTGTCAGCAGACGAATTGCCAAAGATTGCCGTGCCCTCAGTGTTCGTTACCAACGTCTTGCCCGTGGGGCAGACTGCTACGCCGCCGCCATAGCCGCCAGCGGTATTGCTGCTAATGTACGAGTTGTATACAAATAATCTACCAGCGGTCTTTTCCATACCCTCATTCGAGTTTCCCTGGACGAAGATACCGCCACCGCCCCAGTCAAAGCGAGACATGCAGCGGTTGTGAGTGATGTAGACTTTGCTGTTTGGAGTGCCGTTAATCATCGCGTCAACTTGCTGGCCCACTCGGATACCGGCACCTTCAGATCGGTAGCTCACGTTAGAGGCAATAATTCCTCCCGTAATGTCGAGCCATGCCATACCTGATTGATCTTGATTGGTAACGTAAACGCCGCCACCAGCTTCTTCAGAATAATTGCCAGTAATCTTGCCACCAGAAATGGTGACATGGGCGCCGTTATTGGCAGCAAGCCCAGCGCCGCCATGGTTACCCCAGCCATCGTGGCCGCAAAACTTAGCGTATTTATTGTTAGTGATGTAGCCACCAGAAACGGTCACACTACCGCCCGAAACCAAGATGCCGCCACCGAGACCATCCGCCTCGCCGTACGTAGCGTTGCCAGAGATGATTCCACCCGTAAGCTTCAAGGTGGCTCCGTTGTCAGCATAGACGCCGCCGCCAGAAGCTGCCTTGTTTCCCGCGACCACGCCGTCTGTCATTTCGAGGCTGGCATTCGCGCCCGTTATGCACAGACCACCGCCCCAGCCACCGCGGTTGCCGTTGGTGACGTAACCGCCTTCGATTTTGACCTTACCCGTAGAAAGAATCACATGGCCGTTATCGCTCAGATTGGCGGCCGTGGTAATCATGCCGCCCTTGAGATCGAGCATGCCGCCCTCATTAACGGTGACCACTTGCTTTACGGAACCGTGGTCCGATGCCGCAACGATAGCGCCAAAGCCCGTAACGTCATGCCTGTACGTAGTCTCGGTGGTGCAAAGTCCATCTGTATTGGGCGTGCTCTTAGTCTCATAGTAAGTAAGACTCTTAGGAGCGCCGTTATTAGAGCTAGACTCGTCTCCCCTTTCCCATGTCATAATCGCAGGCTGACCCGCCGGCGCATTGTCGACCGGAGTCTTTTCGTCTTTTGTGCTATCTGAGCCCTCGATAATGTTCTCGATGGTGAGCGTGACTCCGTTTTCGACCACAAAGAAGGAGTCTAAGCCGCCGGAGCGGTTGTAGAGCATGTTTCCTGCAAGATTAATGGTGGTGTTTTTTTTGATGTCAATCTGCTGACTCGAATAGGCAGGACCCGTCAGTTGAAACTTGCCGCCGTTGTCGAATTTCCCAGAAACATCACCATTTACCTTGTCATAGTCATCGTCACTGACGCTGGCGGGGGCAATTGCGTTTTCGTCGCTATTTTCATCATCAGAAGTCTGTGCGTCGGAAGGCTGCGCGGCGCCCTCGGCCTCCGCGTCATCGGCTGTCGAGTCTGGTGCAACGGTATCCTCGTTCGCCTCATTCTCGGCATCATCACTATTCTGGTTTTCGGCATCCTCGTTAGTAGTGTTGTCTACACCAGTAGACTCACCTGAGGAACCCCCCCCCATCACAGTTTCCTCGGTAGAAACCGTCTGGGCATCGTTGGCAATGGCCTGCGAGATCGGGGGCATGACGAGCGACAGTACCAAGCTCAAAACGGAGGCTCCGCACAAAACGCCTGCCAGTACACGGCGCGTCGCTTTTTTACGCTGCTTAGATTTATCTGAATTCGCTTTCATCGATGTCTCCTCCCCAAGAGACCGCGATCTTGCTCTTTCACCATCAAACGTATCTGCGCAATCTGTAATTGCGCTCGCGTAGTAATCCGTATTGTAGCGATTGTTTGAACATCTGAGCAAGAAAACCGATGGTTTTGTAGCGAATTCTCAATTCTCTTGACATTTACTCAGATTTACCTTCGTTTATTCGCTATCTATTTTTGGTTTCTGCTGGTAATTTAGTTAACTATCATTTTTTAATGGCATTAGATTTATTTGCACAACATTTTGCTCAAGAGTAAACATCCCGCTCACGGTCGAAAATCGACCGTGAGCGGTAGGTCATTAGCCAGCAGGAATACCTTACCAAACTGATGAGAATATCTTTAACCCATCGGTGGTTAGAAGCGTGATGTTCAGACAATCATATTTGATTTTGTGCGCAGATTTTAGGCATCAATTCGCCCAAATCGCCTGAGGCCGCCACAAAGGCACCTGTCCCCTTTGTGGTGATTCTGCCCTAGCGCTACAGCAGATGTTCCTCGATAAAGATCGCGATGCCGTCTTCGTCGTTGCTCGCGGTTACAAAGTCGGCGGCGGCACGGGTGGCGTCGCTGCCGTTTGCCATAGCCACGCCCACGCCGGCGTCGGCCACCATGCAGGTGTCGTTATCGGCATCGCCAAACACGCAGATGTTCCGGAGCTCCATGTCGTTGAGCTCCGCCACGCGCACAAGGCCGCGCGTCTTGGACACGCGCGGATCCATGAATTCGTAGAGTCGCTGCGTGGTCTGCAGAGCAGCCGCTTTAACGGTGTCGTCGGCGAACGTCGATGCTCGCTCGATGATCTGTGGCATCGCCTCGGGCGCCATGGTAAACATCACCTTGGCCTGCGGCTCGCGCAAAAACTCGGCAAAGTCGACCACCTTGTAGGGCACGCCGTCGACACGCGACAGGTGCTCGACGCATGCATTGCTCTCGGGCACATAGAGTACGCCGTCCCGAGGGCAAACGGGCGTTGCCGGCAGGCCTGCCATGTGCTCGCAGATGCGCGCGATGGTCTCGCCTGGTAGCCGGTAGCTCAGCTCGTTGATGTCGTGCGCGCGGTCGATGACCTCGGCGCCACCGCAACCCACGAGCACGTCCACCAGACCTTCGATGCCCCAGAGCTCGTATATGGCCTCGGTCGCTTGGGCGTCGCGCCCGGTGCACAGGCCAAAGAGTACGCCGCGCTCGCGCAGGGCGCGGATCGCCGCCACGGTGCGCGGGGACACCGTGTGCTGGCTCGTGAGCAGCGTGCCGTCGATATCGCAGAACACGGCTTTGATGTGGCTGAAGGTGGCGTCCATGGGGGCCTTTCTGAGTTGTGCGGCGGTGCTGAATGTGGTCGGAAATGGTATACATGGTATACCAAGGCACAGGCGCGGCCCGTCAAAGCAAAAACCACCACAAAGGTGCCTAGCCCCTTTGTGGTGGCCGGACCCGCAGGATGGCCCGGCTCGGGACGCAAACCATCACAACATTCGACGTTATTCGGAAAAATCGCGATTTTCATCGAATGTTGTGATGGTTTTACTGCCTTGCGGCACGATCAAAATGCCAGTGGCCAAACAGCAGCAACGCCGCGGGAACCGCCGTCACGACCATGCCCGCCCCGACGAGTGTCTGCTGCACACCAAACGTCGCCGCCAGCCAGGGGGCAATCGCCAGCGGGGCCACACCAGCGAACATGTTGCCAAAGCCCATGACCGAGTTGACGCGGCCGAGTTGCTCGAGCGGCGCCGTCGTTTGCACGATGGTGTTGTGGAGCGGATTAACGACGCCCCAGGCCACGCCCAAGGCAATCTGGCCAATGAGGGCCACGCCTATGTACGGCGTCCCCACGTAGAGCAGACTTCCCAGGCCCACACACATAAGCGCTACGAGCAGGGTTTTGAGGCTGACGAGGCGCGGCGGCAAGCGGAGCGCGACCACGGCGCCCAGTGCCGCGCCGACGCCGCTGGCCGACGAGAGCCAGCCCATCCATTCGACACCGACGTGCAGGACATCGCGGTAGAAGAACGACTCCAGCGGATCGAAGGCACCGTAGCCAAAGTTCGAGAGGAAGATGATGCAGAACAGCAAGGCGAGGATACTGTTGGTGAAGACTGTCTTGATGCTTGTCGCGAAGGTGACGCGGGAAGATATGTTGGGGTCGGGGCTTTGGCTGGCCTTATCCGATGTGATGTCGCCGATCGCAGGTTTGCCTTCGTGCGTGGCGGCCTGACCTGCACTTTGCCTAAAGCCCCAACCGGCAATGAGCGCCAACGCGGTAAAGAGCGTCATGAGCAAAAACACCGCACGCGACGACGCAGCAGCCGCGACAAAGCCGCCCAGCGTGGGGCCAACGACGATACTCACGTTTGAGAACATGGCGATGGCGGAGTTGATGTCTTTGAGCTCGACAGGATCGTCGGTGAGATAGGCCGGATAGGACGTGGCGATGGGCTGGGCGAATCCCATCACAAAGCCCAGGAGCACCGCGCCAAGCAGGACGATGCCGGTCGCGCTGCCAAAGACGAGGATTGCCGCGCCGGTTGCCAGCGTGCCCACGATGCTCAGCAAGAAATGACGGCGCGGGCCCCAGGCGTCGAGCGCCGCGCCGCCCGCAAAGGATCCCAGAATCACAAATACGTTCATAAAAAGGACGGCCAGCGATGTCGCCACGACCGAGGCATCGTCTGCATAGGTGAGTGTTCCGATAACGCCGATAAAGTAGCTGGTCTGAAAACCGGTGTAGATGAGAAAGCGCATCGCCACCAGGCGCTTGGCCTGCGCGGACAGCGAAGGTTGAGGTTTTGAGAGAAGAGATGCGAGCATGGAGACTCCTCGTTTCATACGAATACGGGCGGTGGGTATTCGCCACCGCCTGTCAAATCAATCTATCCGCATGAAACATTAAGGACGCATCAAGCCCCTTCTCTCCGTTTTCGCCCGCCATGAACTACCTGGTAGATTGTAAGGCATGCCCCACGCATCTACCAAAGCAAAAACCACCACAAAGGTGCCTGGCCCCTTTGTGGTGGAAGTGACGTTTGCCCAGATAAAACCTGCCAAATTGACCTGTCTTTTTTGGCAGGTTTTAGGCCAGGTGATCTTGGATGAGATCGCAGATGGCTCGGGCGTCGTTGATGTTGATGGCTCGGGTCGCAAAGCCGGCGTCGAAGGCCTGACGCGCCAGGGCCTCGTTGCAGGCAAGGGCCAGCGTGTGGCCATCGACCAGGTCGAGCGAGCTCTTGCCGCGCAGACGGTCGACACCGGAGCGTGCGACGACGATGTTGTCGAAGCCCTCGGTCTTGTAGCCCTCGATGATCACCACGTCGACATCGTTGTAGCGCGACAGCAGCTCGCGCGCGGACATCTCGTCCTCCTCGCGCGTGTCGGCGTACTCCGCCCAGCGCGTGGCGCAGATGAGCCCCACGTGCTTGGACCCGGCCTGGTGATGGCGCCAGGTGTCCTTAGCGGGCACATCGATATCAAAGCCATGATGCCCATGATGTTTGAGCGAACCCACGCGCAGGCCGCGGCGGGTGAGCTCGGCGATAACTTTCTCGACGAGCGTGGTCTTGCCCGAGTTTTGGTAGCCGATAAACGCGATCGCGGGGACGGCCGGTGCCGGAGCTGCGGGCGCGACGGCGACGGGCGCGCTTGCGAGCGTGGCACCGTCAGCGGCCACGGCCTCAACGGCAGCGGCCTGACGCTCTGCACGATCCCACACGCCCGAGCGGCCACCCTCCTTGTGCAGCAGGCGCACGTCGACGATCTCCATGCCGCGATCGACGGCCTTGCACATGTCATAGATCGTTAGGCACGCGGCACTCGCGCCGGTCAGAGCCTCCATCTCGATACCCGTCTTGCCCGTCACGCCGGCCGTAACCAGTACGTGAAAGCCAACCTGCCCGTCCACGCGCGCCGGCGCCCAGCCCTCGGGCACGTTCTCGGCCGGCGTCCCCGCCGGAGCGATGGGCGCAATATCGCACTTGCTCTTGGTAATGAGCAACGGATGGCACATGGGGATGATGTCGCTCGTGCGCTTGATAGCCATAATGCCCGCCACGCGCGCGCAGGCGAGCACGTCGCCCTTTTTGGCGCGGTCTTGCAGCACCATGGCCTGCGTCTCGGGGTGCATAAGGATGGTGCCCTCAGCGATGGCGATGCGATGGGTCTCGGCCTTGTCGGACACGTCGACCATGCGTACCTCGCCCTTGGCGTCCACATGCGTCAGTTCGTCGCGACGGGCGTCGCGGGCGGCACGGGCGGGCTCAGTGGCAGCACCGGCAGACGGCTGCGCGCCTGCAGCGGCATCGCTGGCCGCAGCCGTGGCTTTGTGGGCAGACATCGCAGCCCTGCGAGCGGCCTTGGTGGCATCGGCGTACCTGCTCTTGGCCATATGATCATCCTCCGATTTGGGACATAAATCGTTGCGTGCCCTCAATTATCGCGTGTTCCTGCGGTTTGTGGGCCACGGCATCGCGCCAAATCGAAAGTACCTGCATATCATCACCACGGCGCAGCGCCTCACGCACCGAATACTCGGCATCGCTGAACAGGCACGGGCGCACGTTGCCGTCTGCCGTCAGGCGTAGACGGTTGCAGTTCGCACAAAAATGGTTGGACATGGCGCTGATGAAACCGACCGTTCCCGCCGCGCCCGGAAAGTGCCAATAGCGCGCAGGGCCCGCGCCGGCAGGAGCGTCGTTGATGTCGAGCGGCTCGAGCTCGCCCAGTCCCGTCGCGGCGGCCCCGGCATTGATGCGCGCCCGCAGCTCGTCGCTCGGCACGGTATCGCTCGCGTCCCACAGCTCGGGATTGAGCGCGGGCGCATGCGGGTCCACAGCGCAATGCGAGCTCGTGCGCTCGTCGCCAATGGGCATGTATTCGATAAAGCGCAGATGAATGGGGCGGTCGACGGTCAGTCGCGCGAGGGCCGCCACGTCTTGGTTGAGCCGGCGCACCACGACACAGTTGACCTTAACGGGCTCAAAGCCCCAAGCCAGCGCCGCATCAATGCCAGCCATGGTCTGCTCGAGTCGACCCAGACGCGTGATCTTTCCAAACAGCGTAGGGTCGAGCGTGTCGAGCGAGATGTTGACGCGGTTAAGCCCGGCATCTTTGAGCTGCGGCGCCAGCTTGGGCAGCAGGGCGCCATTGGTGGTGAGCGAGATGTCCTCGATCTGCGGGATCGCGCGGATGTCACGAATAAGCGGAATGATACGACGGCTGACCAGCGGCTCGCCGCCCGTCAGGCGCACGCGGCGAATGCCCTCCCCCGCCACCAAGTGCACAAAGCGGGCGATTTCCTCGGCGCTGAGCAGCTCGTCGTGCGCGCGGGGCGCCACGCCATCGGCCGGCATGCAGTAAATGCAGCGGAAATTGCACTTGTCGGTAACGGCAATGCGCAGGTAGTTGATATCGCGGCCAAAACCGTCATGTTGCACGTGCCCGTCCACGCAGCCCTCCCCTCACGCCGGTCTTTATTCTTCGGGGAATATAGTACCGCACGGGAAGAATGGGTCGACATGCGTACGACACGAAAGGCCTTTGCGAGCAAGACCGGCTTCCCAAGCCCATCCTCAACACACAAACCATCACAACATTCGATGCTTTTCCCGATTTTGGCGAAAAACGTCGAATGTTGTGATGGTTTGCCTGCCCACGGTACCCCGTAGAAGGACCAAAGCACCCCTAAAGGCCACCGTCCCAGTGACGAATCACGAATTCTCGCAGGTCGTTCTGCCGCTTCTGAAACGCTTCGCTTCGGTCGCACTTAAGGCCCATCGCAAGTGCGATGGCGTTCATCGCCCGGTGCAATTGCAGCTGATGGGCAAACTGAGTCCCGGTGAGGACGATCGTTCTAAAGCCCAGCGCGCTCAGCACGGTCATACGCTCCGCATCCGACGCGCTGCGCTGTTTATCAAGATGGTCCGAGCCGTTGTATTCAATCCCCGTACCGCTCGCAGGCGCATATACGTCGATCTCGAAATACCCGGCCTTTGCGAGATACTTGAACTCGTTGGGAACATCGACCCGATGGTTGAGCTCGATCTTGGCGTATCCCAGCCCTCCCTGAGAACGTTTTGCTACGACCATGATTGCGGCGGCCGTCTCCATGGGCGACCGTGCGCCATCGTGCACGCGCTTGAGCACGGCGGCCGCGCGTATAGCCCCCTGACGAGATCGGTTCTCATTGCAATAAGCAATCAAGTCGGCAACGGTATACCTCTGCCCCATCTCGATATAATCGCCTGTCGACAGATGATTCAAATGGTATCGGGCGCAGATTTCGTAGCCATATTCCAGCTGCTCGGGCTCACTCATCCACGAACCCGCTTGGACAAAGCACATGGCCTCATCAACCACCAGAAGGCCCTCTGCCACCTCGATAAGATGGCCTGGAGGTACCGGCGCCCCAAACACGTGGCACCTAAATCCAGCCGGCGTCGAGCGCTCAAAATCGAAGTTGACGAGCGTGTCGATATGATTGAGCTCTTCTCGTGGAATACCAAGAGAAACCAGATAGTCGGCAGCGATCCCAACTGCCGTTGAAGCCCTCAGCCCCTTGGCATCGAGTCCCAATTTGGGCAGGCTCGCGGTCGGTTCCGCCTCGCTAGCAAGCGAGTCCTCATCGTATAGGCTGCTTGCTCGCGAGAGCGGCTCGGACGGGCGCGCCACGTTGTGGTACAGCCAGGCAGTCTTATGGGACAGGACGATCGGCAAGTCCATGAGCCCTCCAATGGAGTCGGATAACCAACCTTATTCCCCTGCCCACGGGTCCGCACACCTTCGTGCGCAAGAAAGCGATTCCACCCGGTCGAGTGGCAGAAAAACCATCACAACATTCGGTGCTTTTCCCGTTTTTGACGAAAAACGTCGAATGTTGTGATGGTTTGAGGCGAGGTGAGGAGCACGGAGGGGTCAAAGCATCATGCTCGAACGGGTTAATCCAACTCTTTTAAACCATGGGAAATGAATACAGGCTCACTTTTTCGCCCGGCACCCAACATAAACCTTGACTCTACAATCGTTGTAGGATTTTCACTACACTGGTAGCTAAACGAACCAAGCCAGAAAGCCCCGCCCATGGAACACGACCTCACACGCGGCAATGTCCTCAAGACCATCGCGGTCTTTGCCCTGCCCTATATGCTCTCGTACTTTTTGCAGATGCTCTACGGCATGGCCGACCTGTACATGATGGGGCAGTTTAGCGGCGCTGCCGGCATCACCGCCGTGGGCAATGGCGCGCAGACGCTCTATATCATTACCGTGACGCTCGTGGGCCTGGCCATGGGAACGACGGTCATCGTCGGCCACGCCGTGGGTTCGCGTCGCTTCGATCGCGCCGAGACCGCCATCGGCAACACCATTACGCTCTTTATGGGTGTCTCGGTGGTGCTGGCCGTCATCTTGCTTGCACTATGCCCGCAGGTTGTGGCGCTCATTGGCACGCCACCCGAGGCGGTCGAAGGAACCGCCGCCTACCTGCGTATCTGCTTTATCGGCATTCCCTTTATCGCCGCGTACAACATTCTTTCGGCCATTTTTCGCGGTCTGGGTGATTCACGCTCGCCTATGTACGTGATTGGCGTGGCATGCATCATCAACATCGCACTCGACTTTCTATTTATCGGCCATATGGGGCTCGGCCCCGTGGGCGCGGCGCTCGGCACGGTGACAGCACAGACGGCCAGCGTTGCCCTCGCACTCGTGTGGCTCAAGAGCCGCCGCACGAACATCCACGTAAAGCGCAGCGACCTGCGCCCCCAGCCCGAGGTACTCGGCAGCATCCTTAAGATCGGCGTGCCCGTGGCCGTGCAGGACGGCTGCATCCAGGTGGCGTTTATGTTTATCACCGTCATCGCCAACCACCGAGGGCTCGTCGACGCCGCCGCCGTGGGCCTGGTCGAGAAGATGATCAGCTTTTTGTTCATTGTGCCGAGTTCCATGGGCGCCACCGTCAGCGCGCTCACGGCGCAGAATGCCGGCGCGGGCAAGGGCGACCGCGCGCGTCAGGTGCTCAAGGACGCCATGACGATCTCGGTGGTGTACGGTTGCCTGATCACGGTGCTGATGTGGCTGGTGGCGCCGGCGTTTATTGGCTTTTTTGCCAAGGACCCCGCGGTGGTCGCGGCCGGTACCGGCTATATGCACAGTTATATTTTCGATGCAATCTTTGCCGGCATCCACATTTGCTTTAGCGGCTTTTTCGCTGCATACGGCAAGAGCTATATCGGCTTTGCGCACAACGTGCTGGCCGTGGCGCTCATTCGCGTGCCGGGCGCTTGGCTGCTGTCGAACGCCTATTCCGACACGCTGTTTCCCATGGGCATCGCTTCGCCGTGCGGATCAATTTTGTCGGCAGTCATCTGTGTTGTCGCGTTTACCGTGCTCAACCGGCGTGGGGCTTTTGACAAGTTGGTAGCGTAGCGGGGCAACGCAAGCCTGGCGCCCCTCCCCGACCCTATTGAAAGGAGCGGTCCTGTGATCGACATGCCAAGTGAACATACCGAGGGCCTGCTCCGCATTGGCGAGGTGGCGCGCCTGTTTAACCTGAGCGTGGGCACGTTGCGCCATTACGAGCAGATGGGCCTACTGGACCCGGCGCACATCGATCCGGCGAGCGGGTACCGCTACTACGGATCGCGGCAGCTCTCCACCCTCAATACCATCAGCCACCTGCGCGTTCTCGATTTGTCACTCGCGCAAATCCGTGATTTTGTGACCACGCGCGATGTGGACCTTATGCAGCGGCAGCTGGCTCAGCAGCAGGAGCTCATCGAGCGCAAGCGCCGCGAGCTCGAACGCGTGTCGCGCAAGATCGATAACCGGCTTGCGCTGCTTCACGATGCCCTGAACACCAAGCTCGACACCATTTGCACAATCGATGCGCCCGAACTTCGCTGCGCCGTGCTGCGCGAACGCGTCAATCCTACCGACGCCTATGCGCTGGAGTGGCAGATTCGTCAATTGCAGAAGGGGCAGCACGAGACCTTTGTCTTCTTGGGCAACTTGGGCGTTGGGATCAGCGCCGAGCGCCTCGCCGCCGGCGACTTTGACGGCTACGACGAGGTCTTTTTGTTGCTCGATAACACCGATGATTACGTGGGCGACGTCGAGACGCGGCCCGCCGCGCGATGCCTGACCATAAGCTTCCGCGGCACGCACGGGCAGGCAGGCACGCGCTATGAGCAGCTGCTCGGCTATATGCGCGAGCGCAACCTGACACCCGCCGGGCCCTCGCGCGAAATTGCCCTGATCGACGACATCATCAGCGACGACCCCACAACCTATGTGACACAGATCACGGTGCCGATTGCCCCAGCAAAGTAAGAACCGCCCGGAAGACATCGTGCTTCCGGGCGATTCTTCAATTTGACTATTGATGCACTAAGCCTGGGGCACCTCACCAGTAGCCAAGATCTGCTCGAGCGCGTCCTCGTCCAGCACGGGCACACCCAGCTGCTCAGCCTTGGTGAGCTTGGAGCCCGCTTTGGGGCCGGCGACCAGATAGCTCGTCTTCTTCGACACGCTGCCCGAAACCTTGGCACCGAGCACCTTGAGCGCCGCGCCCGCCTCGTCGCGCGTGCGATTGACAAGCGTGCCAGTAAGCACGAAAGTCAGGCCCGCGAGCGGCCGTGCGTCGGCGAGCTCGCCTGCCACGCCAGCGTCGGCTGCGGCTTGCGCGTGCGCAGCGCCCAAGTCGACCTCGAGCGAAAGGCCCGCCTGGCGCAGACGTTCCAGCACGGCAAGGTTCTCGGGCACGGCCAGGAACTGCTTGACGCTCGCCGCAATCTTGGGACCGATGCCCTCGCACTCGGCGATGTCCTCTTCGCTCGCCAAAATGAGCTTGTCAATCGACAGGAATCGCTCAGCGATGACCTCGCCCACGCTCTTGCCCACGTGGCGGATACCCAGGGCAAACAGCACGCGACCGAGCGGCTGGCTCTTGGACTTATTGAGCTCGGCGATGATTTTCTCAGCCGTCTTGAGGCCTACCGGAATGGGGTCACCCTTCTTGACGCCCTTTTTACTGTTGGAGCTGGCATAGGTGCGCCCCGTGTCCAGGCCGGCGATGTCGTCCACCGTGAGCTGGTAGAAGTCTGCGACATCGTGAATCAGGCCGGCGGCGATCATCTTGTCGACGATCTCGTCGCCCAGGCCGTCGACGTCCATGCAGCCGCGGCTCACCCAGTGGAGCAAGCGCTCCTTGAGCTGTGCGGGGCAGTCGATGGACACACAGCGGTAGGCAACCTCGCCATCCTCGTGGACCACGGGGCTGCCGCACACGGGGCAGACCTCGGGCATCTGCCAGTCGACCGAATCGGCCGGACGCTTGTCGAGCACCGGGCCCACGACCTCGGGAATCACGTCGCCCGCCTTGTGCACGATGATGGTGTCGCCCTCGCGCACGTTTTTGCGGCGGATCTCGTCGATGTTGTGCAGCGTGGCGCGCGCGATGGTGGAGCCGGCAACCGTCACCGGGTCGAACTCGGCGACCGGCGTGAGCACACCGGTGCGGCCCACCTGGATGCGAATTTCGCGCAGGACGGTCTGCTTTTCCTCGGGCGGGAACTTAAAGGCGATGGCCCAGCGCGGCGCGCGGGCGGTAAAGCCCAGGTCGAGCTGCTGCTGAAAGCTGTCGACCTTTACGACCACGCCGTCGATGTCGTAGTCCAGGTCACCGCGGTGCTCGAGCGCCTGGGCACAGAACTCGTGAACCTCGGCGGGTGTGGCGCAACGGGCAACGTTAGGGTTGACGCTAAAGCCGGCGCTACGCAGCCAATCGAGGAACTCGCGCTGGCTGTGGACGTGCAGCGGGTCGGTATCGGCGATGGCATAGATAAAGGTGGCAAGGTCGCGGCGCGCCGTGACCTTGGGATCCTTCTGACGTAGACTGCCGGCGGCGGCGTTGCGCGGGTTGGCGAAGGGGTCGCGTCCCTCGGCATCGGCCTCTTCATTCAGACGAACAAAGCTGCCCTTGGGCATATAGACCTCGCCGCGCACCTCAATGGTGCGCTCGCGGTCGGCACCCATGTGGGCGAGCGCTGCCTCGGACAGATGCATGGGCACATCCTTGATGGTGCGCACGTTGAGCGATACATCCTCGCCCGTGGTGCCGTCGCCGCGCGTGGCGGCGCGCACAAAGGTGCCGTTTTGGTAGGTAAGCGCCACGCCCAGACCGTCGATCTTAAGCTCGCAGGTATAGGTGACGCTACCGGCACCGAGCGCATCCTCGGTGCGCTGAAGCCAAACGTCGAGCTCGTCCAGGTCCATGGCATCGTCCATGGAATACATGCGTGCCATGTGCGTGACCGGCGTAAACTGCTCGCTCACGTAGCCGCCCACGCGCTGGGTATAGCTGTCGGGCGTCACCAGGTCGGGGTAGGTCGCCTCGATTTCCTGCAGCTCAACGAGCATTTTGTCAAAGGCGGCGTCCGTGATCTCGGGCGCGTCGAGCATGTAGTAGCGATAGGCGTGGTAATCGAGCTCGTGGCGCAGCTCGGCCGCACGCGCTGCCGCCTGGGCACGGGCATCGGCCGGTGCAGCGGCATCCGTGCTCGCGGGCGTTTCGGTATCGATGTCCACGCCGTCACCAAACAGGCTCGATTGCTCCATAGCGGCACTCCTTCGCTCGATTTCAAACGGATACAAGAGTACCACCGGTCGCAACGGGGCCGAATAGCGGTCTCAAACCGCACCGAATCGGCAGCCGCTAGACCGGGGTGGATCGCGCGATCAAACCATACCCTTGCCATTTCTAAATGATCCGTTTTCCTCTGTCCCCAACGGATCAATAAGAAAAGAGGGGCTGCCCCGCGTTGATGGGACAGCCCCTCTGACTTCGATATGTGCGATACGGCTCGTTAGAAACCCTGACCGTAGCCTTGACCCTGGCCCTGCTGGCCTAGCAGCTCCTCCAGGTACTGGCGCAGCTGCTCGTCGGTAATACCGCCGTTGCCGGTGTCGGTCGAACTGTCGTCCTGCTGCTGGTTCTGCAGCTCCTCATCGGAGCCCAGCTCGACGGTGACCTTCTTCTCTTCCTTGCCGCGCATGAGCGTGATCTCGACCTTCTCGCCCACCTCGTGGCTGCGCAGCGCGATAATCAGGCCATCGGCGCTCGTAATCTCGTCGTCGCCCAACTTGGTGATGACGTCGCCCTCCTGAATGCCGGCCTTGGCGGCAGGACCGTCCTCAACGACGCTCGCCACATACGCGCCGCTATCGGTGCTCAGCTTGTTGGTGCGGGCGTTGAGCGCGTTGACGCTCGAAAGCGTAGCGCCCATGTACGGATGCACCGGCGTCTTGCCGCCGATGATCTGGTCGGCAATGTTCTTGGCGTAGTTAACGGGAATAGCAAAGCCCACGCCCGAGCTGGAGCCCGAGTAGCTCTCGATGAGCGAGTTGATGCCCACCAGCTCACCGTTGTCGTTGACGAGCGCGCCGCCGGAGTTGCCCGGGTTGATGGCGGCATCGGTCT
This sequence comes from uncultured Collinsella sp., assembly GCA_947002045.1. GTDB lineage: Bacteria > Actinomycetota > Coriobacteriia > Coriobacteriales > Coriobacteriaceae > Collinsella. The sequence goes on from CAMQJB010000009.1 coordinate 49,896, forward strand.
GAATCATGTTGGCATAGATGGTGTTACCGCTGGTAGAGCTCATGGCCGTGGAGCGGTAGAGCGCCGAGACGATACCGGTGGAGACAGACTGCTCGTTGCCGAACGGCGACCCGATCGCCATGACCCACTCGCCCACGTTGAGCTTGGAGGAATCACCGATCTCGATCGGCGTGAGCTTGGAGGCGTCGGCGTCCTTGAGCTTGATGACGGCCAGGTCGCTCGAGGCGTCGTTGCCCACGAACTCGGCCTCGTAGGTGGTGCCGTCGTCCATGGTAACCACGTACTGGTCATAGCCATCGACCACGTGGTTGTTGGTGAGGATGTGGCCCTCGGTATCGAGCACCACGCCCGAACCGACGCTGCCCGAGCTGTCCGACTCGTCGGCAGACTGCGAAAGCGAGCCATTCTGGCTACCGCTCGAAGTGGCGGTAATGGAAACGACGGAGGGCAGGGCCTTGGCAGAAACGGCCTCGGCCAACGTGGTGTCCTCGGAATCAATCGTAATCTTTTGCGTCGATGAGCCCGAAGCGCCCGCCGTCACGGCGTTCTTGCCGCCGCCAATGTTGAGCGTGCCGCTCATGATAAGCGCGATGACCAGCAGGGCACCGCAGGCGCAGCCGGCGAGCGCCGTAATAAAGATCGGCAGCTTTTTGGTCTTGGTCTTGACCACCGTGTGCTTGTTCACGACCTGTTGGCCGCCCAGCGGCTTTCCGGTCTGCGTGTCGTAAGCCTGCACGTAGGGAATGTTGCTACCGGCAGGCGTCGACTCCACCTTCACGCGCGGCTGCTGCTGGGTCTCGCCGGCGTTGCCCGCATCCTGGGGACGCTGGGAATCGTTCTCGCTCATGGCTGCGATCCTTTCGTCAAATAACCAAAGGCCCGCCAAACATGTGGCGGGCCATCATTGTTCACGTTGAGTTGTACCCCAATATGTGGGCGAACGTATATGAGAACGCAATCTTTTAGGAAGGCTTAAGTTCTTCTGCAAACCCGAAAGGAGCCCGCACATGCGGCAAAACCACCACAAAGGTGCCTGTCCCCTTTGTGGTGGAAATCTAGTCCTTAAACAGATAGCCCACGCCGCGGACGGTGGTGATGTGTGCCGCGATCTGCGGGCCCACCTTGGAGCGGATACGTCGAATGTGCACGTCGACGGTGCGCGTGCCGCCGCAGTACTCAAAGCCCCACACGCGGTGCAGCAGCACCTCGCGGCTGTAGGCGCGGTTGGGGTGCGTCGCCAAAAAGCTCAGCAGCGAGTACTCCATCAGCGTCAGGTCGATGGGCTCGTTATCGAGCGTCACCTGGTAGGTGGCCAAGTTGATCTCGAGGTTATCGATGTTGAGTACATCGTCGGCGGTGACGGTCTCCTCCTCGCCCATCAGGCGCTGCGCACGAGCCTTAAGCTCGTTGGGCGTCGCCGTGGGGCATACAAAGTCGGCATGCGCGTGATTGGGCAGGCGCAGGGTGCCGAGCGCCTCGTCGTCAACGATCACCAGCATGGGGACGCCGCCGCGGTCGTCGAGCCACTTGGCAATCTGATCGATGCGGTCGCTGCGGATGCCGTCGGAGTCGAGAATCAGCAGGTCAAAGTCGTGCGCCGCAGTCGGCGAATCGGGGGTTGCCAGGCTCACCTCGACACCCAGGGTGGTCGTCAAGCTGCGGGCAAACTCGTGGAAGCGCGTCGTGCGCGCCATGAACAGGGCACTCTTTTCGGACATATCGGCCTCCAAGGAAATGAGCTCAATCGTACTGGAACAAGCCAACGCGATTAGGAGTTCGCCAGGTAGTGCTTGATCTCCCACTCGGTGATCGTGGACTCAAACTTATGCCACTCGTTGCGCTTCTTTTTGAGGAAGAAGCTGTGGATGTGCTCGCCAAGGGCATCCTTCATAAACTGCGAATCCTCAAAGACGTCGAGCGCCTCTTTGAGCGAGCGCGGCAGCGGCGTGTAGCCGGCCTCGAGCATCTGACGGTCGGTAAGCTTGAGCGTCTCGGCCGTGGCCTCGGGCGGGAGTTCCAGCTTGCGCTCGATGCCGTCGAGACCGGCCGCCAGCGTGACGGCGTTGACCAGGTACGGGTTGGCCATGGGGTCGGGGCTACGAAGCTCGATGCGCGTGGACAGCTGCTTGCCGGGCTTGTAGACCGGAATGCGGACCATACTCGCGCGGTTGCGCAGGCCCCACGTGGCGTACTGCGGCACGGAGTCGCCGCCCGTGGTGATGCGCTTGTACGAGTTGACCGTGGGGTTAGTGATGGCGCTGATCTCGCGCGCGTGCGCCAGAATGCCGGCCATGTAGTGTTTGGCGATGTCGGAAAGATGGTACTTCTCGTCGTCCTCGCCCCAAAAGACGTTGTTGCCGTCGTGGTCGAATAGCGACTGGCACAGGAACATAGCGCTGCCGTCCTCGCCCGCCAACGGCTTGGGCATAAAGGAGGCGTGGCAACCGCTCTCGTAGGCCTGCTGCTTAATGATTAGTTTGGCCGTGGTGATGGCGTCGGACATGCTCAGGGCCTCGGCGTGGCGCAGGCTCATGCCGTGCTGCGAGCGGCCGGCAGCGTGGAAGGTGTACTCCACGGGCACGGACATCTTCTCGAGCGTGAGAACCGTGTTGCGGCGCAGGTCGCGGGCGGCATCGCTCACCGAAAGATCGAAGTAGCCCACGTTGTCGAGCGGCTCGGGCGTGTGCTCGTCGGGGAAGTAGTAATACTCCAGCTCGGCGCCCACGTTGAGCAGGTAGCCAGCCTTCTCGGCCTTGCGGAACATGCGGCGCAACGCATCGCGCGGATCGCCGGCGAAGGGCTTGCGGTCGGGGGTGCACACGTCGCAGAACACGCGGGCGACGCCGTTGTGGCTCGGGCGCCACGGCAGAATCTGGAAGGTCGAAGCATCGGGGAATGCGAGCATGTCGGCTTCCTCGGGCGTAGCAAAGCCCTCGATGGCGGAGCCGTCAAAGCCAATACCCTCCTCAAAAGCGACCTCGAGGTCCTCGGGGCTAATGGCAAAGTTCTTGAGGCGGCCGAGAATGTCGACAAACCACAGACGCACAAAGCGGATGTCACGCTGCTCTACGGAGCGAAGTACGTAATCGATGTTCTGCTGGTTCATGTCGCTCCCCTTTCTTTCGGGCGGGTTTCGACTGGTCTATATCGCAGATACTATCGCAGAAAAATGTTTCCGCAGGGTTAAAGCGTATCAAGCGCTCAAAAAACGTGCGCGAACAGGCCGTTGCGAACGAGCGGTTAGCGCGAGGTCGATGCGCGGTGTTCGATGTGGCCGGGGATCTCGATGCGTTTGGGCGCCAGCTTTGCGGCCTCGCCCACAGTAGTGGTAACAACGTCGATGCGCTCGGACAGGCGCTCGACTACGCGCTCGGCAATGGTGAGGGTGTCCTGCGCGGCCGTGGTCACGCCACCAAAGAGCACATGGTTCCAGGGGTAGTCGTCAAACGTCGCGATCTTGAGCCCCGCCGGCAGCGAGGGTCCCAGCTGCGCTAGCGCCTCGGTCAGACGCAGGAAAACCAAGCCGTTGACAGCAATGAGGCCGAGCTTTTTACCTGCATAGCCGCGGATGGTCTCGTCCAGGCGGCCGACGCCCGTGGCGCCCCCGTCGGCCAGGGTGACGACCTCGCCGGCAAGGCCGCGGTGCAAAAGCTCGTCGGTAAAGGCCTCGGCGCGCTTGCGACGCACGGGGCTGTCGTCGCTTGCCTCGGTGAGCAGGCACAGGCGCTCGCTGCCAGCGGCGGTCAAGGCGTCTACCAGGCCGGCGACCAGCTCACGGTTGTTAGATGTCACCAGATCGACACCGCCGTCGGCAACGTCGCGGTCGAGCAGCACAACGGGTAAACGTCCCGCGGCAGCGGCGATTGCCTCGTCGTTACCGCCGCAGGTATTGACGACCAGGCCGTCCACGCCGGCGTCGATAAGCCTGGTGAGCGATTCGGCCTCTTTAGCGGGATCGTTGCCGCTAATGGCCGTCATAAGCGAGCAGCCGCGCGCGGCGGCACTGGCGGAAAGCCCTTCGAGCATGGCACTGGAGAACGGGTTGGCGATGTCGGCCAGGATCACGCCGATGAGGTTGGTGCGTGAGCTGCGCAGATTGCGTGCGGCGGCACGTGGGCGATAGCCGGTGCGCTCGATAACCGCCGCGATGCGAGCGCGGGTTTCCTCGGTCATCTGCCCGGGGCGGTTGTTGAGATAGCGCGAGACCGTGGCCGGGCTCACGCCCGCCTCGGCGGCAATGTCCTTGATTCTCATCTGCGCCATGGCGCACCCCGTTTCCCAATTGTCGGCAGCCTGAGCCATTTTAGGCATTTTTTTAAAAATCTCGCTTGCAAAACGTTGTAGATGAGTATACTACAACTCGAAACGAAACCGATTTCGTAAACCGATTTCGGCAAGCGTTGGCACGGTGGTGCAAAGATGCACCCTACCGTCTTGGCACCTCCGTGCCAACGCCATATCAAAGGTGTACGCACGAGCAAAAAGGAGCTGCGCGGCCATGGGTAAAACGGTTCTTACCTTCGGCGAGATCATGATGAGGCTCTCGCCCAAAGACCATCTGCGCATTGAGCAGGCGACCGAGTTTGATGTCCGCTACGGCGGCGCCGAGGCAAACACCGCGCTATCCCTGGCCTACCAGGGCGACAAGGCCGCTTACGTCTCCGTTGTCCCGGCCAACCGTCTGGGCGAGTGCGCTCTGCGTTCGTTGAAGGTCTATGACGTCGACACCACGCGCGTCGTGCGTCAGGGCGATCGCCTGGGCTCCTATGTCTTTGAGGTCGGTGCCTCGCAGCGCGGCAACGGCTGCGTCTACGACCGCAAGTACTCTGCCATCAACATGGCCAAGCGCGACGTCTTTGACTGGGACGAGATCCTCAAGGGCATCGATGTCTTTTATTTCTCCGGCGTGACGCCTGCTGTCTCCGACGAGATGGCCGCCGCCTGCAAGGAGGCGCTCGCCGCCTGCCGCGCCAAGGGCATCACCACCGTGTGCGACGTGAACTATCGCGGCAAGATGTGGTCGCCCGAGAAGTCGCAGGTCACCATGAAGGAACTCCTGCCGCTCGTCGATATCTGCATCGCCAACGACGAGGATGCGCCTGCCGGCCTCGGCATGACCTGCGTCTCTGGTTCCCTTGCCCACGGCATCGAGGAGCGCGACACCTATGTCGAGATGGCCCGTCAGATCTGCGCCAAGTACGGCTGCAAAAAGGTCGCTTCGGTCGTTCGCAACATCTCCTGCGTCGAACGCTCCGTCTGGATGGGCATGCTCTTTGACGCCGAAAGCGGTGAGCACTGGTTCTCCCCTGCTCACGACGTACACGTGCTCGAGGGCGTTGCCGCCGGCGACGCTTTCAACGCCGGCCTCGTCCATGCCCTCATCAACGACTTTGACCCGCAGGACGCCGTCAACTACGCAATTGCAGCCTCGATCCTCAAACTCACCATCAAGGGCGATTCCAACCTGGTGACCGCCGACGAGATCGCCGCTGTGGCCAACGCCGCCGACGGTGGCACCCGCGTCGCCCGTTAATTCGTTCCCCATTCCGCGGGCCGCAGCTTTCCAATCCCATACCCCTGCGGCCCGCTCCCCGATTCCTCCGGTCGGGCAAAACCACCAGTCCCATTCCGGTTTTGCCTGGCATTCCCTACATGACTGGTCGAGCAGCCGGTTTTGGAATTGCTTGAACCCCAAGCAGTGCCTCCGATAACCAATCCAAAATCGGCTCCTGACCAGCATATTTGGCAATCACGCGCCCGTGCGCGCCACACATCGAAAGGAACATCATGTTCGATCAGTTCTACACCACGCTTGAGTCCCTGGGCATCGTGCCGGTCGTTGTGCTCGACAAGGTCGAGGACGCCGCCCCGCTCGCCCACGCTCTTATGGCAGCTGGCATGAAGTCCGCCGAGGTCACCTTCCGCACCGCCTGCGCCGCCGAGTGCATCGCCGCTATGGCCGAGGCCGAGCCCGAGATGTGCGTTGGCGCCGGCACTGTCCTGACCGTCGAGCAGGTTGAGCAGGCCCGCGCAGCCGGTGCCAAGTTCATCGTCTCCCCGGGTTACAACGAGGACGTCGTGAAGCACTGCATCGACATCGACCTGCCCGTCCTTCCCGGCACCGTGACCCCCTCCGAGGTCACCGCAGCCGAGAACCTGGGCCTCAAGGTCACCAAGTTCTTCCCCGCGTCCCAGTATGGCGGCCTGAACACCATCAAGGCCCTCGCCGCTCCGTTTGTCGGTCACCGCTTTATGCCTACCGGCGGCGTGAGCACCGCCAACGTCGAGGAGTACCTGAGCTCCTCCGCCATCATCGCCTGCGGTGGCACCTGGATGGTCAAGCCGGCCCTGTTTGCCGACGGCGACTTCTCCAAGGTCGAGCAGATCGCCCACGAGGCCATGGACGTCGTCAAGAAGGTCCGCGGCTAGGTTTAGCTCTCTATCGTGAAAGGGGGCGTGCCCTAAACCTCGCCCCCTTTCTTTTAAAGCGGCTCGGAAGCGCGCCGTTTCCGTCACGAACAAGAACCAAAACCGTCTTGTATGCTGATAGAACGTGACGGAAGCGACACGCCTCCAAGCCGCTTTGCCTACTCGGCTGGCCGTCGCGCTCAACTAAGCCACTTCGACAAAAGCCGAGCCACCAAAACAGCTGCGGTGCCGTCTGGAGGAATGGACCCTTGCTTCCGGTCTTTTCCTCCAAGCGACGCCGCAGCCTTTTCGTGCCCCAATAGCGCCTCGCACTTGCGGTGAAATAGGGACTATTTACGCCATCAGGGCCGCAAAACAATCCCCATTTCACCGCAACTAATGTAGGGGGCGAGTTAGATGGCCGAGTCTTTGGACAGCTCAAAGTAGTCGGGATGCAAGGCAATAACCGGACCCTGCTCCTCGGGCATTAGATGCAAATGCGTCTCTGCCAGATAGCTCGCCGTGTCGGTATCGCCCTTCTTAATGGCCTCGAGAATCCGGCGATGCTGCCCACGGATCGGCTCCCAGTCCAGATCCTGCGACACCATACGCAACCAGTTGTATCGCTCAAAGTGCGTATTGACGCTCTTCATCCAATCCCACAACATGTGACGGCCGGCAATCGCAAAACACGTCTCATGGAACAGGTTGTCCAGGTCGAAAAAGCGACGCGTTTCGCCATGGTCGAGCGACTCGGACTCGGCAAGAATCTGCTCAAGCCGCTGCTTTTGCTCGGGCGTAGCAGCCGAACAACATTTAATGAGTACGCTTCTTTCGAGCTTTTCGCGCAAGAAACAGGCATTCTCGGCGTGTTCCATGCTGATCTTAGAAACGTAGGTGCCGCTTTTGGGACGTGTTTCGACCAGCTCCTGCTCGCGCAGGCGCACAAAGGATTCGCGAATGGGCGTACGCCCAATTCCTGTCTCTTTTTCCAGACCAATCGCCGAAAGGCGCGTGCCGGGCTTGAGCTCGGCATAGATGATCTTGGAGCGCAATGCGTTGTATGCCTGATCTTGCAGGCTCTGATAATGCTGGTGTTGTTCCATAAAGCCCTCGGATGAAGCCCACGGTTTGTCGAATATCACCACGTAATACTATCGCATCCCCCATCTCCTCATTTACGGCGAAATAGGGGCCGCTGGCGACACCCGCGCCGTCAAACTATCCCCAATTCGGCGCAACTTCCAACCAGTCATTTAGGGACGAGGCTTTTAGCTAAGGTTGAACAAAAAAGCTCCGAGCTCGTGCAAGCTCGGAGCTTTTCGTGCCGCGCATCTATGAGAGGAGAACTTTGATGCGCATGGGCGCTACTCCATGTAGCCACCCTGAATGGCGGAAACTGCATGCTCGGTAAAGAACTTGAGCGTGCCGGAGGTATAGCGATTAGCCTTGGGCTTCCAGGCGGCGCGACGCTCGGCCAGGACGGCGTCGACCTCGGCCGGCTCCATCTCCTTGCCGGCGATGCCAACGATGGACAGCGAGCGCTCGGGAATATTGATCTGGATCAGGTCGCCCTCCTCGATCAGGGCAATCGGGCCGCCCACGGCAGCCTCGGGCGAAACGTGACCGATAGCCGGGCCCTTGGAGGCGCCGGAGAAGCGGCCATCGGTGATCAGGGCAATGCTCGCACCCAGCTCGGGATCGCTGGCGATAGCCTCGGTGGTGTAGAACATCTCGGGCATGCCGGAGCCCTTGGGGCCCTCATAGCGAATGATGACGGCGTCACCGGGCTTGATCTCGTGCGTCAGGACGGCATGGATAGCGTCCTCCTCACAATCGAACGGGCGGGCCTTAAGCGTGGCCTGGAACATCTCGCGCGGAACGACGGTGTGCTTGACGACCGCGCCCTCTGGAGCAAGGTTGCCGTGGAGGATGGCGATGGAACCGTCGGTGCCGAAGGCCTGGTCAAACGGACGGATGATGTCCTCGCGCTTGAGATTCCATTTCTCAAGGTAACGACCGCACTTCTCGTAGTAGCCGTTGTTCTTGAGATCCTCGAGGTTCTCGCCGAGAGTCTTGCCGGTGACGGTCATGACATCGAGGTGAAGCATCGACTTGATCTCCTCCATGATGCGCGGCACGCCACCTGCATAGTAGAAGAACTGCGCCGGCCATTCGCCTGCGGGGCGAACGTTGAGCAGGTAGTGGGCGCCACGGTGCAGGCGATCGAAATCGTCGGCGGACATCTCGATGCCAAACTCGCGGGCGATCGCGGGGATGTGCAGCAGCGAATTGGTGGAACCGGAGATGGCGCCGTGGACCATGATGAGGTTCTCGAAGGACTCCTTGGTCACGATGTCGCGCGGGCACAGGTTGTGCTCGGAGAGCCACACGGACTGGCGGCCGGCCTTGCGAGCAAACTCGCGCAGGTCGGAGCTGGTAGCGGGCAGCAGGGCGGTACCGGGGAGCATGAGGCCCAGGGCCTCGGCGGTAACCTGCATGGTCGAGGCGGTGCCCATAAAGGAGCAGGCGCCGCAGCTGGGGCAGGCGTTGTGCTTGGCGAACTCGAGCTCCTCGCGGGAGATCTCGCCGCGCTCGTAGCGGGCCGAGATAGCGCCGAGCTGCTCCAGGGTCAGCAGGTCGGGACCGGCATCCATGACACCGCCGGTAACGACAATGGAGGGGATGTTGATGCGGCCCATGGCCATGAGGTTCGCAGGCAGGCCCTTATCGCAGCTGGCGACAAAGACGCCGGCGTCGAACGGGGTGGCCTTGGCATGAATCTCGATCATGTTGGCGATCATGTCGCGGCTGGGCAGCGAGTAGTTGATGCCATCGTGGCCCTGGGCCTCGCCGTCGCAGATATCGGTGCAGAAGTAACGGGCACCGTGGCCACCGGCCTCGGCAACGCCAGCACGGACCTCCTCGACCAGCTCAAACAGGCCAGCAGAACCCGGGTGCGAGTCGCCAAACGTCGACTCGATAATGACCTGCGGCTTGTCCAGATCCTCGATGGTCCAGCCAGACCCCAGACGCAGCGGGTCCATCTCGGGGCTGATGGTGCGGAACTTGCCGGAACGCGGCTGCAGCTTGGCAACCAGGTCGGCGGCCTCCTGCTGAATCTGTGCCTTGGTCTTTTCGTCCATGATGTTCTCCTCTTTTGGTTTGAACGGTTGTACCAATCGTTGGTTAATGAATCAGGTGTAAATGGGTACCGAGCGATGCACTCGGCGAAAGATGCTTAGCTACGCGAACTAGGCGAAGAACGAAATCACCAGGGCGCAGGCAAGACCCGAAAGGCCGATGAGCGTCTCCATAACGGTCCAGGACTTGAGGGTGGTCTTCTCGTCAATCTCCAGGAACGAGGAGCACATCCAAAAACCGGCATCGTTGACGTGCGAGAGTGCCGTGGCGCCGCCGCAGATGGCAAGACAGATGGCGGCACGCATGAGCACCGAAGCGCCGGCGACCGCAGGCATAGCGGCCATAATGCCCGATGCCATGGTCATCGAAACAATAGAGCTACCGACCGAGGCACGGACGAGCGCAGCGATGAGGAAGCCGACAACCACGAGGGGCAGCGGGCAGCTCTCGAGCACAGGGCCGATAACCTGGCCCAGACCGCAGTCCTGCAGCATCCAGCGAATAACGCCGCCGCAGGCGATAACCAGCAAGATCATGCCGACGGGCTTAAGAGAGCGGTCGAGCAAGGCCTTGAGCTCGGCGCCGGAGTAGCCGCGGCGCGCGCCCAGCAGATACATCGCGACGAGCGTGGCGAGCGTCAAAGCGACGAACGGCTTGCCCAAGAAGGCGAGAATCGAGGCGAGCTCAGCGGGCATGGGGATATAAGAGGACAACGTGCCCAGCAGAATCAGGCAAAGCGGCGTGAGCACGATCGCGAGCACCATGCCAAAGGAGGGAAGCTCCTTGTCGTCACTCGCCCCCTCGGCAGAGGTAAAGTGCTCCGGAACATCGGTAAAAATGCGACCGCCCACGTTGCGGCCCCAGATGACGCCGGCAATCGCCATGGCGATGAAGGCGGTGGGGATACCGACGAGGATCATGGTGCCCAGGTCGACACCGAGCGTGCCAGCGACCAGAACCGACCCGGCAGATGGCGGTACAAACGCATAGCCAGCGGCAAGTCCCGCGAGCAGGGCGATGCCGTAGTAGAGCGTCGACTTCTTGGTCTGCGACGCCACACTAAAGGCAAGCGGGATCAAAACGACCACGCCGGCCTCAAAGAACACCGTGGTACCGATGACCAAACCGGTGATGCCCAGCGCCCAGCTGGAATGACCCTGCCCAAAGGTATCGATGAAGGTCTGGGCGATCTTCTTGGCGCCGCCGCTCTCCTCCAAAATCTGGCCAAACATCGATCCCAGGCCAATGAGCAGGGCGATGTTTTGCAGCGTGGTGCCCACGCCCTTGGTGACGGTGTCTGCCACCATGTCGAGCGGCATGCCGGCACCGATACCGATCACGAGCGCCGAGACCATCATCGACAGCACGGGGTGCAGCTTGAACTTGATGATGAGCGCAAGCAGCAGCGCGATGCCCACGATGGCGGCGATGACCAGCCTGGTGGGATCAGCCATAAACGTTGGGTCTGACATCTTTCCTCCAATTCATCAGACCTTTTGAATTCGGCTTAGACTATAGCGCGTTTTCAATAGGTCTGATGTTTAAAAGGGAAACTTTTTCGAAATACATCTGATGTATTTGCTGAACGATCTGTTTTTTACGGTAAACGGCCACTTACAGTTCTCCATTGTCGGAGCGAACCACCGCGGCTTCTGTTAAATGAGCTAGAATAGCTCTGATGAATTCTTTTGATATGAGGTGAAGCGTGGCACGAGCCGATTCGGGACTCCCCGAGCAGATTTCGGAGAAAATTATTCAACTGATCCTGGATGAGCATCTTGAGCAAGGCGACCGCCTGCCCAAGGAGGCTGTGCTCGTCGAGCGCCTGGGTGCTGGCAGGAGCACCGTACGCGAGGCTATGAAGCTGCTGCAGTCGCGCAACATCGTGCGCATTAAGCAGGGCTCGGGCACCTATGTGGCATCAAACCCCGGCGTTGCCGACGATCCGCTGGGCTTTACCTTTATCGATGACAAGAGGCGCCTGGCACGCGACCTGCTCGAAGTGCGCTTTATGATCGAGCCGCAGATGGCCAGCATGGCCGCAGAGCACGCGACCGACAATCAAATCATCTGCATTAAAGAGCTTTGCGATGAGTCCGAGCACTTGGCCGCGCGGGACGAAGACTATTCTGCCGCCGACACCGCGTTTCACATCGCAATCGCCGAAAGCTGCGGCAACCTCGTCGTTCCCCGCCTAATGGGCGTGCTCAAGGCGTCTGTCCCCCTGTTTATTGACGTGCCCGGCAAAAAGCTGGTTGAGGAAACCATCCGCACCCACCGTGGCGTGGCCGACGCCATCGCCGCGCGCAATCCCACCGCAGCGCACGACGCGATGTACCTGCATCTGGTGTACAACCGCAACATGATCGCAGAGGGAGCGCAGGAACAGAGCAAATAGACGTCCGCACGGCAAGGGCGAGACTACCGTTCGCCTTTTAAAAGTGAACGTTCACCTGATTTTAGGGAATAAGGGGTGGCTATTACGCCGCTTCACCTATACTGACCTTGTATGAAAAGCAAGACTTATATAGATGAACGTTTCTTTTGAAAGGATCGCTATGTCTGATCTTATGGACAGCTTCCGTCTGGACGGCAAGGTCGCACTGGTGACCGGCGCCACCTACGGCATTGGCATGGCCATTGCCGAGGCGCTCGGAGAGGCCGGCGCCAAGATCGCCTTTAACGCCCGTCACGCCGACAAAGTCGCCGAAGCCGAGAAGCACTACCGTGAGCTGGGCTTTGACGCTCACGGCTATGTTGCCGACGTCACCGACGAGACTGTCGTCGCCGAGCTCATCGCCAAGATCGAGGCCGACTTTGGCACCACGCCCGACATCCTGGTCAACAACGCCGGCGTCATCCAGCGTACCCCGATGCTCGACATGAGCGCCGAGGACTTCCGCCGCGTCGTCGATATCGACCTCAACGCACCGTTTATCGTGTCAAAGGCCTGCCTGCCTGGCATGATCGCCAAGGGCCACGGCAAGATCATCAACATCTGCTCGATGATGAGCGAGCTGGGTCGCGAGACCATCGCCGGCTATGCCGCCGCCAAGGGCGGACTCAAGATGCTCACCAAGAACATCTGCTCGGAGTTTGGCGAGGCCAATATCCAGTGCAACGGCATTGGGCCCGGCTACATCGCCACGCCGCAAACCGCACCGCTGCGCGAGACGCAGCCCGACGGCAGCCGCCACCCGTTTGACCAGTTCATCATTGCCAAGACGCCGGCCGCCCGTTGGGGCACGCCCGAGGACCTGAAGGGCCCCGCCGTGTTCCTGGCTTCCGACGCGTCGAACTTCGTCAACGGCCACATCCTCTACGTCGACGGCGGCATCCTCGCATACATTGGAAAACAGCCTCAATAAGCGTAGCCGCAACTGCCCATATCAGGTTTCATCCACTCGTTTTTCATTTGAGTTGCGGTGAGATAAGGATTGGTTTTTGCTTCTATCAGGCAAAACAGTCCGTATTTCACCGCAAGTTAGAAATAGAAAGGTAATTCGCAATGAAGATCGCTCTGATCAATGAGAACTCTCAGAACTCCAAGAACCCTATGATTGAGGCTGCCCTTAAGAAGGTTGTCGAGCCCATGGGCCACACCGTCTTTAACTATGGCATGTATGCCGACGCCGACTCCAAGCCCCTCACCTATGTGCAGAACGGCATCCTGGCCGCCGTGCTGCTCAACTCCGGCGCTGCCGACTACGTCGTGACCGGCTGTGGCACCGGCGAGGGCGCCATGCTCGCCTGCAACTCCTTCCCCGGCGTGCTGTGCGGCCATGTTGCCGACCCGCTCGATGCCTACACCTTTGCCCAGGTCAACGACGGTAACGCTGTCGCCATGCCCTTCGCCCTCAAGAACGGCTGGGGCCAGGAGCTCAACCTCGAGTACACCTTTGAGAAGCTCTTTGGCTTTGGTTCGGGCAACGGCTATCCTGCCGAGCGTGTTGAGCCCGAGCAGCGCAACAAGAAGATCCTCGACGGCGTCCGCGCTGTGACCATGCGTCCGCTCGTCGACATCCTGGACGAGCTCGACCAGGACCTGGTGAAGGGCGCACTTGCCGGCGAGCACTTCCAGGAGTACTTCTTTGCCAACGCAACCGACGAGGCCATCATCGCCAAGGTCAAGGAGATCCTAGGCCTCTAATCGCACAACTCATTGCAGCTAACGCAAGCGGGGGGGGGGGGCCCCCCCCCCCCCCCCCCCCGGGGGTTTAAAAAAACCCCCCCCCCCCCCGGGCCCCCCCCCCCCCCCCCACCCAGAAAAAAACACAGCCCCCCCGCCGAGAAG
>CAMQJB010000010.1 GCA_947002045.1 uncultured Collinsella sp.
CCGCAGGAAGCTTGGATACGCCTAGGCGCGGTCCAAGAAATCGTCCGCACCCCCATTTGGAGTTGAATCGTTTAAACAGTCCCTATTTCACCGCAACTTGTGGGAGGGGTAGAAAAAGGGGGAGGCCCTGGAGAGGGTCTCCCCCTTTGTTACAGAGGCGATATTATTCGCGCGTTGCGGGATTACACCAGACGGGCGTTGATCGTCTTGGCGATCTCGGCGGCGTCGGTGGAACCCTTGACGGTGGCACGGAAGCCCTCGTCCATAAGCGCCTCGGCGACCTTGGACAGGATCTTGAGGTGCGTGGTGCCGGCCTGGGCACCGGGAATGAGCAGGGCGATAGCCACGTTGACGGGAGCGCCATCCATGGTGTCCCAACCGGTCACGCCAGAGTCGTCCTTGACGACGATGACGGCGGCATCGGTAATGGCATCGGACTTGGCATGCGGAATAGCGAAGCCCTCCATCATGCCCGTGGAGCCCTCGGCCTCGCGGGCCAGGAAGGCATTCATCACGGCATCGGCGTCGTCAGCGACACCGGTCTTGACGGCCTGGTTGGAGACGAAGCTCAGGGCCTCGTCACGAGAAGCAAAGTTCTCGGCGACAAAAACGTTCTCGACCTTCACGAAATCGGCAGCCTCGGCCTTGGGAGCCTCGACGGCAGCGGCCTTGGGGGCCTCGACCGGCTTAGCGGGAGCGGCAGGAGCGGCCTTCTGGCTCTTCTCGAAGTCATACTTCTTGAAAGCGACGAACAGGATGCCACCGACCACAGCGCCGATGAGGATCGCGAGGACCCACAGCGGACCGTTCTCGACAACGGGCAGGACCAGGAAGCCACCGTGGGGCGCCGGATCGTGAACGTTGAACATAATGGTCAGGATCGAGGCGATGGAGGAACCGAGCATCATGATGGGCATGACGGGCCAGATGTTCTTGGTCATGAACGGAATGGCGCCCTCGGTGATGTGGGTGCAACCAAGGATGAGGTTGACGACACCGGCGTCATGGTCCTCCTGGCTGAAGTACTTCTTGCCGACGATGACGGCGAAGGTGGTGATCAGCGGCGGAACGATGCAGGCGGCGGAGACGGCAGCCATGAAGTTGGTGCCGAAGTTGTAGGTGTCGGTACCGACACCGGCAGCCAGAGCCTCGGTGAGCATAGCGGTACCGGTGACGTAAGCAGCCTTGTTGACCGGGCCGCCCATGTCAAAGGCGCACATGCAGCCGATAGCAAGACCCAGGACAACAGCGCCAGAGGCAGACAGACCCTTGAGGAAGTCCATCATGGCGGTGTTGATGGCAGCCATGGGACCGGAGATGCCGAGCATGACCAGACCGACGATGGCGGTCGAGAACAGCGGGTACAGGAAGATAGCCTTAAGGCCGTCCAGGTTCTTGGGCAGCTTGGCAAAAACCTTCTCGAGCAGAAGGATGACATAGCCGGCGAGGAAGCCACCGACAATGCCGCCCAGGAAGCCGAAGCCCACACCGGTGCCGCCAGCATCGATCATGTGGGTATCGGCGTTAACAGGCAGGCCCTGGATGGCGATCATACCGGCAACAAAGCCGGGGACGAGCGCCGGGCGCTTGCCGATGGACTCGGCGATGTAGGCGGAAAGCACGGGAACCATGAGGTTCATGGCAATGCCGCCGATGATCTTGAGCATAGCGGCGAAGCTGTTGTAGTCGGCAGCCGTCGAATCGAAGGACGTGATGCCCCACAGGAACGAAACGGCGGTCAGAACACCACCAGCAACGACGAAGACCAGCATGTGGCTGACGCCGTTCATAAGGTGCTTATAGATGATGTGGCCGATGGATTCCTTCTCCTCAACCTCATCCTCGACATCGGCAGCAGCCGCAACCGTGTCGTCGCCCTTGGCGGCGAGAGCGCGGTCGATCAGCTTGCCGGCAGCCTCGACGGACAGGGCCTTGGAAACACCAACGGAAACCATGGGCTTACCGGCGAAACGCTCCGCCTGGACATCCTTGTCGGCTGCGACGACGACGGCCTTGGCGCCAGCGATCTCGCTCTTGGTGAGCTCGTTCTCGACACCGACCTGGCCATGGGTCTCAACCTTAATGGTCAGACCGCGCTCGGCAGCTGCCTTCTCCAGCGCCTCCTTCGCCATGAAGGTGTGCGCAATGCCGGTCGGGCAACCGGTGGCGGCGATGATGTCAAACTTAGCCATGTGTCCCTCCTTCTTGAGTACTGCGCCCGCAGGCGCTCCCCTACACGCGCTTCCATGCGCGTTTTTCAACACCTGAAAGATACCAACCCACCGCTTTTATGAGAAGCAATACGGCTCATTTCTCCGGTGAAAGGTTCTTTCATAACCGTAAACGGTCGATGAAAGTATACCATCAACTATTGAAACGGCAAGGTGTATCTTGTAACTGAAAATGCCCCTATACTACGACATTACATAACAAGTCCGATTTTTATGCCAGCCAGGAGCCGTCCCATGTCCGATAGCAGCAAGAGCGCACTCTCCCTTATTAGTATGCACAGGGGGTACAGCGAGTCCGAGCAGCGCATTGTCGACTATATCCTAGAGCACCAGTCCGAGGCCCCGCGTCTGACAGCCGCCCAGCTTTCGCGCGCCGCTGCAACCTCCGAGGCCACCGTATCGCGCTTCTGCCGCAAACTGGGTTTTGGCAGTTTTCGCAGTTTCCAGTTTTCACTAGCGCGCGATCTGGAAAGCCAGCGCAATGAAGGCCTCACCGACGAGGTCTCGCTCGACAATATGGAGCAGAGCCTCAAGAATATTCTCGCTGCCAAGGTCAGCGAACTCAATGCGACTATCGATGGCATTGATCACGACACGCTGACAGCCGTCGTGCACGCGTTTAAGAACGCAGGGGCTATCGAGTTTGCAGCCGTAGGCAACACCAACGCCGTCGCGCTCGATGCGACGTTTAAGTTTTCGCAGCTGGGCATTCGCTGTATGGCAAGCACCATCAGCGAGACCTCGATTGGTTTTGCGCTTACGCTGCGCCCCGGAGATGTCATCGTGCTGATCTCGAACTCCGGCAAGTCGCGTCGACTGAATCGCATGGCAAAAGCGGCTCGCGGCTGTGGCGCCACCGTTGTCGTCATCAGCAGCGACAGCAAGTCGCCGCTTGCTCGCCTGGCCGACTACACCTTTAATACCGTGAACCACGAGGCACTGCTCACCACTGGTGACTTTGCGTTCTCCAAGATGAGCGCCACGATGATCATCGAGGTTATCTACAACTTCCTGCTGCCCGAAATCGAGGACGCGCGCGAGCACATCAGCTACTACGAGGAGCTCATCCAGCCGGATAAGGTCGTGGAGTAGGTTTTAGCAGGAGTGTTATGTACCGTTCCCACAAAACTATGCCGGTTTACTACGATGAAATCGGAATAAGCGATCACATCGTGTTTTAAAAGAAAACCGCAGGGGTTCTACCTGCGGTTTTCTTTTTACAATTTTAGCTGTGCTCGAGCTACGCCGATTCATCGTAGTAAACCGGCATAGTTTTTGACGGTCGGGCCAGACAAGCAAGTGGCGGTGCAACAATTGCTGATATTTTGTCCCCGCCAACACTGTCAGCTCGTTCTAACCTCGAGCCTCTTCCAACATCTGCTCGGCATGTGCCAGGCTTGCCTCAGATTGATCGCCACTCAGCATACGGGCGATCTCTGCGATGCGGGCATCCCCAGTCACCTCATCCAGATGCGTCTGGGGAACGTCGCCGGGCTCCTTGCTCACCACGTAGTGTTTGTCGGCCATGACGGCGACCTGCGCCAGGTGGGTTACGACAATCACCTGATGCGTAGCGGCGAGATCTGCCAGCACGCTCGCGAGGGCACGTGCTGTAGAGCCACCGACACCGGCATCGACCTCGTCGAACACCAGCGTATCCACGCCGTCCGCGTTACCGAGGACCACCTTGCTCGCCAGCATGACGCGGCTCAGCTCGCCGCCCGACGCAATGCGGCGCAGGGGGCGCGGCGTCAATCCGGCACCAC
The DNA here is from genome assembly GCA_947002045.1 of uncultured Collinsella sp. Classification (GTDB taxonomy): domain Bacteria; phylum Actinomycetota; class Coriobacteriia; order Coriobacteriales; family Coriobacteriaceae; genus Collinsella. The sequence continues at coordinate 3,998 of CAMQJB010000010.1, forward strand.
TGCGATACAAAAGCTCATAGCTCGAAGGCCCCGCCGGCGTCCACTCGGCGCGCGGAAGATCGCGCGACTCCCAAACGAGATCGGCACCGCCCATCTCCAGGCGCGACATTTGGCGGCCAACCTCGTAACAAAAACGAGGGGCTGCGGTATTGCGTGCGCGCTTAAGTGCCTTAGCAGCAGCAAAAAGCTCGCGTTCGGCGCTCCCGAGTGCCTCGCGTGCCTTCTTGATCTGCTCATCGCCATCATCGACCAGGGACAACAGCTCTTGTGAGCGATCGCGCATGGCAAAGACATCGTCCATGGTGGGCCCCCACTGACGCAGCAGGCCCTTAAGATCGGAATAGCGCTCGCGCATACGAGACAGCTCGCGCGGATCGAAGGCGACCCCATCGCGATAGGCGCGCAGCTCGTTGGCACAATCCTCAAGCGAGATGCAGGCATCCGAAAGTGCATCGGCGATGTCGCCCAGCTTGCGGTCGACGGTCGCCATACGGGAAAGCTCCGACACGGCGCTGTTCACGGCATCGAGCGCTCCCCCTTCGGCCGCAAGCGACGCATGGGCATCGTTGGCCGTGGCCACCAACAACTCGGCATGCTCGGAGCGCGGCAGCAGCTCCTCGAGTTCCTCATACTCACCCGGCTTGGGGTCGACCTCGGCGATGCGCTCCAGGGCGAAGCGTGCCTCCTCAACGCGACTCCCCTGCGCACGCGAAGCCTCTTCGACGCGACGGACCTCCTTGGCAGCCGCGCGCGAGGCTTTAAAGCAAGCACGGTAGTGCTCGAGCGCCTCGAGTGCCGGGCGCCCTGCCCAGGCATCGACCATGGCAACATGATGCACCGGGTCGAGGAGGCGCTGGTGCTCGTGCTGGCCGCAAAGATCCATCATCACACCGACGCGCTCCGAAAGTTCGCGTACGCTGGCGATGCGCCCGTCAATTTTTACGCGGCTGCGGCCCTCGGCAGAAAGGCTGCGCTGCACGGAGAATCCCTCCGTGTCGTGCGGACCGTCAAACAGGCGAGCCTCGACGCTGGCAAGTGCCTCGCCCTCGCGCACCGTCGACGAATCCGCGCGCTCGCCCAAAATGAGCTTGAGTGCCGAGAGCAGCGCGGTCTTACCGGCGCCGGTTTCTCCAGTCAGAACCGTTAGACCCGTGCTCGGAACCAACGTCGCCTCGCGAATGAGCGCAATGTTGGAAACCTGCAGCTCATCGATCATGACGCACTCCGTAGAACACGCGGCTCACCGAGTTATAGAAACTCTCGGGACCATAATCCAGCAGCAGCACATCGCCGGGACCACGGCGCACAGCCACGCTCTCGACCGTGCCATCGCAGGTAATAAATTGTCCATCGATGGCGATCGCAGGCACACTCGGGCGATCATCGGACATAAAGATCTCGACGACATCGCTCGGCGAGGTCAAAAAGGCGCGAGCCTGAATGGTATGCGGAGCGATGGGCACACAGACCATACCCGTGTAATCGGGGCTGACGATGGGGCCGCCGGCGGAAAGCGCGTAGCCGGTGGAGCCGGTCGCCGTTGAAACGACGACGCCGTCACCGCGCAGGCGGTCGATATGATGGCCAGACACCGTGATATCGAACTCGACCATATCGGACAGGGGCCCGCGCGTAAGCGCCATATCGTTGAGAGCAAACGTGCGCACGACATCCTTCGTGCCGTCTTCGCGCACCGAGACGATATCGGCGGCGATGGTGGCGCGGCGGCTCACATGGAGCTCACCGGACAGGGCATCGCTCACAACCTGTAAAATGTCGCGCTCCTCGGGACTGGCCGCCGTCAAAAAGCCCAGGTGGCCATAGGAAAGACCCAAAATGGGAATCTCGCGGTAGTTGAGAATGCGGGCAGCGCGCAGCAGTGTGCCGTCGCCGCCGAGCGTGATAACCAAGTCGGCATCGTCAACATCGGGCGTGCTCTGGATCTTGGAGCGCTGGTCGGCCGCCCATGCGACCTCGTAGCCCTGGCGCGAAAGCCAAAGTTCGAGCATCAGGCCGCTCTCGACGGCCTCTTGCTTGTAGTAATTGGGAACCAGAAAGACCTTCATAGCGTTGCCGCTTTCTCGCTCAAAACCGATACCTGGGATTGCAGCTCATCGTCAGTGCGTTCGCCGGGGGCAAACCTCGTGCCGTACAGGAAAAACTCGACGTTGCCCTTGGCGCCATGAATAGGCGACACGCACACATCGCGCGGGAACAGGCCCTTGGCGGCAAAGAGTTCAATCGCCGCCACGAGCGTATCGCGGCGGACGGCGGGGTCGGTCACGATACCGCCCTCGCCCACCAGCGCAGCCGGCGCCTCAAACTGCGGCTTTACGAGCGTGCAAAACGAACCCGAAGGCTTCAGGCACGCCAGCACGGCGTCGATGATATTCGCGATACTCGTAAACGACACATCGCACACGGCCAGGTCGATAGCGCCACCGTAGCCGAGCTCGGGCAACTGCGTCACATTCGTTCGCTCGTGGAGCGTCACACGATCGTCTTGGCGCAGCGACCAATCAAACTGGGCGCGACCCACATCAACCGAAACGACCGTGGCGGCGCCACGCTTGAGCAGGCAATCGGTAAAGCCGCCCGTAGAACAGCCCACATCGAGGCAAGCAAGGTCCGTCGGATCAATCCCAAACGAATCGAGTGCGCCCTCGAGCTTGAGCCCGCCACGCCCCACATAGGGAATGCGACCCTTCACGTGCAACGGCAAGCCAGGCGTCACCTTAAGCCCCGGGGAGGTCAAACGCTCGCCGCCACTCGAGACCAAGCCGGCCATAAGAGTGCGAAGGGCATCCGCGCGATCGGCGCAGATGCCCTGTGAAATCAGTTCGTCATCGAGACGCACGCGTTTCATGAATGCCATCAACCATTCGTATCCGGAGACGCGGCCTGGCTATCCTGGGATTCGTTTGCCGCATCCTCATCGTATTCCTGCTCGAGCTTATCGGCCTCACGAGGCGTCAACTCAAACTTATCGACCATATCGACCGCACGGGAGCCCAGCTCGATCGCCTCGTCAAACAGATCGAGCGAACGCTCCAGGGACGTATCCTTGGAGCGAACGGTCGCGATAATCTGGTCCAAGCGGTCCGAGATCTCGTCGAAGTTGCGGACGGAACCCTCTGGCATGGCTACTCCTCGACGGTACCGGTCTCGGCCTCGGCGACCTCGGCGCCCTCATCGAGAACGCCGGCCGCAGCCTGAGCAGCGGCAACCTTGGCGGCAGCCTCGGCGGCCTGGGCCTCCTCGCGGGCACGGTCCTCGGCCAGTAGCTCCTGATAGAGGTCCTCGCCCGGCAGCTCCTCGCTACGAGCGATCTTGCCCAGCACGCCGTTGACAAACGACGCGGACTGGTCGGTGCCATAGGCCTTGGCAAGCTCGACCGCCTCGTTGATCACGATGGCGTCCGAGACCTCCTCGTCGGTGAGGAAGCGCATCTCATAGACGGCGATACGCAGCAGATTGCGGTCGGCACCGGGCATACGCATAAGATCCCAGTTCTTGGCGACGGAGCGCAGGGCGCAGTCGATGCGGTCGATGTGCTCGTAGGCACCGCGGCACAGCTCCAGCGCGTAGGGATCGAGGGGACCCTTCGAGATCAGGAAATCGCCCTCGAGGACGCGCTCGAGCGGGCTGTCCGTGGCCTCGGCCTGGAACAGCAGCTGCAGCGCCTGACTGCGGGCAAGCGTACGCCCGCGATAAACCTTAAGGCTCAAAGGTTACTCCTTGGGGAAAACGAGGCCGTCGATGCAAACGTCAACGCGCTCGACCTCGACGCCCACCTGGGCGTCGATGGCGGCAACCACGGCGGCGCGAACGGCCTCGGCGAGTTTCTTGAACGGATAGCCAAAGAACACCACGACGCGCACGGTAAGCGCGAGCTTGTCGCCGATGACCTCGGCCTCGACCGCCGGCTCAGAAGCCGGGGCCTTGGACGAAAGCATCATGGAGACAAGGTTGGTGGCAAGGTCCTTGACGCCCACGGAGGCGATGCCCTCGACATCCGTGACGGCGCGCGAGACGATGGCGGTCAGAACATCGGGCGAAATGCCGATGCCGTCAATCTTGATTTCCTGGGGCATGAGTCCTCCTAGAAGAGTTGGTTGCTAGACGCGGGAGACGAACTTGCCGTCGCGGGTGTCAACCTTAATGACCTCGCCCTCGTTGAGGTACATGGGGACCTGGATGACAGCGCCGGTGTCGATGGTGGCCGGCTTGGTGGAACCCTGGACGGTATCGCCCTTGAAGCCCGGGTCGGTCTGGACGATGGTGGTCTCGATGAACATCGGCGGGGTCACGCCCATGAGCTCGTCGTCGGCGAAGAGCAGCTGGCAGGTGTCATTCTCGCGCAGCCACTTGGCGTTCTCGCCCACCATATCCTCGGGAACGGGAACCTGCTCGTAGGACTCGTTATCCATGAAGATGTAGTCGGCGCCGTCGTTGTAGAGGTACTGGAACTCACGGGTGGTGAGCATGACGCTCTCGAACTTGGTGCCGGCGTTGCAGGTGTTCTCGACGACGCGGCCGCTCTTGATGTCGCGGGTCTTGTAGCGCACGAAAGCGCCGCCCTTGCCCGGCTTGACATGCTGGAACTCGACGATGGTGTAGACCTTGTCCTTAATGCGGAGACCGAGGCCGTTCTTGAAGTCGGCGGTAGAGATAGTAGGCATAGCGACCTTTCTTGTTATTGGCGAGACGCACAAACGTCCAAATTACATACGAGCGAAATTATACACTTGCAGACGGCGGCTGCGGCGAGCGCATAAAAAGAGAACGCGGGACGCCCGAATCGATCCGGACGCCCCGCCTCCAAAAACCCAAATGGATGGTTTAGCAATCGATAATATGCAGGTCGTGCGGGGTCTTGGTGAAGGGCTCGTAGCCGTTCTCGGTGACGACACCGTAGTCCTCCAGGCGCACGCCGCCCACACCGGGCAGGTAGACGCCGGGCTCCATGGTAATAACCGAGCCGACCTCAATGATGTTCTTGCTACGGTTGAAGTTGGGCAGCTCGTGGATGTCGATACCAACGCCGTGGCCCAGGCCATGGTTGTAGTAATCGCCATAACCGGCATCGCCGATGATCTTCTTGGAGAGCTTGAAGATGTCGTTGCCCTCGACGCCCGGATGGATGGCGGCGACGCATTCCTCGTGCGTGCGGCGCACGAGTGCGTACAGGTCGAGCTGCTCCTGCGTGGGCTCGCCCATCACGACGGTGCGTGTCATATCGGAGCGGTAATCACAGTAGCCCGCACCGTAATCCATAAGAACGAAATCGCCCTTCTCGATCACGCGGTCGCTCGGCACGGCATGCGGGTTGGCGGTGTTGGGACCGCTCGCCACGATGGAGCCAAAGGCAAGGCTATCGGCGCCGTTGGCGAACATAAAGTTCTCGAGCTCGTTGCGAACCTGCTTCTCGGTCATACCAGACTTAATAAAGCCGAGCATGTGCTGGAAGGCGGCATCGGTGATCGACTGCGCATGGCGCATGAGCTCGATCTCCTCGGCGTCCTTGATGGCGCGCATCTTACGGATGTCGTCGTGCATCAGCGGCAACATGCAGGCAACGGAGCGGTCCTCCAGACCACGCTGAATACCCTGGTAGAAATTGATCTGCATGTCGTCCTCGACGGCGCAGACGCGGCACTTGTTGGCCGCAATCTTGCCAGCGACCCAACCGGGCATGGTTCCCTCGTCCATGTCGTAGACCCAGGGGCTGCCGGCGGGCGTGTTCTCCTCAAAGCTGTTGAGATAGCGCGAGTCGGTATGGAACAGGCACTGGTCAGCCGTAATAAACGCCGCGTGAGGGAACTCGAAGGTGTAGTCGAAGACGCCCTTCACGCCCGTGAGCCAACGAAGATTTGCCTCGTCGCGCACCACGATAGCGTCGTAGCCGCGCTCGACCATCAGGGCACGGACACGTTCGATACGACCGGCAGGACCGGCAGCAAACTCAGACATGCAGATTCCTTTCTTATTGTCTCTATAAAGACGGGACGGGTCTCAACCGAACGTCAGAATCGCATGCGATCCGCAACCGATTGGAAACCCGTCCCTCAACATGATACGAAAGACGATGGATGTCAATAAAATTAGAGAAGTTCTTTGCGAGAAGCCAAATACGCCTGCGCATGGCGCTCGAGCACATTGTCGTCCACGGCGTTAAGACGAATGGCGCCAAGTGCCGCGGGCAGCGGCAGCATGCTGCGATTCGAGCGAGCGAACTGCTGCCTGCGGAACTCCTCGATAAACGCGGTGGGCTCCAGGTCGAAGGCAAGCTCCTCGATGCTAAAGTCCTCCAGGCAGTCATCGACCTCAAACACATAGTCGATATCAAAGTCGCAGGCATCATGTGCTAGGCGCGCCTCAAAGCGCATACCCTCGGAAAGGAGCTGGTATGCGGGGACGTGTGCCACGGCATCACCCAGGCAGGCGCGAAGGGTGCGCTCCCCCGTCTTGCCATAATCGAGCGCATGGCGGGCGCTCGGGTTCGTGGCCATCAGTACGTCCTTGCGGGCAGTCTGAGACCACTGAACGGCATTGACGAGCGCGACTTCCTCGCCAGCGAGAATCTCGGGGACGGTCTCGGTAAACTGATTCCAACGGGACTTGCTGCTCGAAAGCATGGTGCCAACAAGTACCGCATAACCGAGCTTGAGGTCCTCAGGGTCCGCTTCGCGAACAAGTTCGAGGTCACACACGACCAAGCCCGGCTCGGGACGGAACGCGATAGCGGGAAGCGCATTCGCCGACGAGGCGACGAGTGGCTTCATAGTCGTCGCGACCGTGAGCATGGCGTCGAACCTCGTCGGCAGCAAGGCGCACTCGGTGCGACCGCACCACTGATTGGCACACCAGCAAACGACCGAGCAGGTCGCCGTGTCGCCGACAGCGACAACGAGATCGTCGCAGGTAATGCCGTTAGCCGACAGGGCGCCAAAGACGGTATCGGCATCGGCCAGCGTAGCACCGGCAGGCGAAACCTCGAGGACGAGCTGCGACACGGCAAAACCGGCGTCGACCAGCGCATGCTCGACAACCTCGCCAAAACGCTCGGATGTGGCGCTGTTCCAAACCACCATCGCGCGCTTAGGCTTGCCCACAGCCGAGGCAAACATGCGCGACAGCTCCTCGAACGCGCCCAATCCGACGCGGACATCGACACTGCGGTTTTGGAAATTGATAAGTTGACGGCGAATCATAGCAGTCCACGCTCCAAAAGCATCTCGGCACAAAGGTAGGAAACGTCCTCGAAGGACTTGTTGCGAATATCAAGGGTAATATCGGCGGCCTGGCGATACAGCGGACGGCGATGCTCAAACAGGCGCGCCGCGTGCTCGGGCGAGCGGAAATCGGGACGCGTGTCGGAGCGGCGGATCTGGCGCATCGAATCCTCAAAATCGCCCTCGAGGTACACACAGGTACCCATCTGGTGCATGAGCTCGATATTGACCGGCGTCTCGACAATGCCGCCACCGCACGAAACCAGCAAGCTGCGCTCGCTTTGGAGCGAACGGAGCGCCGAGGTTTCGAGCTCGCGAAAGCGCTCCTCGCCCTCGGTTTCAAAAATCTCGGTTACCGATTTGCCGCAACGGCGCACGACAAGGCGGTCGGTATCAATAAACCGACGCTTGAACATCGTGCCCACGTTGCGTGCAAGCGTCGATTTGCCCGCACCCAAAAACCCGATAAAGAAGATATGGTCGCAGCCGTGCTTGGTGTGCTGGGACATGACGAAACCTATTCCTCGCAGGGAAGGTCGCGCAGGGCCCGGCGCTCAAAGATACGGAAGATCTGCGTATACCACAGGTCCTGAGTTGCCTGTGGCTTTACCAAGATCGTGTCGACGCCGGCAAAGTTACCGCTCCACACGTCCGTGTACAGCTGGTCACCGATCAGCACAGCCTCATCGGCCGTGGCGCCCAAGCGCTTAAGACCGGCCTTGAGAGCAAACGGTGCAGGCTTCATGGCATGGCTGATGGCCTCGAGCCCCAACTCACGAGCCGAAGCCATGACCTGGTCGCGATGCCAGTTGTTGGACACCATGCACAGCTTAAAGCCCTTGGCATGGGCGGCGTCGAGCCAGGCCGAGACGGCAGCGGGGACCTGCTCGGTATCACGCGGCACCAGGGTGTTATCGCGGTCGAGCAAAATGGCGCGCTTGCCGTCGGCCCACAGGGTATCAAGGTCGATGCGGTCGACCGAGGCAACATATCGTTTGGGGCTGAAAATCCTCATGTTTAATTCCAAGACTGTTGGTGCTCTTCGTAGGTCTGAGAGAAATACTCCTCGTCCTGCGTAATGTAGAAATACAGGTCATCGGAGTCGGTGGGCTCAAGGGTTGCCTTGAGCGCCTCGAGTGACGGAGAGCAGATGGGCGTGGGCGGCAGGCCCTCGTGCTTATAGGTGTTATACGGGCTATCGCTCTGCAGGTCGTCGGCGGTAACCTCGCCGCCGGTGACATACATCATGGTCGCATCGCTATTGAGGTAGCGCAGACCATCGAGCTTGCCGGCAAGACGGTTGTAGAACACCGAGGCGACATGCGCGCGCTGCTCGGCGTTGAGGCCTTCGCGCTCAACGATGGAAGCGAGATTGATGATGTCGTAATCAGACATCTCCACGCCGTAGCGCTCCTTGATTTTGGCCTCGCAACCGGCAAAATCGAGCGACTTGTACTCGGTGTTGAATTGATCGAGCATGGCACGAATCACATCATCGGCGCTCGGTTTCTTACCCAACGAATAGGTCTTGGGGAATAGGAAGCCCTCGAGCGAATCGTTTGCAGCGCCCTCAAGGAAGCTATAGTCCTTCACATAGTTGGAGGCCTTTGCCTGATTGAGGAAGTCTTCCTTGGAGATACTGTCGTATGCCTTGGCCACGCGATCGGCGACCTGGTCAACCGTCAGGCCCTCTGGAATAGTCAGTGCATCGGAGCCCGCATTGGGGCCCTCCATGAGCTGCTGAACGACTTTGGTCGCGTCCATGAGCGTGGTGAACGAGTAGGTGCCGGGCTTGAGCGACATGTCGGCGTTGAGCTTTTTGACCGCCGCGTAATAATCCTTGGGATTTTCGACGATATGGTTCTCGGAGAGAATCGAAGCGATGCTGTCACCCGAGGCACCATCGGGAATAGTGATAGTAACCTGCTGGCCAGCAGTGACTTTCGTATCCTCACCAGCAAAAAAGCCCTTGACAGCTGGCACGACAAAGAAAACGATCGCGACAAGCGCAAGCACGGCGACGACGCCACCGATAATCATAGGCACCGGGGAGCTTTTCTTTTGGGCACCACGGCGAGCGCGCGTGTTATAGCTCGAGCGCGTGGCCGGAGCAACGCCGTGCGAGCCATGAGTATGATGTGCGTGGGAGCGTGATTGCGGTGCCTGTCCCTCCGTGCGCTGGGCAGGAGCCTGCTGCTTAAAGCGAGAACCGCCCGCGGGCTGGGCTGTATGGGCAGCAGACTGCTGAGCAGGACGACGAACAGGTTGCTGGCCTGGACGCTGAGTGGGCTGAGTGGGGCGAGAAGAGGGCTGCGCCGAACGTGCGGCGGGTTGGGCCGCGCGCTGAGTCGGTTGCGTCGGACGCTGACCGGACGATACAGGGCGTGGCGCAGGCTGTCGTGTACGATTCGGCTGGCGCGGATCGAAAGCGCTAGACATGCGAAACCTCCTCGTTTTTGCGATCGAGCCACGTCTGCAAGAACAGGCTGGCGGCGATCATGTCGATCTTGCCCCTCATCTGCTTTTCGTTGAGTCCCTGCTCGCGCAGGATACGCTTGGCCTCTTGCGAGGACAGGCGCTCGTCCTCAAACTCCAGCGGAAGATCGAGCTCGTCGGCGATCTTTTGCGCTATGGCGGCAACGCGCTCGGCCTGGGGGCCAGGCTCGCCGGCCATGGTCAGGGGACGCCCGCTTACCAAGATGTCGGGCTCATAGTCCTCGACCAGGTAACGGAACGTCTTGGCCATACCGGTAACCTCAGCGGCCGGAAGCACCTTGACGGGCATCGCCATCTTGCCATCACGGCTCGAGACGGCGATGCCGATCCTGGTCTCCCCTATGTCCAGCGCGAGCGCGACCACAGCGACTACTTAGGCGCCGAGCGCGGTCTTGGCGGCCGCGAGGGCATCGGCGATACCGGCAGCGTTCTTGCCACCGGCCTGGGCCATGTTGGGACGGCCGCCACCGCGACCATCGACCAGACCCGCGATCTGCTTGATCACGTTGCCGGCGTGGAAACCGGCCTTCACGGCGTCATCGGAGCCGGCGGCGAGCAGGGCCGGGGTGCCCTTCTCGGTCACGCTGGCAACAACACAGGCAACGGGACCGGCGACCTTCTGGTGCACGGTATCCCAAACGTTGCGCAGGTCGGCGGCCTCAAGGCCCTGGAGCTCAGCGACGACGAGCTTATAGCCGTCGAGCTCGACGGCACCCTCGATGGCGCTGGAGATAGCGTCGGAGGAGCCACCGGTCAGCGCCTTCTTGAGCTTGTTAGACGTCTCGCGCAGCTCGGCCTGCAGGTTCTCCACACGAGCGGGAACCTCGTCAACGCGGCACTTGAGCGCAGCGGCAGCGGCGTCAACGAGTGCCAGGCGGTCGGCCATGTAGTCGAGGGCGCCCTTAGAGGTAACGGCCTCGATACGGCGGACGTTCGAGCCCGTGGAGGACTCGGAGATAATCTTGAATAGGCCGATCTCGGCAGTGTTGGCAGCATGCGTACCACCGCAGAGCTCGCGGGAGAACGGCTGGTCCTCGGCGCCCACGGAAACGACGCGGACGACGTCGCCATACTTCTCGCCAAACAGGGCGACGGCGCCGGCGGCCTTGGCCTCGTCGATGCCCATGACGCGGGTCACGACCGGCTTAGATGCAAAGATCTGCTGGTTGACCAGGTCCTCAACAGCCTTGAGCTGCTCGGAGGACAGGGCCTCAAAGTGCGTGAAGTCAAAGCGCAGGTGCTCGGGCGTCACCAGCGAGCCGGCCTGAGAGACATGCTCGCCCAGGACGTGCTTAAGCGCGGCGTCAAGCAGGTGGGTGGCGGTGTGGTTACGGCGCAGGAAGCCACGGCGCTCGGCGTCGAGCGCGGCGGTCACGGTAGCACCGACGGTCAGCGTGCCCTCGGCGGCGTGCGCAACGTGGGCATACAGGCCGTTGTGGTTCTTGGTATCGGAAACGGTCAGCGAAACGCCCTCGGCGGAAAGCTCGCCGGCGTCACCCTGCTGGCCGCCCATCTCGGCATAGAACGGGGTGCGGTCGAGCACGACCTCAACATCATCGCCCGCGGCAGCGGACTCGACGGACTCGCCGTTGCGCACGATGGCGACAACCTTGGCGCCCTCGATCACATCGTTGTCATAGCCGTCGAACTCGGTCGCAGCGACCTTGTCCGAAAGCTCGACCCACACGTCGTTGAAGCTGCCCCAGGCGTCGCCCTTGGCATTGGCGCGAGCACGGGCCTTCTGGTCCTCCATGCAAGCGGTAAAGCCGTCCATGTCGACGTCGTGGCCGGCGGTGCCGGCAATCTCGACGGTCAGGTCGATGGGGAAACCAAAGGTATCGTGCAGCTTAAAGGCGACATCGCCCGGAAGTACGGCGCCCTCGGCGAGCGCGGCCAAGGCCTCGTCCAGGTAGACGCGGCCGTTGTCGAGCGTCGTGGAGAAGCGCTCCTCCTCGGAGGCGACGATACCCTTAACGAGCGCGACGTTCTTGAGCAGCTCGGGATAGGCCTCGCCCATCTGAGCGTTGACCTCGTCGATGAACTTGGTCAGGAAGGCGCCCTCGATGCCCAGCAGGCGACCGTGGAACACGGCACGGCGGAGCAGGCGGCGAAGGACGTACTCGCGACCCTCGTTACCGGGCAGGATGCCGTCAGAGATCATGAAGTCGACGGCACGGGAGTGGTCGGCGATGATGCGCAGGGAGCGGCTGGCACCGGAGTAATCGTCGGCGTCATAGGTCTTGCCGCTGATCTCCTCGCCCAGCTTGATGAGGTGCTGCATCAAATCGCCGTCGTAGTTGGCGGTCTTGTGCTGCATGATGGCGGCCATGCGCTCCAGGCCCATGCCCGTATCGAGGTTGCGGTGCGGCAGCTCCGGCATGGAGCCGTCCTCCTGGCGGTCGTACTGGGTAAACACGAGGTTCCAGAACTCAAGGAAGCGGTCGCAGTCGCAGCCGGGCTTGCAGTCGGGGCTGCCGCAACCGACCTCCTCGCCCATGTCAAAGTAGATCTCGGAGCAAGGACCGCAGGGGCCGGTGGGGCCGGCGGCCCAGAAGTTGTCGTTCTCGCCCAGGCGGGAGATGTGATCCTCGGCAACGCCCAGAGAGCGCCACACGTCATGAGTCTCGTCGTCCTCGGTAAAGACGGTAAAGTACAGGCGGTCGAGCGGCAGCTTGAACTCCTTGGTGATGAGCTCGAAGGCCCAAGCGCAAGCCTGCTGCTTGGAGACGCCGCCAAAGGAGAAGTCACCGAGCATCTCGAAGAACGACAGGTGACGGCCGTCCTCGCCGATGCAGTCGATGTCGTTGGTGCGGACACACTTCTGGCAGGAGATCGCGCCGATCTCCTTCATGGTCTTCTTGCCCTGGTAGTACTCCTTAAACTGGTTCATGCCGGCGTTGGCAAGCAGCAGCGAGGGGTCGTCGGGAACAAGGGACGAAGAAGGATAGAGCTTAAGACCGCGCTCCTCAAAGAAGTTGAGGAACTTGGAGCGGATCTCGGCCGTAGTCATTGACGGGTAGTCAGCACTCATAGAGGGAATCTCCTCGGTTTCACATCGAAACAGTTCAAACGTAACGATATTACCATCCCGCCGCGCAAGTGCAAAAAAGAGGGCCGACATAAAGCCGACCCTACAGCGAAAGTGCACGTTATTTAGGAGTATGCGATGCTTTGAAAAAGGCTACTGTATAATTACATATAAGATTCACCCGGAAGGAGCGATCGATGAAAAGCAAACGATTTGTCCTGAATGCACTTCTGGTTGTAGCACTTTTAGCGCTTTTGGCTTTCTCCTGCTGGTACGCAAACCAACCAGCATTTGGCTACGTATTGTATGCAGTAATGTCCGGCGATAAAGCTTATTACACTCTACGCGCAATTGACGTTCTCTTTTTCTATGTAGCCGGCCCCTTATCAATCGCTTTGCTCGCGTTTCTTGTCATTTACAACTTCAAGAAACGCTAGCGGTGCCTATTTGGAATCCGAATCGTCCATGGAACCGTCGATGCCGGTTTTGGTGTCGTCGTTCGTATTGGAATCGTCATCCTTGGCGAAGGGATTCTTGAAAAAGCCCGTCGCATCGGGCTGCAGACCCGAGAGCTTGATCCAGGGATTCTCGAGCTCGGGCTTGGGCATCGCCTGGGCCTCGGGCGCGGTCTCGTTGCCAATGAGCTCGGACTCATAAATGAACGTATCGTCTCCAGGCGCGTCGTAGGCGGCGACCGGGTTACCCTCGGCATCGCGATATGGCGTGCCCTTAAATACAGCGCCGTCGTATGCCACGAGCTGGCGACCGGTCTCGTTCTCAAAGTAGTAGACGAAAATGCCCTTGAGGGCCGCGCACAGCGGAATGGCGATGACCATGCCGATGGGACCCATAAGTGCCGAACCAATAACGAGGGCCGTCAGGCTCATGATGGGATGCACCTGCACCGAACTCTGCATGACCTTGGGGGAAATGACGTTATCGGTGACGTTTTGAGCCACCATGGTCACAACGAGCGTCCACAACGCCAGCATGGGGCTGAACATAAAGCCGAGCACCGTGGCGATCGCCGCGCTTACCCAGGGACCGACAACCGGGACCAAGTGCATGATGCCGGTAAAGATGGCCATGAGTGCCGCATAGGGATGGCCAATGAGCGTAAAGCCAATAAAGGCGAGGATGCCACCGCAGATGGACGTCACGACCATGCCGCGCATATAACCGCCGACCGAGCGCGAAAGAATCGCGACCATAAAGCGGTACGAGGTCTCTTTTTCCTGTCCGATGATGGTACAGACCTCGTGGTGCATACGGGGATAATCACAGGCAAGCCAGTAGGCAAGCACCAAACCCAGGAAGATTACGAACAGCTGCGAGGCCGTGTTGGTGATCAGCGGGAACACGCCGCGACCGAGCTCAGCGGCGATTTGCGATACGTACTTGGACGCCACAGTAACCAGCGAGGACAGATTATCGTCCAGGTACTCCTTGAGCGGCGTGTTGTTGAGCGTCTTAGCGTGCGAAATCATCTCGTTGAGATCACCGCCCGCAACGCGAAGCTGCTCAGGCAGACGGCTCAGGACTTCCATAATCTGACCGAGCAAAATAGGCGACAGGATGCAGACGACGCCGACGAGCACTGCCACAACCACGATCAGCGCGATGAGCGAACCGATGCCACGACCGACGCCGTGATGCTCGAGCCAGTTAGTGATCGGCGACATCACAAAAGCGATGATGGAACCGACAGCAAGAAACTCGATAACCGGCGCCAGGATACCCATAAGGTTAAAGATGACGGCTGCGATGACAATGCAGCCGACGACAGCCCAAATGCGAAGCGTCAGAATACGAGTATCGCGCAGCGTGCGGTCGGTTTGTTGGGGGTGCTCAATCATGAACGAACCATCACTCCGTCGGGGTCGATCTTGTCCTGTATCTTCTTAAGGGTACGGCGCAGCAGGCGCGAAACCTGCACCTGCGAGATACCCAAATTCTTAGCGATCTCGATCTGGGTCATGCCCTTCACAAAGCGCAGCTCGATAACCTCACGCTCACGCGGCGAGAAATCGCGGATGGCTTCCTCGATCACCAGGCGGTCATCGGTAAAGTCAAGCTCGTTGTCGTCATCGGCATAGCGGTCGAGAATCGAAGGCGCATCGTCGGAGTCGGACGCGCCGGGAGCCTCGATGGGCACCGAGGTATAGGCCGAAGACGATTCCATGGCCTCCAGCACTTCGTCGACGGTCACGCCCAGGTACTCAGCGATTTCTTCAACCTTAGGCGAGCGCTGCAACTCATTGGTGAGCTTGTCGGTGGCCTGGTTGACCTTGGCAGAAAGTTCCTGCAGACGGCGCGGCACGCGCACGCTCCAGCCCTTGTCGCGAAAGTGACGCTTGATCTCGCCCAGGATGGTAGGCGTGGCAAACGTCGTGAACTCGAGTCCGCGCTCCGGATCAAAGCGGTCGATCGCTTTAAGCAAACCCAGGTATCCGACCTGCATCAGGTCGTCGAGCGGCTCGCCGCGGTTCTTAAATTTGTTGGCAAGAAACCTTACCAGGTTCATATGGGACATAACGAGCTGCTCACGTGCGTCCGGATCACCGGTCTCTTTGTAGCGACGAAACAACTCGCGGGTTTTCTCCTTGTCCCAAGCGGTCTTACCGCTCCGGGAACGTTCGGTCATATTAGATATCCGCCTTGAGGTCGAGGGAAAGCGTCAGGGGCGCCGCAGTCTTTTCGTAGGAATCGCACACGCTCGCTAAAATGAGCTCGGCATACACGGCAGCCTGGTCATCCTCATCGACAGTCGCCTGATCGCCAAAGGTAAAGGTCATGCCCACGTGAGATTCGTCGACATCGAATTTAATCGAGATATCGTCAGAATCAACAGCCGTGCAGCCAAAGATAAAGGCTTCCTCGGCAGCCATACGGATGTCCTCGATGCGATCGACGGACATGGAGCACAGGGCACCAACGTTGGCAGCCGTCATACGAACGAGACGTGCCAGACGCGGATCCCCGGCAACAGTCAGCGTGATGGGGCAAGTTGCTTCGCTACTCATCGCAGGACTCCTCGGAGGTCTCGGCGGGCGTGTAGGTGTAATACTGGGCTGCTTTAGCAGCAGTCTTCTGTGCATCATCGTCACCAGCAGTGACATCGTCCCCGGCTTCGCCAATCAGGACACGCTCGGTCGGCTGCTCGGCTTCGGCGGCAGCGGAAAGCTTGCGCTCGGCGTCAGCCGCGGGGGCCTTCACCTTGTTAAAGAGTTTCTGCACGGCACCGGCCGCAGAATCGGTCACGCTCGACACAGCGTTGCTGGCCTCGGCCATGCTACCCGTAACCTCGGAAATGTCGCGAACGACTGCCTCAACTTCGACAAGGTTGGAGGTAAGGGCATCAACTGCCGTCTTGCTCGACTTAAGCAACGGCTCCATCTGGGCAAGTGCCGGCGTAAGCTCGTCGACAGCGCCGTCGAGTTTTGCCACCACGGGCTGAGCCTCGGCGATGGTGTTATTGAGATCGTTTACGGTCTTGTCGAGCGAATCAACGACGGTGCGGGTCTTACGCAGCGTGAGCGCGAGCTCGATAACAGCCCACACACCGGCAACGGCGAGCAGCAGCAGGGCGATTTGAATGGGACTCATACAAGCCTCCCGAAGGAATCGAAATACAGACGCTGTTCATGGTACCCCAAAGAAGGGGAAAGATACCCAAAGGGAATGTGCGTGGTGCCAATGACCTACTTGGGTGCGTTACCGCTACGGTCGCGTTCGCTTTGCTCCACACGCCACTCTTCCCAGCCGCGGCCCGCAGGCTGCCAGAATGCGCCGCGCTCCAGCCCCTCGGGCAAATAGCGCTGATCGACCCAGCCTTCGGGATAATCGTGCGGATACTTATACACGCCGTATTCGTCGCTGCCCGGACGGTGACGATCGCGCAGGTAACTGGGCACCTCGCGAAGTCCACTTGAATGAATATCGGCCAATGCCGCGTCAATCGAGGCCTCGCACGCGTTGGATTTAGGCGCCAAGCACACATAGAGAGCAGCCTGAGCCAGATTAATACGGCACTCGGGATAGCCAATGACCTCGGCAGACTTAAATGCGGCATGCGCCACCAAAAGCGCCTGCGGGTCGGCGTTGCCAACATCCTCAGAAGCCTGAATCATAATACGGCGAGCGATAAACTTGGGATCCTCCCCTGCATCGATCATGCGCGCGAGCCAATAGATCGTGGCATCGGGGTCACTACCGCGCATAGACTTAATAAACGCACTGATGATGTCGTAGTGCATGTCACCGTTTTTGTCGTACGAAAAGCCACGGCGCGGGTTGGCAATCTTCACGTCGTCAACGGTGATGGGATAGCGCTCCCCCGCCGCCGGCGCCGGTGTTCCCTCGGTATCGGGACGCGTGACGGCAATCTCGCTCGCAAGCTCGAGCGTCGTGAGCGCTGAACGAGCATCACCCGCTGCCAGCGTGCAGATGGTCTTAACCGTATCCTCATCGGCCGAGAACTTGCCGTTCAAACCCTGCGGAGCCTCGAGCGCACGCTCAATGAGTGTGGCGATATCCTCGTCTTTCAGATGCTCAAGCTCCACCACGCGACCACGCGAGAGCAGCGCCGAGTTGACCTCAAAGTACGGATTCTCCGTCGTGGCGCCAATCATAATGACGGTACGGTTCTCAACCGCATGCAGCAAGGCATCCTGCTGCGACTTGGAGAAGCGGTGAATCTCGTCGATGAAAAGAATGGTGCGGCGGTCGTAGGTATTCAGGCGCGTCTTGGCCTCGTCAATCACGCGGCGCAGGTCCTTCACGGTACCCGTCACGGCGCTGACCTCGACAAACTCGCTCTTGGTATGATTAGCGATAATGTGGGCCAGCGTCGTTTTGCCCGTACCGGCCGGCCCATACAGAATCACACTCGACAGCACATCGTGCTCAATTGCGGCACGCAGCCACGAGCCCTTACCGACGGCCTTTTGCTGACCCACGTACTCGTCGAGCGAATTGGGGCGCATGCGCACCGCAAGCGGCGCATTCTGAAAGGAACGCTCGCGCGTCGAAGCAGAAAAAAGGTCGTCCATAGCCATCCCGTGCATCAATCAAAAACGTTTTCCACGAACAGTATACCGAATATATACGAACTACCGTTCGTTAATATAGGTTCGGTGCGGAAACTTCAATCCCGGGAACAACTTGCTCGTGAGCTCGCAGAAATAGCCGTCAGTCATGCTCGCGATGTAGTCCACCACCACTTGATCCTTGTCGTCTTGCCAAGCATAGGTACGGTCGTAATAGGAAAGCTGCTGCTCAATGCGAGAAATATGGTGCTTAAAGATATACGAAGACTCATCGCCTTCGTTAATATCCCGAAGGCAACGGTCGTAGAGCTTTTCGAAAGCCTCGCGCAGCTCCGCTTCGGAGTCGCCCTCGATGCCGCCTTTGCTATAGATTTTCTCGTAGTTCTCGCGCTTGGCTCGGCGGATTTCCTCAAACAGATCCTCGCTCATCTCGATACGCGCCTTGCCATAGCTGTGCTCGACAATATCGATGGAGGCGTGCGTGAGGATCCAGCTGTTGTATGCCCCGCCCAGGCCATCGTCAAAGGCGTCAGGTGACAGCAGACCCGCCGCAATGGCGTCTTGGCGATCGCGCCCAACGTAGGCGAGGATATCCGAGATGCGAACCACGCAGCCCTCGAGCGTCATGGGACGCAGGTGCTCAATTGCGCCATAGCCCGTGGCGATGCAATCTTCAACCGTCTGATCGAACTGGTCAAAGGAGCTCATGTCCGAGAGCTCAAACACGCGTTGCTCGTACTCACCGTTATGGCACAGCACGCCATCAAGCGTCTGGAGCGACACATTGCGGCCATACAGCGCATCGAGCACGAGGACCGACTGCACGTTATGGAAAAAATAACGACCCGTGCGCTCGTGATAGATATCGTTGAGGAATCGCTCACCTGCATGGCCAAAGGGTGTGTGGCCCAAGTCGTGGCCCAGGCCAATCGCCTCGATCAGATCGCAGTTGAGCCCCAGGGCACGTCCTACATCGCGAGCGATGCGCGAGACAAGCTGCACGTGCAGACCGCGACGCGACAGGTCATCGTTGCTACGGAAGCTAAAGACCTGCGTTTTACCTGCATAACGCGTGTACGCCGGAAGATGAAGAATCTTTTCGGTATCGCGCATAAACGCCGGACGCATAAGCGTGCCTTTGTCGGCAGCGCGATCAATACGACGAATGACCTGATCGTCGTTGCAACGATACGGGTTGACGGCACCCGAAGCACGATCGGCGGAAATGCGCTCGACAAGTTCGGACGACAACGCCGAAGGAATACGGTCCATGCGCGCCTTAATGACGGCCGTTTCTTGATTAGTTGCCATGGCATGCTCCTTAAGAAGGATGCGCAATCGTTTACAATGTGCAGCCCACGACCTCGATTATGGCAAAAATCGGCACCAAAAACGGGAGCAATGGCAGAGAGCGCGATTTTGTGAAGAGGCAGAAGAGGGCAAGGACCAGGAGTGCGACGGCAAATGCCACGATGCCGCCCATAGGGTCGAGCGTGCAAAGCGCGAAGAGCGCCTTGGCGTCCCCCATGCCGATTCCGGGGGCTTGACGGAGGTGCCGCCAGAGCGACTCAGTGAGCACAAGGGCAAGGTAGACGATGACCGCAAGACCGGCATGGTCAAGCGCCGTGTTAACGCCCTTGTCGAGCCAAACGCCTGCAAACGCCGCCACGGTGCACGCGGCAGCAAGCGCGTTCGGAAACCGCCGCTCGCGCGCATCGATGCAAGCACCAGCGATGGCGCACAGCCAAAACGGGATATAGACCATCGAGCACCTCCTCGAGCTGCATCGTAAAAGTAAAAACCACCACAAAGGTGCCTGTCCCCTTTGTGGTGGTTTTAATCGTGGTTATTTGGCGCCTTGCATGACCTCATCGAGGGTAACGTTGACGGCGTGCTGCGTCGGGACCCAGTCGACCTTTAGGAACAGAGCAGCCACCGTGATGGGGATATAGCTGAACATAAAGATCGGGAAGGTAAACAGGTTGGTCACCAAACGCCACTTTTGCGCACAGTGAATATGCTTGTACTCGAAGATGGTCGTGAGTAGCGCCAGGATAAAGAAGGTCTGGTACATCATCGCGAAGGTCATGATGAGCGAGGCGGCGCACGCCTGCATCTCGACCTCGGTGGCCAAAAAGCCGTGCGAAAGACCGCCCACGACGAGGAAGGTCACGTTGGCGAGCATAGAGATCAGGGACAGCAGCATGCCCGGAGCGATGGTCATAAACATGTCGTAGGCGGCAAAGCGATGATAGCGGAAGGTCGACTTGACCAAGTGCTTACCATAGGTAAAGAATACCTGGTAAAAGCCCTTAGTCCAACGCATGCGCTGTTTCCAGGACGCCTTAAACGTCACGGGCTGCTCGTCAAAGAACTCCGCCGGTGCATAACCGATGCGAATGCCATGGATGGCGCAGAACGTGGTGAACTGAATGTCCTCAGTCAGCGTGTGGAACTGCCAGCCGTGCATGCCTTCGATCACGCTGGCAGAAATGAGATAGCCCGAACCCGAGACGGCGCAAGACGTCTTGCAGATATTACGCGCGTTGTTGAGAAAGCGTGCCTCACGCAGATACCAGGTGGCATTAGCTGCCGAGACCCACGAGCTGCCGAAGTTCTTGGAGTTGCGATAGCTCGTGACCACATGGAAACCCTGGTCAAAGGCATCGTTCATCTTAGACACGTAATCGCGGGAGATAACGTTGTCGGCATCGAAGATGAAGTAGCCCTCAAACGTGTCGGGATACTCGTTAAGGATACGGTCGAAACCAAAGTCCATGACCCAGCTCTTGCCCTTACGGGCCAGATCATTGCGCTCGTAAACAATGGCACCGGCCTCGCGCGCAAGCTGCGCCGTGTTGTCGGTGCAGGCGTCGGCGACGACGAAGACCTCGATAAGCTCGGACGGATAGTCCTGATCCTTGATGGAGCGTACGAGGTTGGCGATCACGGCTTCCTCGTTATGCGCCGCGATAAAGAACGCATAGCGGTGGAGTTTTTTGGCCTTGGGAGGCGCGACCTCGCCACGAAGAGCACCGATGACAAAGAAGACCACCTGGTACAGAAAGCAGACCGTGAGCAGCGTGACGACAATCTGGTTGAAGATCACGATGGGTGTGTTGGTTTGTAAAAAGGCGAGCATGCAGGCTCCCAGCAACGCGTTACGTAAACAATCGTATATCTTACCGCAGGCTTACCGAGTTCAAGAAACCACCTAATACTGGCTAGGCTTCGAGCAGACCGAGCTGCGGGACAATTTCGTCACCGGCGGCAGTGCGGCCGAGCGAACGCGGGGCCAGGTCATCCAGAACCGCGGCAAGGTCCCACGGCAGCTCATCACGGCACTCAATGCGCTCTCCCGTCACGGGATGGTCGAACGCCACACGCCAGGAATGAAGGAACTGCCTGGTCAGACCCTGATCGGCGCGCGCGTCGCACTTGCCGTAGAGCGGATCGCCCACGCAGGCGTGGTTGATATGGCGCATGTGCACGCGAATCTGATGCGTGCGGCCCGTAAACAAGTGGCACTCGACGAGCGTATAGCCGTCGTCAAAACGCGTGGAATCAAAGCGCTCGAGCACCTTAAAAGTCGTGATGGCCTGGCGCGCAAAGGGGTCATCGGAAACCGCCATCTTCACGCGGTCGCGCGTCGATCGGGCAATACCAGTGTTGATAGTGCCCTCATCCATGGCGATGTGCCCGTGAACGAGCGTGATATAGCGACGGTCGAGCGTGCGCGTGCGGATGAGATTTTGAAGCGCGCGCTGGGTGTCGTCGTCTTTTGCCGCGAGCATAAGGCCCGAGGTATCGCGATCCAGGCGATGCACGATGCCGGGGCGGTCCTCACCCTGCACGGTACCAAGATGATCGATGCCGCAGTGGTAGACCAGAGCGTTCGCAAGGGTGCCGCTCTCGTGGCCGTGGGCGGGATGGCACACCAGGCCGCGCTGCTTGGAGAGCACGATGAGGTAGTCGTCCTCGTAGCGGATATCGAGGGGAATGGCCTCGGGAATCACGTCGGTCGGATCGTGCGGCTCGGGCAAGTCGACCGAGATGCGGTCGCCGGCGCGCACAGCATACTTTTTTGACAGGCAGGTCTCGCCGTTGACGGCAACGGCGCCTCCCTCGATCAGATGCGCGCAGGCAGAGCGTGTGGGACAGCCATCGTTGGCGCCCAGATAGGCGTCAAGACGCTGACCAGCGGAATCGTCGGCAACAAGAATATGGATGTCGGCCATTAGCGCTCATTCCTTTCGCGAATCTTGCGGGCACGCTCCCCACGCTGCTTGGCTTTGCGTTTGGCGCGAGCCTCATCACGAGCGTTGAGTTCGGCGGTCGCATCGACCTCGCGAGCGGCGGGGCTCAAAAACATGTAACCGATGAGCGCCAGCACGACGCCGACCGTAATGCCGATATCGGCTACATTAAAAACGGGGAAGTCGATGAAGGTGGTGGCAATAAAATCGGTCACGAAGCCCATGGTCAGGCGATCGATAGCGTTGCCGACGGCGCCGCCCGCAACCATGGCCATGCCCACAACCTCAAGATGGGCGAGCTGGGGTGCACGAACGAGGTACACGGCAATAGCGATAATGACTGCCAACGCCAGCACGGCAAACGCGATGCCATGCCCCTCGCCCATGCTAAAGGCGGCTCCGATATTGCGAACAAACAGAAAATCGATCACGCCGGGGATAACGGTCACATGCAGAGCATCGCCCACGGCACGAACCGCAAGCTTGGTCAGCTGGTCAACAAGCAACACAACGAGCGCTACCCCACCAGCAACACCTAACCGCCAACGCAAAGGCGGCGTCATATCCGCACCACGACCCAAAGAAATCCCCTACCCTCAAGAACAATCGAATTCCGTATAACGCAGTAGATAATCATACATTGACGCAAGCAAGAAGCGACAAATCTCCCAAGAACGGAAACACCGCAGGTAGAGCATAAATGAGCGAGCAGGTCGCATTTGAGACAAGGTGACGTGAAACGAAAGGGCGCTGACCTTTCGGTCGCGCCCTTGAAATTGAACGTCAGATTGTCCAAATGCGGCCCGCGCAGCGTCGGCAGGTCCGCCGTTCGGTAGAACGGCGGAACCTAAAGGGCGTCGGCGCAGCGCTTGCAAATATGCGCGTGGCCGTTGTACTCGCCGACGGTGGTGCGATAGTTCCAGCAACGGTCGCAGCACTCGCCCTCGGCAGCCTCAATAGCAACGGAAAGCTCGTCGCCCTGGGTCAGCTCAACATCGGAGACGATGTAGAACTCGGCCAGGTCGACGGCTTTGTCACCGGTCAGCAGCGCGTACATCTCGGCGGGAACGACCGCCTTGACGCGGACCTGCTGGCTCTTGGTGAAGGTGCCAGCGGAACGGGCATCCTCAAGGGCCTTGGTCACGGCGCTACGGAGCTCGAGCGAAGCCTCGAGCACGCCCTCAAACTCATTGGCCTCGTCGACCGTGATAGGCGACTTGTACCAATCGAGCAGCGCGGCGTACTTCTGGTGATCGACGCAGCCGGCGGGCGCATAGGCCATGGCCTCGTCGACGGTGTAGGACAAGATCGGCTGCAGATCGCGCATGAGCATCGAGAAGAGCTCGGCGAGCACGGTCTGAGCGCTGCGGCGCTCGAGCGAGCCGGGCTTCTCGCAGTACAGACGATCCTTCAGGGCGTCGAGGTACACGTTGGAGAGCTCGGTAACCACAAAGTCGTAAAGCGCACGGTAGGCGCGCGGGAACTCGTAGCAGGAGTAAGCGTCGTCGACCTCGGCCTGGACCTGGGTCAGGCGGGCAACCATGAGCTTGTCGAGCGGCAGCAGGTCGGCAAAGGCGACACCGTCGGTCTCGGGCTCAAACTGACCCTCGAGCTCGGAGAGCAGGAAGCGCAGCGTGTTGCGGAAACGGCGGTAGGCATCGGACGTACGAGCGAGAATCTCGTGGTCGATGGAAACGTCGGAGCTGGTGTCGACCGAGGCGACCCACAGGCGGATGATGTCGGCGCCCATCTCGTCGCAGACCTTGTTGGGGTCGATGACGTTGCCGAGCGACTTGGACATCTTGCGGCCCTGACCGTCGAGCGTGAAGCCCTGCGAGACGACTGCCTTGTACGGAGCATGGCCGTTGGCGCCCACAGAGGTGAGCAGCGAGCTCTGGAACCAACCGCGGTGCTGGTCGGAGCCTTCGAGATACACGTCAGCCGGGTACTCAAGCTCGGGGCGATACTCGCAGACGGCCTTCCAAGAGACGCCGGAATCCCACCACACGTCGAGGATGTCCTTATCGGCCTTGAGGTGATGGCCGCCGCACTTGGGGCAGACGCAGGCCTCACCCAGGTAGCTCTCGGGAGCGTCGGTGAACCAGGCGTCGGAGCCCTTCTCGTGGAAGAGCTTGATGACGGCGTCGAGCGTGGCATCATTCATGACCTTCTCGCCGCAGTCGGCGCAGGTGTAGCTGGGGATAGGCACGCCCCAGTTGCGCTGACGGCTGATGCACCAGTCGGGACGCTGCTCGACCATGGCACCGATGCGGTTGGCCGCGTGGGCCGGATACCACTTGACGTTCTCGCGGACCTCTTTGCCAGCCTGCTCGCGCAAACCGGTCTTGTCCATCGAGACAAACCACTGGTCAGTAGCACGGAAGAGCACCGGGTGCTTGCAGCGCCAGCAGTGCGGATAGCTGTGCGTGATCTTCTTCTCGAGAACCAGGGTGCCGCGCTCGCGCAGGAACTCGATGATATGCGGGTTGGCCTCATCGGTATCCATACCGCTGAAGGGACCACCGGTGCCAAACTCCTCGCCGGTGTAGAACTTGCCGTCGTCATCGACCGGCATGCAGATGTCGGTGATGCCCTCCTTGAGGCAGGCGAAGTAGTCGTCGACGCCGTGGCCAGGCGAGTTGTGGACGATACCGGTACCGTCGTCGACACCGACGTAATCGGCCAGCAGCGCCACGCCCTCAACACCGTCAAAGATCGGCTGCTTGTAGTGGATGTGGTGGAAGGTCTCAGCGGGAACCACATAGGGCTTGCCGGCGACCATAACCGGGGTGTACTCCCAGCCAAACTCCTCGCAGCACTTGGGAGCCAGGTCCTCGAGCATGACCTCGGCACGGCCATCGTGCTCAACGGCGACATAGGCGGCGCCGGGCTTAAGGGAAACGGCCTGGTCAGAGGGGATGGTCCACGGCGTGGTCGTCCAGATGATAAAGTCGACCGGACCGTCGAAGTTCTCGAGGCCGGCGGGCTTGGAGGTCATCTCAAAGCGCACGAAGATGGAGGGGCTCGTCTCGTCGGAGTACTCAATCTCGGCCTCCGCCAGCGCGGTGTGGCAGTGCTTGCACCAGTGAACCGGCTTGTGGCCGCGATAGATCATGCCCTTATCGAACATGGCCTTGAAGACCTCGATGTCGGCGGCATCGTGCTGGTGATAGAGCGTCAGATAGGGGTTATCCCAGTCGCCGAGCACGCCCAGACGACGGAAACCGGCCTTCTGCAGCTCAATGTTCTCGACAGCGAACTCGTTGCAGAGCTCACGAATCTTGGCCGTGGGGGTCTGGTTGAACTTCTCGGTGCCGAGCTTCTCCTCGACCTTGTGCTCGATCGGCTGACCATGGCAGTCCCAACCGGGGACATAGGGAACCTCATAGCCCTGCATCATCCAGTAGCGGTTGATCATGTCCTTGGAGATCTTGTTCATGGCGTGGCCGATGTGGATCGGGCCGTTGGCGTACGGAGGACCGTCGTGCAGCACGAACTTCTTGTGACCCTCGTTCTTCTTCAGAACCTGCTCGTAGACCTTGTTGTCCTGCCAGTCCTTGAGTCGCTTGGGCTCGGACTTGGAAAGACCGGCACGCATGGGAAAACCGGTCTTGGGCAGATTCATCGTCTGCTTGTACTCGTTTGCCACGGTACCCCTTTCATGTCGTGGGCGCGCACGCCCTCTGGGCACCAAAAAAAGCGCCCGTCCCTGCAAGCTGGGACGAAGCGCCACAAAACGGGCTGTGCGCCCGCAAAAGCTCTTCGCTTAACCACCCAGCTTAGATGCCCTCGCCCGCTTCTAGCGCGCTCGCATCCGTTACTCGGCTGGCCTGTATCGACGACCATCTCGGCGATATCTACTAAGACGTGCCTGTGCGGCACGTCCGTTGGGACCGCAGCTCCGGGGTGATTTTCATCGGTCGCATGCACGGGTTCTCAGCGCTCCCCGCTCTCTGTAGCATGCGGATGGCCGACTACTCGTCCCCATCAACGCTTATGCGGAGTATGCTAGCACGTTCCTCGCCGGCGAAAAACCCTCAACACTGGTTTTATACGTTCGAAATTTCTCGCTATTACAGCCCTGCTCTAGGAGCAAAATACCTGAAAGCACTCTATCGAACGAAAGAAGGTTGCTATGCGCACGATTGGAATGAGCGACTACACCGTTGGCGAGGATTGCTTTGACGAGCTGCCCGCCGCACTGGCGGAGTACGGCGCGACAAAGGTCGCGATCATCGGTGGCAAGCGGGCACTGGCCGCAGCACTTCCCGGTATCGAAGCTGCGCTGGCAGGTACCGACGTCGAGATTCTGGAGACGCGCGTCTACGGTACCAACAGTACGCGTGCCAATATCGCCAAGGTCTTGAACTCCCCTGCCTGTCAGGAAGCCGACGTGCTCATTGCCTGTGGCGGCGGCAAGGCGCTCGATACCGTGAAGACGGCGGCCATCGAGCTCAAGAAGATCGTCTTCACCGTCCCGACGATTTGTTCCAACTGCTCCGCCGCGACCGCCATTGCCGTTGTCTACAACGACGACGGCTCGCTCGAGGGCTATTCGTACCCCAACCGCCCCGCTCACATCTTCATCAACCCCAAGATCATCGCCGAGGCACCGGCAGAATACTTCTGGGCCGGCGTGGGCGATGCCCTGTCTAAGCAGCCCGAGGTCGAGTACGCCACGAGCGCCGGCAACCTGGAGCACACCGCCGGTCTTGGCCTGGCACTCGCCCACACCTGCTCCGAGCCGCTATTTACTTATGGCGTCCAGGGTCTTGAGGACGTGCGCCAGAACCTGTCGAGCGAGGCCGTCAAGCAGATCGCGCTCGATATCGTGGTCAACACGGGTTATGTCTCGAACCTGACCAACCAAAACGATTACTACTACAACTCGAGCGTGGCGCATGCGTTCTACAACGCCACCTGCAGCATTCCGCGCGAGGGCTCCTACCTACACGGCGAGGTCGTGAGTCTGGGCGTGCTGGTGCTGTTTGCCTATACGGGCGATACCGAGAACCTTGAGCGCTACGCCGCCTTTAACAGGCAGATGGGCCTGCCCGTGACGCTTGAGCAGGTCGGACTTTCCGAGTCCGATATCCCGGCCCTATGCGAGTACGCGCACGCCACCAACGAGTGGAAGCAGGGCAACCCGGAGCCCTTCACCGACGAAAAGTTCGCCGCCGCCATAAAGGCCGCCGATGCCTACGGCCACACGCTCTAGACCAAGCCCAAAACCACCACAAAGGGGCACCTTTGTGGTGGTTTTTTATTGCTCAAGTAATTTGGGGTCGAACTCGCTAGCCGGAATGACGCGGTAGCCGTGACGCAGCAACAGATCGACGAAAACGCCGTTGCCCGCGGTGAGTGTACCGCTAAAGGTGCCGTCGTAGATGCGACCCGCGCCGCACGAGGGGCTGCGGTCCTGCAAGATGCACGCAGCAATCTCGGAAGGGCCGCCCGCCTGCTCGCACATGTCGAGCGCACGTTGAGCGCCCAGGCGGAATTCCCGGTCAACGGACACGCCCTCGCAGGTACGGACTTCGCCGTTCACAATCTCGGACGGATCGCGTGGCGTGGGCAGACCGCCAAAAACCTCAGGACATACGAGGAGTACCTCGGTCCCTGTGCGTTCGCAGGCCTCGACCAACGCGCGGTGGTAATTATCGAGGCCGTTATACTTGCAGCTCTCGCCCATCAAACAGGCACTCACCACGATCTTCATACATATCCCTCCCAAGCAAAACGCCCCATTTGAGATAGGCACTCAAATGGGGCGTCGATATTTACTGTCCCGAACGCAACGTTACTGTTGCTTTGGCATCAGCGGATTTTCGCGTGTGAGGAGGTTCATGAACTCCTCGCCCGTGATCGTCTCCTTCTTGTACAGATAACGAGCCAGCTCATGGAGCTTGAACTTGTTCTCCTTCAGGATCTGCAGGGCGCGATCATGCGCGTCCTCGATCAGCTTGGCGACAATCGCGTCCACGCGCTCGGCCGTACCCGGGGCGCAGGTGAGCGACGTGTCCTGGTTGAGGTACGCGTTCTGGACGGTACCGAGCGCCATCATGCCAAACTCATCGGACATACCAAAGCGCGTCACCATGTTACGGGCGAGTTTGGTGGCCTGCTCGATATCGTTGGCGGCGCCGGTCGTCATCTCGCCAAAGATGAGCTCCTCGGCCGCGCGGCCACCGCAGTAGACGGCGAGCTTGTCCAGGACCTCCTGGCGCGTGGTCAGGAAGCGCTCGTCCTCCTCGACCTGCATGGTGTAGCCCAAAGCGCCGCTCGTGCGCGGCACGATGGTGATCTTGGTAACCGGCGCGGAACCCTTTTGGCGGGCAGCGACGATGGCATGACCGATCTCGTGGTAGGAAACGACCTGCTTCTCGTGGTCGGAAAGCACCGTGGACTTACGCTGCTGGCCGGCAATGACGACCTCCACCGACTCCTCGAAGTCGTCCTGGGTCGCGCGCTTGCGGCCTTCGCGAACAGCGCGCAGGGCACCCTCGTTGATGATATTGGCAAGGTCGGCGCCCGAGGCACCGGGCGTGGCGCGGGCAATAGCGGTCAGGTCGATCGGCGGCTGCGTCTTCACGCTCTTGGCATGCAGCTCGAGGATGTTCTTGCGGCCAGTCAGGTCGGGCAGCTCAACGGGAATGCGGCGGTCAAAACGACCGGGGCGCAGCAGGGCGGGATCGAGGCTGTCGGGACGGTTGGTCGCAGCGAGGACGACGATGCCCTTGTGGTTATCGAAGCCGTCCATCTCGGTCAGCAGCTGGTTGAGCGTCTGCTCGCGCTCGTCGTTGCCACTAAAGCCGCCGCCATCGCGCTTCTTGCCGATGGTATCGATCTCATCGATAAAGACGATACACGGGGCTTTTTCCTTGGCCTGCTTAAACAGGTCACGAACCTTGGCGGCACCGCGGCCGACGAACATCTCGACGAACTCAGAACCCGAAATGCTAAAGAACGGCACGCCCGCCTCGCCGGCAACAGCCTTGGCAAGCAGGGTCTTACCAGTGCCCGGAGGACCGACAAGGAGAGCTCCGCGCGGAAGCTTGGCGCCGATCTCCTCGTAGCGCTGCGGATTCTCCAGAAAGTCGACGACCTCCTTGAGGGACTCCTTGGCCTCTTCCTGGCCGGCGACGTCCTTAAAGGTCACGCCAACATCCTTGGAGGCAATCACGCGAGCGCCGGACTTGCCCAGTCCGCCGCCGCCAAAGCCGCCGCCAAAGTTCATCGACGGGCCGTCATCACCCATGGCCTTCTTCATACGGCGGTTGAGCCACCAACCGATAAGGAAGAAAATCGCCATGGGAAGGATGAGTGTAAGAAGGTAGTAGGTCATCAGACCCGAGTTTTTATCGGGAACGACCGACTCCAGGGACGCACCGGATTCAAGCACGCGATCGGTAAAACCCGCATCATTCGGCACGCCGGTCGTCTTGTAGGCGATATTCTCGTCCTCGCCCTTCTTGGTGTAATAAATCGTGTAATCATCCGTGTTGTACTCGACCTTGTCGACGCTTTTCTTATCGAGCGCTTTGACAAACGTCGAATAATCGGTCTTCGTAATCTGCTGCGTGTGACCGATGTTGGGAAACAGAACGGTCGAGAGCACGAGGTAGACGACGAAGGCGATGAGCACGTAGAGGATCATATTCCGTCTACGTTTGTTGTCATCCATCTCCATCTGCTTGAACTCCATCTACTGGGGTTGATAATGCTATCTAGAATACCCAACCCGGACGGCGATAAACCGACGCCGGGCACGAAAGGACAGAGATGGCATCACTGGAAGTCGGCAAGGTTCAAATCTATACGGGCGACGGCAAGGGCAAGACGACGGCTGCGCTGGGGCTCGCGCTGCGCGCCACGGGCTATGGACTTAACGTGCTCATGCTGCAGTTTGCCAAGAAGCTACACTGCGCCGAACACGATGCCGCACCGCGCCTGGGACTGCGCATTGTACAGGCCGACCGTGACACGCCCGAGGCTTGCGCCGCACAGATCATGGAGCTCGCACGCGAGCAGATATCACAGGTCGACATTCTGATTTTGGACGAACTCGGCGAGGCCATGCGCCGCGGCTTCGTGACGCGCGAGGATGTCGAAACGTTGATCGCTATAAAGCCAGCCACCACGGAACTCGTGCTCACCGGCCGCGGACTGCTGCCCCTCGCTAATCTCGCCGACCTGGTCACCGAAATGCGCCCCGTCAAACACTACTTCGACGAAGGCCTCCTAGCCCGCCAAGGCATCGAATACTAATTGATCCAAAGGGGACGGAGGAAAACGGATCATCGACATCAAGACGGAGAGAAATGATCCGTTTTTCTCCGTCCCCAAGGGATCATTTGGCAGTGGCGCGGCCGAGCCAGTTGCCGCTATGGTGGTAGATGGTGAACATCGTGGCGGTGATGAGCCAGGTTACAGGGTAGACCAGCAGCAGGTGCTCAAGCGACGGATCGAACGGCATAATCGCAAACACCCAGATCACCCTGAGCACGACGGTGCCAAAAATCGTGAGCAGCATGGGCTGCAAGCTCACGCCGGCACCACGAATGGAGCCCGACGCGTTTTCGATAATCGAGAAAATCGCGTAGAACGGCGCAATGAAATGAAGAATCGTCGTGGTATACGCCGCAATCGAAGCATCGTCGACAAACAGACGCGACAGAGGACCCGAGAACACCAGCAGCACGGCAGACAGGCCACCAATGAGCATAAACGACAGCACGAGCGACGTATGGTAGCCCTTGCGCATGCGCTCGTAGTTGCGCGCGCCAAAGTTCTGTGCCGAGAACGTGGTGATCGACACGCCAAGCGCCTCGGTAACCATCCAGACAATGCCATCCAAACGGCCCGAAAGACCCCACGCCGTGGTGACATCGGCGCCAAACGAGTTGACCGACACCTGAATCAAAACGTTGGAAATCGAATACGCAGCAGACTGAAAGCCAAGCGGCAGACCACACGAGATCATGCTCTTACAAATGCCAGGATCAATGCCGAGTTTGGACAGCGAAAGCCGCCACGCACCCGGTGCGTGCATCATGCGAATCACGATCATCGTGGCGTTGGAGCAAATGGTCAGCGCCACCGCGATGCCGCAGCCCAGAGCCTCCATATGAAGCACGGCAACGAAGATGACATCCAGCACCGCATTAACAAGGCAGCCGGAAGCGATGATCACAGCAGGTCCGCGCGTGTCGCCCACGGCGCGCAGCAGTGCCGTACCCATATTGAGCAGCAGCGCCGCAACCATGGCGGCAAAATAGCAACGAGCATAGGCCACGCCCTCGGCCAATAGCTCATGCGGCGTGTTCATAAGCACCAGCATGGGCTCAACGAACACTATGCCAAGAATCGAGAAAACGATACCGCCCACCAGCGCGAGCGTCATGGCCGTATGGACCGAACGGCTCAGTCGCTCATCATCGTGCTGGCCAAAATACTGACCGGTAATGACCGCGCAGCCGGCGCCGACGCCAACGCAAAAGCCAATGCAGAGCTCGGTGAGCACCATCGTGGCCTGAATGCCGCCCAGTGCGAGCTTGCCGCCAAACTGACCGACGATATAGGTACCGATAAGCGTGTAGGCCTGCTGAAAAAACGAACTAAAAAAGATGGGAACGCACAGCGAAAGCAGCTGCTGCCAAATAACGCCCTGCGTTACATCGATAGCCGTAGATTTCTTAGCCACACGCCCTCCCCACCAGTATACGTCAAACAACAAAACGGCAATTTAAGGCCAAAACCAATAGCAGCTTAGCACCGACCGGCGTCGACCGAAACACCCCGAGTCAGAGCCCGGTGCGAACTATCTGCTTAGTGATACAAACCCGGCTGGTAGTGATACTCATTGCTCACATGCGGGCACAGCTGCCAAAAGGCGACGGCACTCGCCGCGGCCACGTTGAGCGAATCGACCCCGTGCGCCATCGGAATGCGCACGGCCCGGTCGCAGCCCGCGATGGTCTTGGCGCCCAGGCCAGCACCCTCGGTGCCCATAAAGATTGCCAGGCGGTCAATCTCCTGGAGCGCGGGATCGTCCAGCGAAACGGAGTCGTCCGTCAGCGCCATCGCAGCGCACGAAAAACCGGCTTCGTGCAGTGCCGCCAGGCCATCGTGCGGCCACACACGAGCCTCGCTGCCAATACGCGTCCACGGCACCTGAAACACCGTGCCCATGCTCACGCGGGCCGAGCGACGGTACAGCGGGTCGCAGCACGTCGGACTGACCAAAATACCGTCGACATTGAGCGCGGCGGCCGAGCGGAAAATCGCACCCACGTTCGTGTGGTCGACAATACCCTCGAGCACGCACACGCGCACCGGGCGCTCCCCCGCCGCCTCGACGACGCCACCCAAGAACTCATCAACCGGAATCTGCCGCGGGCGACGAAACGCCGCGAGCGCACCGCGCGTCACGTTAAAGCCCGTCAGCTGCTCCATGAGTTCCATGGAAGCCACGAACACAGGAACCGGACCTGCGCCCTCGCGCACAACCAGGCGCTCAAACAGCGGCGTCATCTGGTCGAGCCAGCGTTCGCCCAAAAGAAAGCTCACCGGCTCGTATCTGGCACGCACCGCGCGCTCAATAACCTTGGCACTCTCGGCGATAAAGATGCCCTTTTGCGGCTCCAGCACGCAGCGCAGCTCGCGCTCGGTCAGTCGCACGTAGGCATCGAGCCGCTCGTCCTCGAGCGAATCAATTCGCAGAACCTCAACGGCATCAGTCATAGCAGCCTGCCCGCACCCTTCTTTACAGCACATCTATACCAAACGAGGCGACGCTAAGCGCCGCCCCATGCATTCAATCAACCCGATGATACCGTTCGCGCCAGGCGATTTACGCCCCAACGCGACGATACGTCACGAACTCATAATCGACACCTTCGTCGCCCTCACCCGCGGCAATCGTGGCAACCCCGCCAGCCCGCGAAACTTCCCATGCAGGATCGGCATCCAAATTGGGAAAATACGTGTCCACGGGATGGACGCAGTGGTTATGCGTGACCTCGGCCTCCACGCAGTACGGCAAAAATTGCCGATAGACATCGCCGCCGCCGATCACCCACGCAACGGGCTCATCGGCAACCGCAGCGAGCGCCTCGTCGATGCTATGCACCACGTCGACGCCCTCGGGAGCAAAGCTCTCGTCGCGGGTGAGCACGATATTGCGGCGGTTCTTGAGCGGACGCCCACCGGGAAAACTCAGCAGGTTCTTGCGCCCCATAATGACCGGGCAACCTTTGGTGCACGCCACAAAATGGCGCATGTCGGCGCGATTGGACACCACCATATCGCCCTCGCACCCAATGCCCCAGTCGTCACACACGGCGACGATGGCAGATAGCTTACACGTCATGAGCGCCACCTACACCGCAATGGGAATGTTCTTGACCTGCGGGCCGTGCTCGTAGCCCTCGACGATGAGGTCATCTGTCGTAAACGCGTAGAAATCGTGCACGTCGGGGTTAAGCGTTACCTTGGGCGCCGCAAACTGCGGACGCTCGATAAGTTCGCGGACGATATCGACATGACGGTCGTAAATGTGGGCATCGGCAATCACATGCAACAGCTCGCCAGCGATCATATCGACCGACTGCGCGACCATCATCAGCAAAATAGCGTACTGGCACACATTCCAGTTGTTGGCGGCTAAAATATCCTGACTGCGCTGGTTGAGAATCATGTTGAGCGTCGGTTTGTCGTCCTGTGGGCGCTGCGTAACGTTATAGGTCACGCTGTACGCGCACGGATACAGGTGCATCTCGGACAGGTCGCTAAACACATAGGTGTTCGTCATGATGCGGCGGCTGTACGGCGTGTTCTTAAGGTCGTACAGCACGCGGTCCATCTGGTCGAAATCGCCCTCGGCATAATGGCTCTTCTGGCCAATCTGATACCCATAGGCCTTGCCGATGGAACCGGTCTCGTCGGCCCACTCGTCCCAAATATGGCTGTTGAGGTCATGGACGTTATTTGACTTCTTTTGATAGATCCACAGGATCTCGTCCATGGCAGACTTAAGCGCCGTGCGACGCAGGGTGAGCGCGGGGAACTCCTCACGCAGGTCGTAGCGTGCCGTAACGCCAAAGTTTTTAATGGTATAGGCAGGGGTGCCGTCCTCCCACACCGGGCGGACCTTTTGACCCTCGGTGGTGGTGCCATGGTCCAGAATGTCGCGGCACATGGCTACAAACTGTTGATCAGCCTTGCTCATTGACCCTCCTGTCAGTCGCCTATAAGCGAGATTCATTGTAGCCCAGGCGCACGCGGCCCCACAGCCCAAAAATAAGCCCTCATTTTCTGACATATGCCAAAAATGTCTTGCACGGTTCAGCTCGCGCGCTATCTTATTGTTGACATATGTCAGATTTGGAGAGTGCATGGCAGGAAGACGCGAAAAACTGCGCCGCGTCGGGATCATCCCCGAATATCGCGGCTTTACCCCCGATGGCCTTGCCAGCGGAGACGCTATCGACATGACGGTCGACGAACTCGAGGTGCTGCGCCTCTGCGACCTGGAAGGCCTCAATCAGGAGGCCGTAGCCCAGCAGATGGGCATCGCCCGCGCCACGGTGGCGGCCATCTGCAGCCGCGCGCATCGCAAGGTGGCAAACGCGCTGGTCAACGGTCGAGCACTCATCATCGAGGGCGGCAATATCGCGTACTCCCCCATCACCACGACGACGGCCGCATGGCCAACAAAGGAGGTCGGTACCATGAGGGTGGCAACGACGTACGACAACGGCAATATCTTTATGCACTTTGGCCGCAGCGAGCAGTTCAAGATCTATGACATCCAGGATGGCAAGGTGCTCAACGAGCAGGTCGTAGGCACCGGCGGCACCGGTCACGGCGCCCTGGCGGGTCTGCTTGCCAACGGTGGCGTTGACACGCTCATTTGCGGCGGCATCGGCGGCGGGGCCATCAACGCGCTCACGCAGGCCGGCATCACGGTCTATGCGGGCGCCCAGGGCAGCTGCGATGCCTGCGTCGAGGCCCTCATTGCCGGCACGCTCGCTCAAACCGGCGAGGCAACCTGCGACTGCCATGGTCATGACCACGAGCACACCCATGAGCATGGCGAGTCCTGCGGCTGCCACGGCCATCACGAGCACGAGGGCCACAAGGGCTGCGGCTGCCACTAACGGCACGGCACCGCAAGCTCGGGGCGCGACGCTGAACGCAACCCAACAATCAAAGCCAACAACAAAGGCCACCCGGTATCTTCCGAGTGGCCTTTGCCATATCAAGCTGGAATTACAGCCCTATTTTTTATTGCGCATCTGCGCTTCCATCTGACGCAGCAGGTCCATATCGGACTTAGGACCACCCGCTCCCAGTCCGCCCATGCCGCCCAGACCCATGGCATCCAGACCGGGAATATTGGGCATGCGCATCTTTTTGCCCTTCTTACCCTTCTTGCCCTTCTTGCCGCCGGCCTGCGCCTGATTGGCCATCGTGCGCATGCGGCCCATCATCTTATTCATCTCGCCCCACTGCTTCATAAGGCTATTGACCTCGGTGGGGGTCACGCCGGCGCCCTTGGCGATACGCGCGCGACGCTGGCCGTTGATGATGGAGGGACGCAGGCGCTCCTCCTTGGTCATCGACATGATGATGGCCTCGTTCTTGTCGAAGATGCCCTCGTCCAGGTTGCCGCCCATCTGGTTGAGCGCGCGCTGGCCACCGGGAAGCATACCCAGAATGCCCTTCATGCCGCCCATCTTCTTGACGGCCTTCATCTGGTCGAGCATATCGTTCATGGTAAAGCCCTCGCGCAGCATGCGCTCGGCGGCCTCGAGCTGCTCGGCATCGGCGGCCTCCTGGGCCTTCTCGATGATGCCGACGACATCGCCCATGCCCAAGATGCGCTTGGCCATGCGGTCCGGGTAAAACGGCTCCAGCGAATCGGGCTTCTCGCCCATGCTCACGAACTTGATGGGCTTGCCGGTCACCTGGCGCACAGAAAGCGCGCCGCCGCCACGGGCGTCGCCATCGAGCTTGGAGATGATCACGCCGTCAAAGTCGGTGCGCTCGGCGAAGGTCGAGACAACGTTGACGATATCCTGGCCGGTCATGGCATCGACGACCATCAGCACCTGATCGGGCTTGACGGCTTTCTTGATGTCCACGGCCTCCTGCATCATTTGCTCGTCGATCTGCAGGCGGCCGGCGGTATCGACGATGACCACATCGCGCAGGTGGTCGACAGCCTCCTGGATGGCGCCCTTGGCGATATCGACCGGGTGCTCGCCGTCACCGCGGAAGACCGGAACGCCGATCTCTCCACCGAGCGTGGCCAGCTGGTCGGCAGCGGCAGGGCGGTAGACATCGCACGCGGCGAGCAGGGGCGAGCGGCCCTGCTTCTTGAGCAGGTAGGCCAGCTTTACGGCCGCCGTGGTCTTACCGGAACCCTGCAGACCCACGAGCATGATGACATTGGGGATGCGGTTGCTAAAGACGAGCTTGCTCTCGGTGGAGCCGAGCATCTCGGTGAGCTCGTCGAGCACGATCTTGACGACGTTTTGCGCCGGCGACAGCGACTCCATGACCTCGGCGGTCATGCAGCGCTCCTTGGTCTTGGCGACGAACTCCTTAACGACCTTGAAGTTGACGTCGGCCTCGAGCAGCGCCATGCGAATGTCGCGCATGGCCGAGGTAATATCGGCCTCGGTCAGCTTACCCTTGCCGCGCAGGCGGTCAAATGTGTCGTTGAGGCGATCGCTCAGGGAATCAAACACTGGTTACTCCTTAGTTGGACTCGCCCACCAGGGCGCGGCAGAAATCTTTGGCATTGAACTCCTGCAGGTCATCGACCTGCTCGCCCACGCCGATGCGCAGGATTGGGAGCTTGAGCTTCTCGGCCACGGCCATGGCGATGCCACCCTTAGCCGTGCCGTCCAGCTTTGTCATGATAATACCGTCCAGACCCAACGCCTCGTTAAACTCGAGCGCCTGGTTCAGACCGTTTTGGCCCGTCGCGGCATCTATCACGAGGACAACCGAGACGGGCATGGGGCCGGCGGCCATATTGGCGGCGCGCTTACGCGTCACGTTGACCACCTTGGCAAGCTCGCGCATGAGCTCGGGGCTCGTGTGCAGACGGCCGGCGGTGTCGATAAGCACCAGGTCGCTGCCGCGCTTGTCGGCCTCGTCGAGCACGTCGTAGCAAACGCTCGCCGGGTCGGAGCCGCGGTCGCGCTTGATGACGGGGACACCAGCGCGCTGGCCCCACACATCGAGCTGCTCGATGGCGGCGGCGCGGAAGGTATCGGCTGAACCGATCACGACGTTCTTGCCGCGGGCAGCCATGGCGCTCGCGATCTTGCCGACCGTCGTGGTCTTGCCGGCACCGTTAATACCCACAAACAGCACGCAGCTCGGCGTGTCGGAGAACGGATCGCGCTCGGCGGGCACAAAATGTTGCTCGAGCTGCTCGGCCAGGGCGCGACGGAGCTGCTGGGCGGTCTTAAGGTTCTTCTTGGCCGCGGCGTCGCGCAGGTCATCGGACACCTTGATAGCGACCTCGGCACCCATGTCACCCATGACGAGAGTGTCCTCAAGGTCCTCCCAAAAATCCTCGTCGACCTCGCCGCCAAAATAAAAGACCTCGTTGAGGGCCTCGCGGCTGCGTTCAAGTCCGCGCGAGAGAGCATCGAAGAATCCCATTATGCATTCACGACCTTTCCGGTTTCGCGATCGAGTTTTTGCGAGACGACGCGGCTGACGCCGTCGGCTTGCATCGAGACGCCGTAGAGGACGTCAGCGTCCTCCATAGTACGGCGCTGATGCGAGATAACCAAGAGCTGCGTATCGGAACGCAAAACATCGAGCGCGCCGATGAGCTTGGACAGGTTGGCGTCATCGAGTGCCGCCTCGACCTCGTCCAGCACATAGAACGGCACCGTACGCGTGCGATACACGGCAAAGAGCAGGGCGAGCGCCGTCAGGCTCTTCTCGCCGCCCGACATGAGCATCATCTTGCTGATGCGCTTGCCACGCGGCTGCGCCACGACCTCGATGCCTGTCTCGGCCGGATGCTCGGGATCGGTCATCTCCAGATGTGCCTGGCCACCCGGGAACAGCATGGCGAAGATCTCGCGGAAGTTCGCATCGACCTTCTCAAAGGTCACCAGGAAGGCTTTACGCATCTTGCGGTCGATGGCCACCGTGATCTTGGTGAGCGCCTTGCGTGCGCTCTCAAGATCGGCCAGCTGCTCCTCGATGTAATCGGCGCGGCGCTTGAGCTGCTCGTACTCCTCCATGGCAACCTGGTTCACAGGGCCCAGGTTGTTGATCTGGCGCACGAGCTGGTTAAGCTCGCGCTCGGCGGCATCGCGGTCGGTAGGCGCAGGAAGCATGAGCGCTTCCTCGAGCACCGTGGTGCCATCGGCGGTAATGGCCTTGATGGCCGCCTCTACCTGCACCTCGAGCTTGCCGCGAGAGACCTTGAACTCATTTTGCGTCGCCGTGGCGGCATCGACCCGCTCCTTGGCACGAGCAACCTCGGCCTTGGCGTCTTCGATGGTCTTCTTAAGCGAGGCCGAGTCCGCCTCCTCGAGCGAAGCCTGGTCACGCAGACGCGCGGCCCAATCCGACGCGCGCTCCAGAAGGGCCGAATAGCGCTCGTGCATAGGGTCGACGCGCAGACGCAGCAACTCGAGCGAGCGCGAAGCCTGGCGTGTTCCGCGGATACGGCGGTCGATGCCCTCCAGGCGATGCTCCAGGTCGGGCACGCGGCCCTTCAGCGAACGCAGACGCTCGCTCGTCTGAGCCAGGCGGACCTTGGCATCGGCGAGCTTGCCGGCTGCCTCGGAATCGTCACGACGCACGCGATCGAGCTCGTCGTTGGCTTCGGCAATCTGGAGACCCAGGTCGCTTGCCTGCGCGCGGGCCTCGTCACGCGAACGGGTGAGCTCGTCAACGCGCGGGCGCGCAGCGCGAACGGCCTCGGCGGCCTGCTCGCGACGCTTGGAAATGCGCACGCGCTCGACCTCGGCGTTGTTGGCGCTTTGCTCCAGGCGGCCGACCTCGGAGAGCAGCGAGCGGCGCTCGCCCTCAAGACAGGCGATCTCGCCGGCGGCATCGCCCTCAGCGGCACGCGCCTCCTCGACGGCCGCATTGGCCTCGACGACCTGATCCGACACATGCTCAAACACGACAGCCAAATCGGGCTCAAGGCCCTCCAGCTCGCGAATGCGACGCTTGCGCTCCAGGGCACCCGAAGCCTCGCCGGCATCGAGTCCCACGCGCACCAGGCCGCCACAGCTCACGCGGGCGCCATCGGGCGTCACATAGGTCACACCGTCAACGACTGGTGCCGCCAGCGCGGCAGCCAAGTCATCGACCACGTAATAGCCGCCGAGCAGGGCCTCGACAACCGGGCCATACCCGGAACGCACGGACAGACGGTCGACCAAACGAGAACCGGCAGCGCCCTTGGCAGCAGCAGAGCCGCTCACGCCGCGACCCACCAGCAGCGCCTCGCCCGAGGCCTTCTTTTGGTCCAGAGCCGCACGACCGGCACGCTCAAGCGTGGCTGCGTCATCAAACAGTAGGGCATCGATGTCGCCGGCAAGCAGCTGCTCGACCAGGCCCTCGAGCTCACGAGGAGCCTCGAGCACGTCGCCCAGGCGACCCGAGACATCATCGCCCAGCGCGCCCATCAAACGGCTCACCAGCGGCGAGCTGTCTGCCATGCGGGCGTCGAGCTTCTTTTGGCTCGCGAGCTCAGAGCGAACCTCGGACAGTTTATTGCGCGCCTCGCTCTCGCGATTACGCAGGTCCTTCAACGCTGCACGGGCGACCTCGGTGGCCTCGCGAGCATCAATCTGGGCCTGGCGGGCCTGATCGAGCGCACCGTCAAGTTCCTCAGCGCGGTCGCGACGGCTCTCGAGCGAGGCCGTGACCTCCTCGAGCTGCTCGTCGATCTGCTCCAGGCGCGAGGCGTACATGTTGTCCTCGACCTCGGCGTTGCTCAGCGAGTCCTTCACCTTGGCGAGCTCGAGCGCGGCGTTATCGGCCACACGCTGCACATCGCGCTGCTCGCGCGTGAGCTGCGAAATCTGATTGTCGAGCGCCACGCGACGCTCGTGGAGCTGGGCGGCGGCAGGACCGGCGGCGTCAACGTCGTCCTGCGCCTGCATGTGCGCACCGGTCACTTCCTCAAGCTGGGCACGCGCATCCTCGAGCTCCTCGACCACGCGACGACGCTGGTGCTCGGAGCTCGAGATCTGGCCGCGCATGTCGGACAGGCGCGACACCATGTTGTGGCCCTTTTCCTCGAGTAGGCGCATGTCGGAGTTGATGCGGCCGACCACGTCTTGCATATGACGGCGCTGCTCGCCCAGATCACCCACAAACAGGCCCTTTTCCTCGAGCATGACCTGGAGCTTCTCGAGCTCGCGCTCCTTTTCGCCCAAGCGGTATTGCGCAAGCTCAAGCTCGGCAGCGCCCTCCTTGGAGCGGCTCTCCAGGTCGTTCCACTGCGACTGCAGCGAACGAAGCTCGTCGACGGCCAGCATCTGCGTAAGCTCGTTCGCACGCGAGGACAGCTCTTTGTACTTGCGCGCGCGATCGACCTGACGCTCCAGCGGCCGCAGCTGGCGGGCGATCTCCTTATTGATGTCGCGGGCACGGGTCAGGTGCTCGTCCATCGATTTAATCTTTTTGAGCGCACGCTCCTTGCGGCGCTTGTGCTTGGAGATGCCGGCAGCCTCCTCGATCAGGGCGCGGCGCTCCTCGGGGCGGCTCTGCAAAATGGCGTCGAGCTTGCCCTGGCTGATGATGGAATGTGTATCCTTGCCCAGGCCCGAATCGTGCAGGATGTCCTGAATGTCCATCAGGCGGCACGGGCTCGAGTTGATGAGGTACTCGCTTTCGCCCGAGCGGTACATGCGACGGGTAATAGCGACCTCGTCAAAGTCGACGGGCAGCATATGGTCCGAGTTATCGAGCACCAGCGTGACCTCGGCGACACCCACCGGCTTGCGCGCCGACGAGCCCGAGAAGATGACGTCCTCCATGGCCTGGCCGCGCAGCTGCTTGGCACTCTGCTCGCCCAGGACCCACAGAATCGAGTCGGAGATGTTCGATTTTCCCGAGCCGTTGGGACCGACGATGACGGTCAGGCCCGGCTCAAATGACATATGGGCGCGGTCGGCAAACGACTTGAACCCTTTGAGCGTGAGGGACTTGAGATACACGGTTCCTCGCTTAAACAGGCTTCTTGTTAAGAATCACGCCGTTGGTGGTGTAGCCCATGCGGTCGAGCGCCTCGAGTGCAGCGGCCCCCTCGGCCTCCTTCTTGGAGGAACCGGTGCCGCGGCCCTGGCGAATACCGTCGATGAGCACCACAGCGGTAAAGGTGGGCGCATGTGCGGGGCCCTCGGAGCCGACCAGCTTATACGCGGGAGGCTCGTGGCCGTCTGCCTGCACGCACTCCTGCAAGAACGACTTGGGGTTCGCGGGGTGCTCGGCACGCTCGGTGGCCAGGTGCGGCTTAAGCGTACGGTGGATGAACTCCGCCGCCGCATCCCAACCGGCATCCAGATACAACGCGCCCACGAGCGACTCGTAAACGTTCTCAAGCGCCGAGTGCAGGCCGCGCGCGCCGGTACCGGTCTCGGAGGCGCCAAAGATGATGATGTCGTCGATACCCAGCTCGTGCGACACCTCGGACAGCGTGGCGCCCGAGACAAGGGACACCTTCAGGCGCGTGAGCTTGCCCTCGTCAAACTCGGGATAGGACTCGAAGAGCGAACGGGCCACCACGGCGCCTAAAATGGAATCGCCCAAAAATTCAAGGCGCTCATAGCTGGCAGAGACCGGCAGGCCCTCGACGGCCGAGGGATGCGTGAGCGCCGCGCGCAGCAGCACCTTGTTATTGAACTCATGGCCCAGAATCTCCTGGGCGCGCGTGAGTCGTTCAGACAAAGCCAAGACTTAGGCCTCCTTGGCGTTTTCGATCGCGTCGACGGCGTCGGCGACAGAGTTGAGCGACAGCAGGGTCTCGTCATCGATTTCGAGGTCGAACTCGTCCTCGATGGCCGTCACCAGCTGCAGACGCTCGAGCGAATCGGCATCGAGATCGTCAAAAGTGGTCTCGTCGCTAATGTCGGCGACATCGACGCCCAGCACGTCAGCGGCGACTTCGGCGATCTTATCGAAGATTTCGGAGCGGTCCATAGCGCTTCCTCTCGTATGTCATGGAACACAACACAACACGGCAATCGAAGCCGCGTTGCAATACGGCTCCGATTCTACCCCACACGGTACAGGTTGAGCCACGTAACGGGGCTCTTACAAAACGATACCGTCCATGGAATTGGCAACGTCCTGGACAAGCCCGACGCGCACGGCCTGAGCCGCGGCAAGCGTACCGTTCTTGACGGCCTCGACTGACGTAGCACCGTGGCCGATCAACACGACGCCGCGCAGGCCCAGCAGGATCGCACCGCCCTTGGCATCGCCCGAAAGCTTAGCCTTAATCTGGCGCATCTGCTTTTTAATGAGCAGCGCGGCGATCTTGGTGCCGAGCGAGGACATAAAGGCACCCTTGAGCTCCTGAAGCAAAAACTTGGCAGCGCCCTCGGTGGCCTTGAGCGCGATGTTGCCCGACATGCCATCGGCGACCACGACGTCAAAATTACCCGACGTAAGATCGGTGCCCTCGCAGTTGCCCACAAAGCCGGGAACAGCGGCCTTCATGGCCGGGAAGCACGACTTGGTGAAGTTGGAGCCCTTCTCGTCCTCGGTGCCGTTGGCAAGCAGGCCCACGCGAGGATGCTCGATGCCCAAAACCACGCGGGCATAGGCAGCACCCATCTGGGCGAAGCGCACCATATCGTCCACCGTGACATCGGGATTGGCGCCCATATCGCACAGCACCGTCAGGCCACCGGCACGATTGGGCAGTGCGTTGGTCAAGCACGGACGGACCGGCTGCTTCTTGCCCTCTGCCAAATACCTAAACGGCGTGACGTAGGCCGTGGCGGCAGCGGTCATGGCACCGGTCGAGCCGGCCGAGAAAAACGCGTCCGCATTGCCCTTCTTAATGGCACGACATGCAAGCACGATCGAGGACTTGCGCTTGGTCATCACAGCGCGGATGGGATCGTCCTCCATGCTGATGACGTCGGGGGCTTCCAAGGCCTCCACGCGGGCATGCGCTGCGGCAAAGGGGTTGACGATTTCGGCGGGACCGACGGCCAAAATCTCGATCTCGGAATCTGCCGCAAGCGCAGCCTCGATACCATCGAGAACAACCTGGGGCTTCTCGTCTCCGCCCACAACGTCTACACAAACGCGAACGTTACTCATTTCATATGCTCCTTATACAAAAATGGCCGACTCATTGAGCCGGCCATTGTGGTTCCAGTTGGAACGGCATCGTATCCAGAGTATACAGTTACTCGGTAACGATAACCTCGCGGTCCTTGTAGAAACCGCAGCTGGGGCACACGTGGTGCGGGAGCTTAACAGCGCCGCAACGGGGGCACGTGGACTGAGCCGCAGCCGAGATCTTCATGTTGGCGGAACGACGGGTATGGGTGCGGATACGACCCTGCTTTTGTTTAGGTACGGGCATAGTGACCTTCCTTATGAACTATCCAGTGTGGCGATTACGCGCAAGTGGCAATACTACCACAGTTTTACTCGTCAAGCTTGAGATTCTTTAATGCTGCAAATGGATTTTCCGTGGCAGCGGCCCATTCGGCCTCCGCCTTGGCGGCGCAATCGCATTGCTCGACGTTGAGATTGATGCCACAGGTGGGGCAAAGGCCGCGGCAATCGGGCTTGCACAGGACAACGAACGGCGTGTCCATGACGACCGCGTCGTTGATGGGCTCGCCCAGATCGACAATGCGATCCTCGCCCAGCAACTCGTAGCCGTCTTCGTAGGCCTCGGGGTCCTCGGGCTCGTTAAAGAGGTAGAACTCCTCGATCTCGCCTGCGATATCAAACGATGCGGGCTCCAGGCAGCGATCGCACTCGCCGGTGGCGTGAGCGCGGACCATGCCCGAAAGCAGAACACCGGTACCGGCGTTGGTAAAGACCACGTCGTAGGAAATGCCGTCCTGCAGCTGGTACTCCTTCTCGCCCACCGTGTAGGTGGCGACATCGACCTTGCCGGTCAGCGGATAAGAGTCTCCGGGAAACTCGAGCTGCTCGGAAAGATCGACGGTTACGCTCGGGAACTCAGCCATTACCACTGACCGTTCTGCTGGGCGGCGCCCTCGTTGAGCTGCTGACGGCAACGAGTGACGGTGCCGGTCAGACTCTTAAGGTTCTCCTCGAGGTGCGTAAAGACCTGCTCGGCGTAATCCTCGGCGGCATAACGCGTCTCGCGCTCGTACTGCTGGGCACGGTCGCGGATGTCGTCGGCCTGCTGCTGGGCTAAGCGGACGATCTCCTGCTCACCGGCAATGGTGAGCGCCTGCTGCTGAGCATCGGCAATGATGGAATCGGCCTGGGCGGCGGCGGAGGCCATAAGCTCCTCGCGCTCTTTGAGGATACGGCGGGACTTCTGCCACTCCTCGGGATAGCTCATGCGGATCTCATCGAGGATGTTAAAGAAGACGTCGGCGTCGATAACCTTCAT
The DNA here is from genome assembly GCA_947002045.1 of uncultured Collinsella sp. Lineage (GTDB taxonomy): Bacteria > Actinomycetota > Coriobacteriia > Coriobacteriales > Coriobacteriaceae > Collinsella. Next base: position 48,679 of record CAMQJB010000010.1, read on the forward strand.
CTGGGCGTTCTTGCCGAACGGCGTCTTAGCCTCTTCGATGAGCCCCTCGAGCTCGTCGACAAGACTCACGATCCTCTCGCCAGGAAAATTCTCGCCCGGCATCCGCTCTCCTTTCATAGCTAACATATCATCGTGTTAGTTTACCACATGCCACCAGGCAATAAAAAACGTCACGAAAAGCGATGTTTGAGTGCTTCGACCACGTTGGGCGGCACAAACGTCGACACGTCGCTGCCAAGCGACGCGATCTGGCGCACCACCGAACTCGAGATATAGCCGTACTGCGGAGCACTCATGACAAAGATGGACTCCAGCTCGCTATCCAGGCGATAGTTGAGGTCGGCCTGCTGCAACTCGTACTCAAAGTCGGTCATGGCGCGCAGACCCTTAACGACGGCACCCGCCCTCTGTTCACGTGCAAAGTCGACCAGCAGGCCGGTGAAGGGCAGTACCTCGACGCCGTCCAAATCACCGAGGGCCTCGCGGGCCAGCGCCACGCGCTCGTCGAGCATAAAGGTGGTACCCACGCCGTTTTTACCCTGCGATTCGGCCACGGCGACGATCACGCTGGGAAAGATACGGCGAGCTCGGCGGATCACGTCGATATGGCCAAAGGTGATGGGATCGAAGGTGCCCGGGACGATCACGCGGTTGATGGTGTCATTCATGGGTGTCCTCCGAAGGCACATCCTCGTCATTTTCGTTCTCGTCAGCATGGTCGTTCTCGTCCTCGGCCACCCAGCGCAGCAAGTCAACCGAGGTAATGCCGTAGCACTTCTCTCGCACGGTCTTGAAACAAGCCGGATGAGCACCTGCATCGGCTGCGGCATGTTCAAAAAGGGCAAAGGCCCCGGGCGCCAGCAGTCCCTGCTGGGAAAGATTTTGCAGCAGCTCCTCGACCGGCTCGGCGCCAAAGGCATAGGGCGGGTCGAGCAAGATCAGGTCAAAGGGACCACCCGGCACACGGCCGCGCGAGGCGCTCGCCAACACATCGCCGGTAACGACACGCCAACGCGAGCGGTCGCGGCACAGCGACTCGATATTCTTGGTGATCAGACGGGCGGCATTGCGATCGATCTCGAACGTGGTGAGCGAGCGGGCGCCACGCGAGAGCATCTCGATTCCCAGGGCGCCGGAGCCGCCAAAGGCGTCCAGCACGCGGACCTCGTCCAGATCGAAGTCGAACGCCGACATGACCATGGACGCGCATGCCTCACGCACGCGATCGGTCGTGGGACGGGTGACATCGCGCCCACGCGGCTCTTCGATCTTGCGGCCGCGCCATTCACCGCCGATGATTCTCATCCTCCGCTGACCTCCTTAAAGATATGTCGATAACGCATGGCGACCGCGTCGCGCAAGGGGCGCGTCGCCACGGAGTCAAGGTTGCAAGCATACCGCAAGAGCTCGACCGCGTCCAAATGGGCCCATTCGATAAGATCCTCGTCGGCGTCCAGGTCCACAAAGCGCAGGGTCACGCCGCCGTGCTGGCGGTAGCCCAGAATCTCGCCCTCGTGGCGCAGGCGCAGGTCCATCTGGGCGAGCGCAAAGCCGTCAGAGGTCTTTTCGAGCGACTGGAGACGGTCTTGTGCCGCCGACGCGCCACCGTTGCCCTTGGAGTGCGTCATGACCAGGCAAGTGCCCGACACGCTGCCGCGGCCCACGCGGCCGCGCAGCTGGTGCAGGGCCGCCAAGCCAAAGCGCTCACCGTTCTCGATGACCATGACGGTGGCGTTGGGCACGTCGACGCCTACCTCGACCACCGTGGTCGAGACGAGCACGTCGATCTCACCGCGCTTGAAGGCATCGATCACGCGGTCCTTCTCCCCCGCCGGCATGCGGCCATGAAGGCGCTCAATGGTAAGTCCCGGCAGGGCCAGACGCAGTCGTTCGAGCTCGGTTGCCGTATCGTGCAGCGGTACAGGCACGGTCACGCGGCCCTCGTCGTCGCGGGCGATACCGGGTACGTCTTCCAGCTCATCGGCCGAGCCACTCGGCTCCACAAGCGGGCAGATCACGTAAGCCTGCTGGCCCTTTTCATACGCCTCGCGGATGGCACCGTAGGCCAAATCGCGGCTCGACTCGGTGAGCACGCGCGTCGTAACGCCCGCCCCCGGAACAGGTCGACGGCGGATGATGCTCGTGTCCAGGTCGCCGTAGACCGAGAGCGCCAACGTGCGCGGGATCGGCGTGGCCGTCATAACGAGAAGGTCGGCACCCGGGCCCTTGGCACGCAGAGCATTGCGCTGGCCCACACCAAAGCGGTGCTGCTCGTCGATGACGACAAGCGACAGATGCTTAAACGCCACGTTGTCCGAAAGGACCGCGTGGGTTCCAAAGAGGACGTCGAGCTCGCCCGATTCCAGCTGCGCATGGATCTGCTCGCGCTCGGCCGCCGGCGTGGCACCCGTCAGGAGTGCCCAAGACATGCCAGCCTGGGAGAGCAAGGGGCCAGTCTTATCGGCATATTGGCGCGCCAGCACGCCCGTAGGCGCCATAACGCAGGACTGAGTGCCCGAATCGGCCGCGACAGCCAGCGCGCAGGCGGCGACGGCCGTCTTGCCGGTACCGACGTCGCCCAGTAGCAGGCGGTTCATCACGCGCCCGCCATCGCACATATCGTGCAGGATGTCTCGGAACGCGGCCTCCTGCTCGTCACTCAGCGAAAACGGCAGGGCTTCCCTGAGCGCCGCCAGGTGCTCACCCGCGGCGTGGGCGTAGGGAGCGACTTCGACCAAGCCGCCGTCGTTGCGCAGGCGCAGCGCCAGCTGAAGGCAGAGACATTCCTCGTAGGCAAGACGCCGCCGCGCGATGTCGCGCTCGGCCATACTCGAGGGAAAGTGAATCGAGCGCAGCGCACGGGCATTGCTCATCAGGCGGCGCTTGACGCGTAAGCGTGCGGGAATCGGGTCGAAGGGATTGCCGACAACCTCAAGCGCGCCGCTTACGATGCGGCGCATCCACGCCTGACTCACGCCATCACTCACGTAATGGACCGGCAGAATGGTGCCCGCGGCACGTCCGTCCTCGAGCTTTTCGAAATGCGGCGAGGCCATCTGCTTAAAGCCGTAGGCAAACTCGACCTTACCCATCACGGCCAGGCGGTCTCCCTGCTTAAACTGCTGGGCAATCCATGGCTGACGGAAAAAGGCGACTTGCAGCACGCCCGTCTCGTCCACCAGCGAGACCTCAGTCACCTGCATACGCGGACGAGGCTGCTTTTGAACAATGCGATCGACCGTGGCGACTATCGTGCAAACGGTACCGATGGGCGCCATCTCGATAGACCAGGAGCGCGTGAAGTCGAGATATCGATGAGGGATATGGAGAAGGAGGTCCCCCACCGTCTGAATTCCCAGACGGCGAAGGGCCTCCTCACGTTTACCCGAAACATATTTGAGTCGCGCGATATCCTCGTCGAGCGCATTGCTCTGGGCAAAGCGCTCCGAGACGCGCGGCACGGAGCACAGCTCGGACATGGGCAGTTGCCTACTCGATCGAGAAGATCACGGGATAGAGCGGCTGCTCGCCACGATGGGCGTCGACCTCCAGATCGGGCTGAGCCTCCTCGATGGCGTCGACGATCTCCTGGAAGGCCTCATCGGACAGCTCCTCGCCGGCCAGAATCGTCAGCGCGTCGCCCTCCTCTTCCTCCTGCATGCGGTTGATGCAGTCGAGCGTGACCTGCTTCACATCGGAGCCGACCACGTCGATGGAGCCGGCAATGATACCCATGACGTCACCGGAGTGAATCGGAGAGCCGTCAGAGGCGCTGGAATCGCGCACGGCACGGGTGACCTCGCCATCGCGAACCTCGCTGATGGCGTCGACCATGGCGGCAACGGCGTCCTCGAGCTCGGATTCGGGCAGGACCGCGAACAGCGCGGAGAAGGCCTGCGGGACGGTCTTGGTGGGAACGACGGCGACCTTCTTGTCGGTGCAGGCAGAAGCTGCGGCCTCGGCAGCCATGCGGATGTTGCCGTTATTGGGCAGGATGATGACCGAGGTCGCGTTGACCTGGTCGACGGCGCCCAGCAGGTCGGCGGTCGAGGGGTTCATGGTCTGGCCACCCGAGACGATCACGTCAACGCCGAGGGACTTAAGGATGTCGGCCTCACCCGAACCGGCGGCAACGGCGACAAAGCCCAACGCCTTGGCGGGCTCGGCAGCCTTCTCCTGGTCCTCGTGAATCTTGGCAGTACGGTCATGGGCCTCCATCTCCATGTTGTGGATAAAGACCTCGTAGATCTGACCGAGCTGCAGCATGTGCTCGAGCACCAGGTTGGGGGTGTTGGAGTGCACGTGAATCTTGTAGTCGGGGTAGGCACCCACGAGCAGCTCGCAGTCGCCCATGGAACCCAGGAACTTAAGGCACTCATCCTCATCAAAGGGAGCGTCGGCCTTAAAGAGGAACTCGTTGCAGTAGCGGAACTCCGAGCCCTCCCAGTCGTCGTTAGCCTCGATCTCAACGCGACCGAGGGCCGCGTCACGGGCAGAGCCAGCGGAATCAAACGTGGCGGAAAAATCCTCGACAACGGTGCTGCGGCCAAGCGCGGCGGCGACAAAGTTCTCAAGGAAGATGGCAAAGCCAAAGGCGCCGGAGTCGACCACGCCGTTCTCCTTCAGAACGGGAAGCAGGTCGGGCGTACGGGCGACGGACTGGTAGGCCTCGACGACGATGGCATCGAGCGCGTCCTCGGCCGAGAACTTCTTCTTTTCGCACTCGTCGGCCTTGGTCGAGACATCGCGCAGCACCGTGAGGATCGTGCCCTCGACGGGCTTGCGGACGGCCTGGAAAGCAACCTTGACGGCGCGACGGAACGCATAGGCGATGTTGGCGGACGTGATGGGCTCATCGACAGAGACGAGACCCTCGGCAACACCGCGCAGGATCTGCGAGGTGATGACGCCGGAGTTGCCGCGGGCACCCATCAGGGAGCCGTGGGTGATGGCGCCGGCGATGGCCTCCATGTCGGCATCGGCGGGAAGGGCGGAAAGCTCCTTAGTCACCGAAGCGAGCGTAAGCGACATGTTGGTGCCGGTGTCGCCGTCGGGTACGGGGAAGACATTGAGCTTGTTGATCTCCTCGGCCTTGTCGGAAACGGCAGCCGCAGCGATCGGAAAACAGGTGCGAATGGTCTTTGCAATCATGGGTATTTGAATCTCCGTTTTCGGACGCTAGTTCAGACGGCTCTTGAGCGCGTCGATGTGGATGCCGATCTTAAGGCTGGCGGGATCGATCTGGGCGATCTCCTGCAGGGTAAAGGCAACGGAGCTCGAAAGATTATGGCAGACGGACTTCATGTTGACGCCGTTCTCGAGCACGACGTGAAGATCGACCGTAAGGCCGTTCTCGTCGGCGGAGACAAGCACGCCCTTGCGGAGGCGCTGGCCGGCAAGCAGGCGCACGCTCTCGGCGCCCTGGAGCTGCTCGGCCATACCGACGACGCCATAGCACGTCATCGCGGCATAACCGGCAATATCGGCAATAACGTCGTTCGAGACGCTCAGGCTGCCGTTAATGGTCTCAGACACAAGAATCTCCTTATCTGGTGCTCGCGGCACCATGTCGTGGGAGCAATCATTGCAATATTCTACAACGACCGCGCCATGTTGAGGTGGTGGGTCGCGGGATTACATCCTCGACACGAAATGTTGATATGGCAACGTTCGCGCCAGGCGATCGCGGCATGAAAAAACCCGCCGCAAAAGCGACGGGTTTTACAACCTGGCTCCCCGGGTAGGACTCGAACCTACAACAGCGCGGTTAACAGCCGCGTGCT
>CAMQJB010000011.1 GCA_947002045.1 uncultured Collinsella sp.
AAAAAAAAAAACAACACAACCCCCCCCCCCCCCCCCCCCCCCCCCCCCCCCCCGGGCGGCGCCCCCCGAAAATGATCCGCTTTCCTCCGTCCCTAACGGATCAGCTGGCGGCGCTTGTCGGACAGGAAGACGCCGGCGGCAACCAGGACCGTGCCTCCAATTACGAACGTCTCGCCCAGCAGGTTGGACACGTCGCCCGTGGCGGGCATCGTCGTCTGCTGCGTGGTGGCCTCGGACGCCGAGGTCATGTGCTTGGCCTGGTACGCCACCTGCGTCGCAGGCTGAGTCTGCTCGCCATTCCCGCGCTCGGCGGCCTCTTGGCGAGCGATCTCGGCGTTGAGCTCGACAATAGCCTGGTCGAGCTCGGCCTTGGCGGCGGTATAGTTGGCAAGCGCCTCCAAGTAGGCAGGTGCCACAGCATCCGTCGCAGCAACGGCAGCGTCGAGCTCAATCTTGGCAGCTGCGGCGCGCTCGGCGGCATCGTGGGCTGCAGCGATCTTAGCGTTGAGCGCCTCATCCGCATCGTTGGCACGGCCGCTAGCGATGGCGTCGGCAAGGTTGATCCTGCGCAGGCGGGCAACCGCGGCGGCAGAAGCATCGCGATCAGCGGTCGCATCCGTTACGGCGTCGTCCGCCGCAGTCACGCCAGACTCGGCATCGGTCTTCGCCGAAGCCGCTGCCTCAACAGCAGCATCGGCAGCGGCCTTGTCCTCCGTCGCCTGAGCAAGCGCCGCGGCGGCATCATGTAGCTGAGCCGCACGAGCAGCAGCCGCGACGGATGCGGCCTGAGCCGCGGTCACAGCCGTGCCGGCACCGCTCGCAGCAGCCTGGGCGGCAACAAGCTCGGCCTGGGCAGCAGCGACGTCGGCATCTGCCTGGCCTGCCGCACCCTGCGCGGCATTCACTGCAGCCTGCGCGTCAGCCTGAACGGCACGCGCCCCCTCGAGCACCGCCGAGGCCGCATCAAATGCACGCTGAGCAGCGGCAACGTCGGCAGAGTACGCAGCCAGCTCGTCCTGGGCGGCAGCAAGCGCGCTCTCCTTGTCGCCAACGCCGGCGCGAGCGGCATCCAGCGCACGCCGGGCAGCGGCAGCCTTGCCCTTGGCGACATCGAGTTCATCAGACTTGGCAGTCACGACACTCTGCGCCGCGGTAACCGCAGCGCTGGCAGCGTCCACGTCGGCGCGGGCATCAGCCACGGCACGCGCAGCGGCCTCAGCCGCGGCCTGCTTCTCCCCCACGGCAGCCTGGGCATCCGAGGCCCCAGCGGCAGCAGCGTCAACATCGGCGGCAGCAGCATCGACTTGAGCCTGCCTTGCAGCGGCGGCCTGCGACGCGGCGCTCACCTTGCCGCCAGCCTGCGCAGCCGCGCCCTGAGCGGCAGAAAGCTCCTGACGAGCCGCGTCCACGCCCTGCCCAGGATTTGCCAACGAGTCACACCACGCATTAAGCGCAGCCTCGTATTCGGCAACCGTCATCGGATTGGCGGCATTCGTGTACCATCCTCCAGACATAGAGAACGTCTGCGCCTGCGTAAGCCAACGGTTCATCGTCCCGCGCGTGCAAACCCCCATACCCGTTACGGTGTAATCGGGATCGATCACATTCATGTAGTGACCGACTGTATGCACGCTCCCGCCATGCGCAGCCACGTAGCGATCGATTTCGTCGCCATGCTGCTCGTAGAAATCAAAAGCAGCCTTTCCCGTAAGGCCCGTCGCTCCCAGCGTAGCCGCAGCGCGGTCAAAGACGGCCTTCTCCTGATCGACCCACTGGATGAACGGGTCGCTTCCGTAGTTCCACGCCACGTTTTCGCCCACGTTGAACTGCATGGCGTGCGCAGTCTTGGTATCGGAGAAATTCGCATCGGCAATCGCGGTCGCCATCATGGCATACGTCACCTTGAGCTCACCCAGGCCAACGCTCGCACGATACTTGTTGCACGCCTTGAGCCACACAATCGCTTGCTTCATGTTGGTCAGACTCGTCGCGTCAACCTCCTCGCCCACCTTGGTGAGGCTGGCATATTTGCAGTTGAGAATCAGGTCCGCCGCATCGTCGGCACCCACGCTCTTAAAGAACGCAATGGCGCCCTGGCGGTAGTTTTCCGCCGAGGCGTTCGCCGTAGCCTGAGCGGCGTCGAGCTTGGCCTGCGCTTGAGCTACAGCCTGATCGGCCTGCTGCTTTTGAGCCTTTGCCTGGTCGAGCGCCTTGTCGGCAGCGTTCTTCTCGTCCTTAGCGGCCGAGAGCTTGGCCTGAGCGTCGGCCAGCGCCGCAAGCGCATTGGCATGCTCGGCCTTAGCCTGATCGACGGCGGCGTCTGCCGCGGTCGCAGCAGCCGTGGCAGCGTCCAACTTGGACTGCGCGTCAGCCGCAGCCTGCTGCTGGACGGCGAGCGCCTGCTGAGCAGCCTGCACCTCACCCTCGGCAGTGGTCACTTCCTGCGAGGCAGCAGCGAGTTCGCCCTCGCGCTGCGCCTGGACCGACTTGGCGGCGTCCAGCGCGGCAGCGGCGGCGTCCACCTTGGCCTTGGCAGCCTCGTACTCCGGGCCCGCGGCACCCTGCTCGGCACGGTCGAGATCGGCCTTGGCGGCGTCATAGCTCGCCTGAGCGGCATTCACATCCTTATCGGCCGCATCCTTTGCCTGCTGAGCTGCCGAAAGCTTGCCTTGCGCGTCCTGCTGTTTGGCCGCGGCGGCATCAACGCCAGCCTGGGCATTCGAAAGCCTGACCTGCGCGTCGGCGGCCTGCTGCTTTGCCTGCTCCAGCTCGCTCGCGGCCTGCTCGGCAGCGGCCTGAGCCGCGGCAACAGCCTCGGGCGTGGCATCGGCAGCAGCGGCCTGCGCGGACTTGAGCGCAGCCTGGGCATCGTCGGCGGTCTTCTGGGCAGCGGTCAGGGCTTCACCCTTGTCCGTCAGATCCCTCTTTGCGGCATCGAGTGCAGCTTGAGCGTCCTCGAGCGCCTTCACGTCCGCATCGGCCTTGTCCTGCGCGGCACCCATCTGCTGCTCCAGCTCGGCCGAAGCTGCAGAAGCGGCAGCGTCGCTTGTGCCACGGGCCGCATCGTAGGCGCTCTGAGCCTGCTGCTGGTTGGCAGCGGCGGCGTCGTAAGGAGCGGCGGCCGCATCCAAATCGGCCTTGGCAGCAGCGGCCTTAGCGCGAGCCGCATCGACCGCAGCCTGCAGGTTGGCGACCTTCTGCACCGCTGACACCGTGCCCGCGCCAGCGCTAGCAGCAGCCGCGCTCGTCAACGGAGACAGCACCGCAGCCGGCTTCGCAGTAGCGTCGGCACCGTTCGCACCCTGCGCCACCGCAGTCAGCGGAGACAGCAGCGACCCGCCCGTCATGGCGATCGTTGCCGCAGCAACTGTCGCCATACGCCCGGCGGCCTTCGCCTTACCCGCAGCGCCGCCATTGATGTTCTTGTTCACGTTCTTGCTCATTGCCGATTCCTTCCCACGATGAGCTGATGTTTGACACATAATCGATCCAATATGCCCCGCTAAAAAGAGGTGATAACGGGGTAATTAAATCGGAGGAGTTGGAGACAAGCCCACATCCATCAGCGGATGCCGAGCTCATACTCCCGCTCGCGCTCAATATCATTCAGGTACTCATAATCTTCGGAGCTAAGCTCTAGATCATCTTGAGCGAACATGTAGTTCTCGGCCTTAGAACCAATACTGCAACCGTAGATGGTATTGAGATCGATATGGTCGGTATTGTCGTTGTAAAGGGGGAAAATTCTGCTGGTCATGCTCAAGTACCTCTCAACATAAACTGAAAACTCGTTTGCTTGGTCTCTTTTTGAGACCCCATCTGATGTGCTATGGCTGCAGTATATGTTCTCCCCTTTTACAATGCAAGCGTAATTTCAAAAAGTTCTAGGAGCGATAATTGCGCAACACCATCACTTGTCGCCACCGCCATCCTCTACCGCGCCCTCACGCGCAGCGCACTCGTTGAGATACTTGACCGGAATCGGCCACACGGACGGAGCCTTATAGCGCGAAAGGCCTATGTTGGCCAGCTGAACCAACAACTCAGACAAATCATCGCCGTCGAGTACCTCAATCGAACGCACGTGAATCGCAGTCGCCATATCCTCCTGGGTGCCGTTGTTGACGCCCACAAAATAGCAAGTCTTGCCCGCACGCTCGAACGTTCCAATGCCGTAATAAGGCGAGTTGTAGCTCTCGAAAATCTCTTTCTTACGCCCTGCTTTGCCTGTGAGCTGATGCTCACCCACCAGGGCCATAAAGTTATTGGAAAACGTCGTCAGTCCCGTATCCCGCACGCGCGCAAGCATAGACTGCCCGTCCGCATGCACGTCAAAGACATAGGCGCCCTTATCGAGTTTGCCGTCCGCGGTCAGCAGATCGAGCTCCATCTCGTCCTCGGGACCATCCTCTGCCGAATGTGAGGCATAGCGCATGCCCCCATCCGCGCCAATCGCCAACGTAGCGATACGCGAATCCAGCTCAATCTTGTCCTTTGTTTTATGCGGCACATCGACCAAGCCACACACCGTCACCGACTCAATATCCAAAGCATCAAGATCAAACGCCGTCACCCGCTCGTCGACAACATCCTGCTTTACCAGCAGTTCTTTGAGCATGGCGCCCAGGATCGCCTCTTGCGCATTGCGATCCTTTTGCTTTGGCGCCACCTTAAACAGTGGCTCGCACACATCCGGTGTCACGTGCTGTTCCACCACGCCAGCATGTAAGGCATAGCCGTCGTCCTCAGCAACCTCATTGGGCACAACGACAAGGTTCAGCGCCCGCGAATCCACGGCCCTTCCGCCATACGTTGCGCGAACGCCCCACGAGGAATCGTTAAGTCGATCGGCCAGCTGGCGCGCCACTTCGGCAAGCCCATTGCGCGCAAACGACACCACGATTCGCTGCCCCGCCATGCGCTCCGCAACCACGCGCGCGTACTCATCACCCTTGAGCACCTCGTAGAAACTCTTACGCGGGTATTCCATGAGCGTCACCCGGGCGAAGTCGCTGTAACGGCGTTCGAGAATCTGCAGCTCTCGATACAAAATGCCCTTCTTGGTATAGGCGACCTTGTCCGCCTGGGCCGAGAACGTCAGATCACGGCGCTTGGACGGCTTGTCGCCCTTGGCTCGGCGCAGGATGTACTCGTCTTTTTGTTCGTGGGCAAGCACCATCGTCGCCACGGGCGATAGCCTGTAGCCCACTTGGCTCTTAATCTTTTCGAGCTCTTTCTCGTCACCTTGTGCCCTGCCAATAAGCACACGGCGCTTGGTAAACGTCCGAATCTTAAGATCAAAGGTGCAATCCTCATCGATAACGATTTCAACCGTTTCGATCTTGGCAGGTCCCCTTCCGTCGCTTTCGACAGCATCGCGGCGGGCACCCTTGGCGCTAATGACATACAGGTGCCCGGTGTCATTGGGAACTTCGTCCTCAATCCCCTCAAACTGAGAGCAGGAGTTGAACAGCAAGCGGAGAGCAACGTAATCGTCCAACTCGTTCCAATTAGTTTTAATCGGAACTATCTGCTCCTGATAAAGCGAGGCATTAAGGTCGCCCGTCTGCACGCCCGCTTTGACCATCAGAAAGACGCGGTTGTCTGCAAGCTGCGTGAGCGCGACGACCTTGCCCGTCTGGCACACATCGGCCATAAAGTTCGCCACGGCATGCTTGCCCGCATCGCCGACGTTGCACCAAAAGACCGAGTAGCGCTCCTCGGCAGCAGCGGCATCGAGCTGCAACACGAGCTCTGATACGGCGATGTCTCCCAAACCGCACGGCTGGTTATGCTTCGATTGCACGGCCGATCGCCTCCATCATCTCCAAATTGATTGCACCGTCGGCGGCCATATAAGGAACGGAGAACACAGTCCCCTCAGCATCGAGTGCCTTGGGCACGCACTCAAGCGCTGCCTCATCAGCCAAAACGTTGACGATTAGCAGGCGTTTCGCCCCAACCTTTTGAGCCTTCGCCCTAAAGCGCTCGGCATCCGACGCCTCGCGACCGTCGCGAACATAAGCGATATAGGCACCGATGCGATAGTGCTTAAAATCGATCCATACCCCGGTCGTGTTGCCAGCAGCATCGAGCACCTCAAAGTCGCCACCTGTCTCGGCGTGTGCCGCATCGCCACGCGTAAGCGAATAGCGGCCGTCGTAATATGCCTCAAAGATTGCCCTTCCGGCAGATTCTCCCAGCTCACCCAGGTAGACCGCCTGGAACATATAGGGCGTCATGTGCGCCGTCGCCGCCGGCTGCAGCGTTGTGGGCACCCCGTCGCTCGACCAACGCTCACGCACTTCGCGAATTGACAGCAGCTCGGGTACGCGCGCCGCCGCCTGGCTCACCTGGCGAACCGTCGCGCCCTTTAAGCCCTCCTTGCAGTGGCAACGATCCTCCAGACGAGCAGCAATCTGCTCGACGGGCTCACCATCGTAGCTAGGGAATTCAAAGTGCGGCACCTTGCATGCCCCGCCTTCTGCATAGGCATAGCCATTTGCAGCATGCGACATGCGCAGCGCGGTACTCCGGCGCTCTGGGTATTGCGCGAGATCTTCCCACGGCAGGCAAAAATGATGCAGGTAAAAGTCGCGCTCGCCATCAAAAGCAGTGAGATCTTCGTCCCCGGCGTTTAGCGAGGTAACTTTCCACGCCAGCTTTTCGTGCTTTTGCTTGGCAAGGTTGTTCCTAAAGGCGGCAAGGTTCTGCTGCTTAACGGCAGCGTGTTCCTTGTTGTCCGTCATATGGTTGTTGGCAGCGGCGCAGGCACCAACCACCTGCTCAAGCTCGTAGCCCATCGGCAAATCATGCAAGAACGAAAAGTTGCAATCGTTCGCAATCTCGCGGTCGAGCAGCACCTGCACGCAAGGCATCTTTACACTCGTGCGCATCAGGCGACCCACAGCCTGTGCCACAATGCGAGCGCCTTCGACCTGATAAGAGAGGGTGTCGCGCACCGGCAGGCTCTTATTAACGCCAGATAGAAGCATCCGTACGTTCCGGCGCTTTTGAGTAAACGGAACCTCGCCGCGCGCTACCAGTTCCTCCTGCTCCACCACGCCAAGTAGCGCCTGCTGGACAAACTTATTTGAGTTGATCTCCACTCCCCAGGTCAAACGACTTGTGGGCGACTCGATATATAAGAAATCAAGATCCATCTTGGGGCGACGGTCGGCATTTTCAAAGCCGCAATCGACCTGATGAACCATGTCGCACAGATTCTCCGGCACCTTGTATTTGAGATTCTTGGAAAAGCCACCGGCCGAAAGATTGATAAACATCAGGGTCGGCTGGCCCAGCTCGAGACGTTTTTGAGCGCCACGCCAACCTGCATCCCATTCCGCAGCGTTAAAGCACGGCACCATGTCCTTGGCGGCCTCAAGCGATTTCTCGTACGACATCTCGGGGCACTTGATGTTTCTAATCACCAGCTCCGCGACAATCTCGCGCGCAAGATCCAGCGCCAGACTATTGAATTCGCCATGGTTTCCCATGTGGCGCGTGGTAAAAACGGCTCCCGCCCGTTGCTCGTTACGCGCCACACCACGGGCCCAAGTACTCACGGCAACAAGCGTCTTGCTCAGGCGCTTCAGCTCAAACTCGATGCTCTTGGCGTCGCTCACGCCCACCCTGTCAGCAATCTTTAAGCGCAAGCGCACCGCAAGTCCCTCACTCACGCCAATCCCGTCAAAGAACCGCATCGCGCGCTCGTACACCTCGTCGGGCGACACAATGATGCCGCCAAAGGCGCCGCCTGCCAGCGCGACCATGCCGGCAATTTCCTTGGACTCATCCACCCAGGCAATATCGACGTCGTACTCCTTCGCAGCCTGTTTGTTAAACAGCTTAGTCTGTCGCACGATTTCCTGGTTGAGCTCGCCAATCCAAGCGTCCTTGCGAACCACGCCATGAACCTCGTCAAGGTAATCGAGGTTGAAGTTTTTGACGGTCGGCGCACTCCATGTTGCGCTCATGCACACGCAAGGCGCTTTGGCGGCAATGGAGGCAAGGTAGGCCTCGGGCATGCGCTCAATGCCGTGGCTGGTTAGGTACGTGGTAAACATGTGCTCGATGGTGGTTTCCATCACTAGATAATCGACACCACGCGCATACATCGAGTCGTCGGCGGCATCGATCTCGTCATTCTTGCGATCTTTAAAGAACAGCGCCAGCATCAACGAATCCCAAAAATACTTCTCGCTGGTCTGGTTGTTCCTAATGCCCAGGGCATCGATGATGTTCTTGCGCGAAAGGTCGTCCTTGTACGAAATGCTGCCGTAGTACAGCTTGTCCATAAGCGTGGCGCAACGGGCGAGATGACCCACCACCATCCTGACCAGACCGCGTGCACGACGCACCGCCTTGCTGACGGTTTGCTGCCCACTCCCTCCGCGAGTGATAATCATATTGCGAGTACCGCCCTCATTGAGTTTGAAGCGCAACGGATTCGCCGAGTTGTCGCCCACCGAAATATCGTCGCTGCCAAACAGATGTCGACCGGAGAGCTGCTCTTCTTTCGCCTCGTCAGACAGCGCAAAAGGCGGACGCAGTTTCATGTCCTTAATACAAGAGGCGAGTGCCTTTTGAATTTTCTTGGCATCCTTGGCGATTTCTTCGGCATCTTCCTCTACGCTCGCCCGCGAAACCCTGTTCCTCTCGGCGTTTGACCCTTTGTGATCGCCCGACGTGGAAGCGTGCGTATAGACCGCCATCCATTGATCTCGATTCCCCAGTAGCAAGGGGTCCACCACACCGCCGTTAAAATGACGATCGAGGATACGCAATACTTCGTCCGGTTGAAACGTCACGGGATCGTCTGTCAGCGTCGACAGTATGTCGGCCTTCATGTGGTCGATTTCATCAAAGATAAACAGGCCCTTCTCGGCAGCCATTGCGTTAAAGAGCACAACGCCTGCACCGGTCACTGTATCGATCCTATTGATGAGCTTTTGCGGCGTCAGGGCAATCACATGCGGTATGCTCTCGTCATTGAGCAGGGCAGACGGCCAAATCTGGGGGATCACCTCCATGCCGCGCGTGATGTTTTTGAGCTCGTGGCTCACAGCCCAACGCAAGCTCGCATCCGCCGACGATAGCTTGTCGCGAAGGGCGGGGGTCAAACGGTCTGCAACACCTCCCAGACGATTTCGAGTGTCAAGGATGCCCAAAAGGTCATCGGCGATCTCCATCGCGTTGCCCCACGCTCGCTTAATGATGCGATGAGAGCTCTCGTCGTCCGCCTCGATGGGACACGGAATGTCGCGCACGCCCACGGCGCCCTTACCGCGCGTAGTCTCAATCCAATGCAGGATGTTATCGCCCGCACGCGGAAGATCGAACACCATGCGCTGCGCGGCATCGCCATCCATGCCCTGTTCAACCAGCAATTTGCGCACGCTCGCAACGTAGTTGTCGCGGTTGTCCTTACCCGGCACCACAAACACCAGGTAACGACGGCCCGGGCACTTGTTAAAACAGCCCGAATCGTCCCAGCCACCGGCGATGAGGTCGGCTGTGACCTGCTCGGCCGTATAGTTTTTACCCGAGCCCGTCGTGGCGCCCAAAAAGTACAGGCCATTGTTGCCCTGATCCTTGGGGGCAAACAGCGCACGCTCAAAAAACTCGCGCATCGCCTTTTGACGTGCAAGATAGGGAGCGAGCTCCTTGTCGTCCGCAGACGACGGATTCGACTGGCAGTTGAGATCCCACATAGCCATGGTCAAACCTCCGATTTAGTTGTTACACGTGTTTGATACCATCCCGTGCGGACAAAACTCGCGCTGGGCGGTCAAGGCGGCGGCGTCCATGCCGCTTGAGAGAAGAAAGAAAGGAAAGAGGAGCAGTCAGCGACTACTCGCACGAAGCGAGCAGTTTCTTAAGATCGCACTCCAACGTCTCGCGCTCTTTGGCATCGATCACTGCAAGGGCGACACGCATCAGGGATGCATCGGCGGCAGACTCCTGAACCTGGTCGGGGCGCTTGCTAAAGCTTTTCCCGGCAGCCTTCCGATCGGTCGCGCCGTTCAGTGCGGTGGCTAAAGATTGTCATCGGACTTTGCGCTGGCTTTGGCCGCCTCTTCGCCCGCGATCAGGTCCTTAACCGTTATATACGCACTGTACGTAGCATCCTCGATCTTTTCCAAAACATCATCAGGGTCGCAAGTGCCCCAAGTTTCTTCGAGGACTCGAGCCAATCCCCAAGCAGCGCTGAGCAGGACGTCAACGTCCTTTAGATCTAAATGATCGACCGTAAAGGGATAGTCCGCGCACTCCAGTAGATACGTGTCAACTGCGCCAATTGCCTCAGCCACGTATGGCTCAAGATCGCAATGGGGTTGGAGGGCGCACAGCGCCTTGTGCGGATCGGTCGGCTCGATCCAATACAGCGTTGTCGCATCCTCGCATTTCTCGAGCGGATAACGCTCAACCGCCTTCTCCCAACTTTCATACCAAGGATCGGCATCGCCGTCCGTCATCGACCTGCAAAGATCAATCGCCGCAGAAACAGTCGCACACGAGCATCTATAACTGGCGCCTTTCCTAAAATCATCATTGAGCTCGTCGTCGCCAGACAGCCTCGCCTCCATGATCAGAAACGGGCCGTCATCATCTGTAATGCTCATGGGATAGTTGTCACATTCGTAGTACGGATACATTTTGTCTCCAATCAACCGTTCGGTCACATTAACAAGCAATATCAAAACCGCGCTCACGCGGAGGGTTGTCGTCCTCGATCCATTCGAGCCCGTCGTTCTCATCGATTCCGGCATCGGGGACTGACGACCATCTGAACTCGAAACCAAGCTGGTCAAGCTCATCGACTCGCTCACTGATTACTCCGTACGCATCCAACGCATTCTCGAAATCCTCCGAAGACACATAGCCGCGCTCGCACTGCTTGCGCATCTGGTGCAAACGACCCATGGCGGCAGCGATGATCTCGCGAAGAACGATAACCTCGCGCTCGCATACATCGATGTTTCCTTTGTTGAGCTTGATGCAATCGGACATAACGGCCTCCCTGGTTTTAAGCCTTTTCGCTTGATTCCATTGAACAGCCGCAAACAGCCGCGTAATATGACTTTTATCGGGTTTTAAATTTTGGCTGTTTGGAGCATTAATGCTTGATTCCGAACAAGAGCCGTTTAGCTGGGGTTTCGAGGCTGGCTTTCTTCGCTCTCCCGTCAATCCCCGCATGCTTCTTCTTAACAGAACGCCAGAGATTGATTGCGCCGATGACGGAAACGCAACCGGCAATGCAAGCGCATGGAATCTCGTCTCCGTAGCCAACGACCTATTACGCGTCGACTTAAGCTCGCTTTTCAACGAGATTGGGGGCCACTTTCGTGAGCGAGCAAAATTGCGCTTTTACATCGATTTGCAGAACGCCATTCGTCAGCCCCCTGCTCCCCACGATGCGCAACACGCTTCGATGGACTACGCAGCCGAACCAGACCATGACGACTGGCTCGATCCAGACGATTCCGACCAAGAGTCCGCGCAAGCAGAATTGAACGAAGCCGAAATCGAAGTCAACCTTCAAAAACAAAAGGAACGCGACCTCGATTTCTTTGCTCCGATATTCGATAAAGCCATTACGCGCCATGCACACGGAGAGATATCTGGCATGGCCAGGTATCTCCTTGAAAATGTCTGCAGGCAGTGTGTCATGAACATCACAGCGATTCCCGACTATCGCTATTACAGCTGCTGGATGAACAACAACGCTATTGAGTGCAACGAAATCAACCGCCTGTACCGCGCGGTGATCACGACATCGGCCCAACTCAATAAGCAAGAAATGGCGTCCCTCTTCAGCTCCTATCTCAAGCTCGTGTCGAACGACATGGACATTACAACTACCAACGGCAAGACCGGGCTAACAGAACCGGTGCCGTATAAACGCGACAATCCAAGAGACAACTATCCAAAGGTCAACTCGCAGATAGAAACAGCTTGCGTTTGCACCAATACCGATCTCTTTCGAGCGCTTCTCATTGTTTTTTATCAGGAATGTCTGGAGCTTGCCCCGCTGCTTAAAAACACCGAGGCACCTAGCCTGCTCGCGCAAAACGAAGAGTTTTTCCCAGCCGCCATCAAAACAAGCGACCCGCGACAATTTCGATTATTCGATAATCAGCTGCCGGCAATCATCCGCTTTGGCGACGCTTTTGCATACGCAGCCAAAAAGCACTTGCCCGGAAACGAAACGGCTCAAAAGCTCGAAGAACATTTGAGCGATATAAAACGCATGAATAGCGCCCCCTTTATGCAGGCGTTTCGCAAGAACTATCTCGAGGCTATGCGCGAGAACCAAATCTACGCAAATGGAGACTTCCATACGTATGCAGAGCTTAACGACCAGGAAAACCTCAATAGGCTCGTAAGGCTTCAAGCTGTTATTGCAAAGGCAGGAGAGCTTTACTTCACCGAAGAGGAATGTTCCTTTGCAAGCCTTTATGCCCGCATCCTCCACGAGCTGCTGCTGTGCGGCATTATGCCGATAACATGCCAAACCTGTGGTTCGCTCTTTTTTCCGACCGGCCCTAACAGCAAGTACTGCGATCGATATAACGCGGCGACCAAGCTCTATTGCAACCCGCGGCACAACGCCAAAAAACATCTTGGTCGCAAATCACCCCGCGACGTCGCACTCAATATACGGAGAAAAGCCGACACGGCATACGAAAAGGGTTTAACGGATTGTGCCCACTATTTTGACAGCCTTGGCAATTTTGTTCTCGATGGTCTTGGCCCAACATACCAAGCGAGCGACCTAATTTCCGACGAGCTCTATGCGGCATGGCTGTCTATCGTCAACCAGCCCAATTGCAGGACAAAAATCAGGCGACCAGATAGGAACGGTTTTCCATACCCCGTACTGTGGTACGGATTCATCCTCAATGGCATACAGTATGTACAAGTCGAGTTTCCCGAAGCCGAGTACCCGGCGCTTTTTGAACGCTTGAGCCAGCTCGCCGAAAGCCCGTAATCAAAGTGCACGCTGAAGCACAAGGGACCCGGCGAGCACCCATACAGCTCATGGCTTATCAAGTTATACGAGTTGTTGGAGATCATTGCGCAAATTAATAGCGCCGACCAGGTGGCAAAGCCCATTCCATTGCTTGGAATAGATAGGGACGATTGTGTCTCGACCGACCCGACCGCCCAAGGCACACGGAGCGCGCCCGACGCATGCGTCTACAGCACCGGCACGATAGATAGCCTTAGCTTTACCGTGTATACGAAGGGATATGACCCGGAAAAGCGGGAACGAGCCTGATGTAGCGGCTTCGAGCGAAGCCGCCGGTCACGGGGTGGCACCGGGGCGCGGACGCCGCGGGCCATTGGGAGCAACCCTCCTCCGCTACCTGCGCGACGTGGCAGCGCCGCTGCGTCGTCCCTGTCGCCGAACATCGTCCTGAAGGCGCGGGCGGGTGTCCATGAACAGCCGCGCCCGCACTAGCCTGGGGGACAGCCGCCCCGCCACCAGCAGTGCGCCGGCACGCCTCGGCACCGCCAGGGTCTCCGCCTCCACGGGCAGGGCAACTTTCTCGATGACCTCGGCAGAGCACACGCCCGACAGGTCAACCCCGTTGTAGACGATTGGCCTCATGCGTTGCCCCTCGCGCGCCCGTAGGTGTTACCGCTACTCTGAAAATGACCAGATGATCACCCAACAATCTTTGGCGAGTGGGGGCTGAACGCATCGTTGCCGTTCTGTTCATCCACCGCCCTGCGCCCCAGGCTTAAGGGTTCTGCCGCGTCATCTTCCACCCGCACGGACAGGACATAGTAGAAGTCGGCACCCTGATTCCCACGATCCCGCACGTAGCCAAGGTCGGCCAGGCGGTCGGCCAGCTCGTCCCTCGAAACCAGCTCATTCGAGGTTATGCGACACGCCACAGGCTCGATCTCGTAGGTGTTCGTCTGGCTTATGGCGTTCCGATAGAAGCGGAACCACGACGTGCGGAAGAGATCCTTATGGTGCGAGTAGACATGCCCGTCCTTAATGGCATAGAAGTAGAAGAGAAAGCGCCCGCCCTTGCGGAGCCTGCCGCTGCTTTCGAGAAAGTGATAGTAGTCATCGGGAGAGTCCCCTCGAATGTAGCCAATCACGAACGATTCGCCACCATGCCCGTAGGAGTCGCTATCCGTCTTGCCCGCGCTTGGAGGCTCAGCCACAACCATTTCGGTGAAGTAGCTCAGCCGGTTCAGCCGCGTATTGCTTGCCGTGTTCTCGCCGATGACCTTCTCTATGAAATCGCGCAACGCATTCTCTGCCGTCCTGCTGATGCTCGGCTTCATGGCGAAAGCGCCGACACCCGGCAAAATCTCCTCGAAGAGCCGGAATTGGCCCTTCTCGCCCGTTTCGCCCGACCCCGGATAAAGCACGTAGCTGCCAACCGTGCGCCGTATCGCGTCGTTGTACGTGTGCATCTTCAGCAGGTCACCGCGCTTGTAGGTGTTCGTGGTGGAGGCCGCCTTCTCCTCGTTAAGTTCCTCGCGCTCTGCCTCCTCGGTGCCCACATCCTTGCCGACAAGCCCCGTCAAGTCGGTGATGCGGTACTTGGCGTCGAAGTGGACGAATGCAACAGCTCCATCTTGCACTGCGGCTCGCTCGTTTGTATAAGCATCCGGGAATATCGCGAGCGTGTAGTCGGGTCTGAACGGTCTCGAGTACGAACCCTCGTAACGAGTGGCATGAAAGTCACGGGGCGAGAAGGTGCGGTTGTAGTAGAGGTTTACCTTCGCGCCGCACTGCGCAATCTGGAATGACTGGCAGGAGCGTACGCCCTGCTTGAGGGATATTGACAGCCCACCGTCGGGATTCGTCCCGATAAATGGGTGGTCATCGGTGCTTATCGGCTCGCACCCCTCGATCCCCCTTACGATGTCGTACAGCTCAAAGAAGATCCAGTACTCGTAGAGGAGGGCCACATTCTTCGATTCGCCCTCGTAGATGTCATCCTTGCCCTTCCAGTCGAGCTGCAGCGCCATATCGAGCATGGAATATGCGAAGAAGATCTGCGAGTATCCCTCGCGCTTCTGCAACACCTGGTTGTTCTGAGGCATCATCTGCAGGGTGCCGACATCGTCGAAGAAGGCGTCGCTGAGTATCGTATCCAGCATGGCGTGCAGCGCGGCGGCTTCGCGATAACACTCCGTCTGCCGAGTATCGCCCTTCTCGGCATCCAGGACAGTCATCAGAGAGGTGCAGATCCGGTCAATCTCATGCAGGGCAAATTTCACAAACCGATTGGCGGGCGTGTCGAGCAGGTCGTACTTGCGCGTGACGCTGACCATCTGGGGGAGGTAGACGCCTCCCGCATCGCCGCCGCAGTTCAAGCGCGTCCACATCCGGCTGTTCGAGAAGGGGTTCGTATAAAACCTCCGGGACGGCATGCCAGCCCCAACCGACCGCAGCTCGTCCTCGTGATCCAGCGTCCTATCAGGGTTCCTCTTTATCGCCTCGAAGAGGGCTTGGAGGTTCGGTTCGTAGCAGAACTGCCGCAGGAAGACGAACTGCTCAAGCAGCGTCTCGCGATTCTCGTCGGCTTGCTTGTAAACGTTCGACGTGGAGCCCGAGTAGTCAAGGAGCAGCGCAGCGCACCTTGCGGCAAGCTCCTCGGTGAGCTCGATGTAATCGTCTTCATAGCCAATCTTGAGCGGGACGACTTCGAACTGTAGCATCGGCGCATCAGCTTCCTCGCCGAATCGAATCCTCGAACGCCCGAGATAGTTCACGAACTGGAAGGTGACACTATTGCCGTTTCTGTCGCACCTGATATTCTTGCCTTCGTTTTGGAACGAGGCGCGAGGATGCAGGCCACCATCAGGGGTCCGCTCGTATTCGAGCACATAACATGTGGTTTCGTTGATTCGAAGCGTGGGACTCCCGTCAAGACCGTCCTTGACGGCGAAGGCTGGTGTTGAACCAGCGCCATTCTGGGATGCTTCCGGCTTGAGACCGAAACACGTCAGCCCGGTTAGCCCGGTCTGCTGTTCCTCGTCCCAATCGACTCGGTCATGCGCACCGCTCTGGTAGAGCCTGGCTATTGTTCTTCCATCCGCTGCAAAGCGGATTGCGCCGATGCTGCCGTCCATAGGCTAGATAAAGCTCGCATACTGCACGTTATCGAGTTTCGCTGCCATCTGGCTTATCTTAACGGAGCTCAGCTCGCCATCGCATATGTCTTTCAGGCTTTTAAGCAGATTGCCGATCTCACGCTTGTTACCATGGAGCTTCGGCAGCACCTTCTGGACAATCTGCTCATCGACAGAACGCTCGAGTTCGTAGTTCTCGCCGTCAAGCTCGTGCGCGGCATTAACGTACATTCGCACTTCGCGCACGGTGCGGAAGGCAAACTCATAGCCGCATTTCTCCAGCTCTTCATACAGCTTGCCGAACTTCTCGAAGATGGCGTTAGCATCATCTTCGCTGATGTAATTGGCTCCCTCCCATATGTCCTTGGCGAGACGCAGAAAAGCCTGGGGGACGCCGGAAGCTGCGACGGCAACGTCCGGCGCATCCTCGATGGCTTTGAACCCTGCGAGGACTTCGGCCTTCGACGGCTTGAACTCTATGACGTTTGCCCTGTCGAGCACCTTGGGGCTAAACATGTAAGTGGTCTCATCGATGTTCACGGTGCCGACAACGAACAGGTTCTGCGGATAGGGCAGCCTGTCAGCACCGCCATCGCCGTACCCATCAAGCACGATGAGGTTATCCTCGCCGATGGTCTCCATGTGGCTGAGGAAGTCTGAGAAATACCGCTCGACATGGCTCAGGTTCATCTCGTCGAGGATGAGGAAATACGGAACCTCGGGGTTAGCGTTGGCCCGTTCGATGAGTCTCAGTATGCCGGTCTCTTCGTACGCGCCTTTGCCGCCGTCTGCAATCGGGTTGAAGAAGCCCAGCACCTTGGTGTTGTCGGTCCAGTCGGCACCGACCGGGACGAGCAACCAGTTTGGCTCCCCGTCTTCATCCAAGACCTCAAGGTACTTTGCAAAACGCTTGGAAATCCGCGTCTTGCCTGTTCCGCTGTTGCCAGCAAGGATGACAAAGGGCTTTGCCAGTAGTGACGTGATGTAGCGCCTGGAGAAGTCGGTTTTAAATTCAGCTGGAAGGTTGTTTAGCTGAAAAGTCCTCTTCTCTCTGCTTGATGCTTTCGATGAATTCTTTGCAGCAAGGTCGATTAGTTGATGCATTGCGGGCAGCACGTCATCGCCTTGTTCGTAGTCGATGCCCTCTTCGGCAATCAATTGGCTCGCTATGAGGTTTCGCATGAACTCAGCCACGCTGTAATCAAACTCAAGTTTCCCTGCGTAAACGTCAGCGAAATACTTGAATGCCGTGGTCAGGCTACCAGCCCTCATCTTGCATCCGCGATTGCAAAGGGCAATAAGATCGTCAATTCTCGACTTGTAGTCGTAATCTATCGCACCCGAAAACTGCCCGTCTTTGTATCTGCTTCCAGTGGCGAAGAAGAGTTTCGTTAGCTCCAAGATATATGCATCTTCGGAGACGCCCACAGGCTTTACTTCGGCTGCATCCATCCAGAATGTCCTTTCCGCAAAACCGTCCTCTTGCAACGGCGATGAATCGTTTACTTTGCCCGTCACTGGCAACAACAGCAGTGCGGCAAACAAGTTGCCGACATTTGGACGCTTTGCCCCGTCTCCTTGTATTTGCACACGTACTTTTCCGCCTTTTTTTGCAACGGGATAACGCGTGCCAAGGGAGACAACTTGCCCAGTAGAGGGTACGACTACTTCCAAGATGATTGCGTGTCCGATAATGTCAACTGCAGTCAGCGTATCCCCGTTTGCAAGAGAGCCTGAACCTTTGAGTTCGTACTGTCCAGCACCACCTTGTCCAACTGTTCTCCCGCGAACGGATAGCGTATTCTCGCTATATATAGAATTCGGAATGGGATAGCTCAAATTCCATTCATCGACAAAGGACATGGCAACCACCACAATTAATCTGCTGCATAGTCAGCTATGCATCTAGCAACGTACTCAGCAAGCTTAACTGGCACGGCATTGCCAATCGCCTGCTCAATGTCTGTCTTGGACCCGACAAACTCAAACTCTTCGGGGAAGGTTTGCAGATAGCTGCGCTCCTTGTATGTTAAGGCTCTCACACCTTCAGAAATATCAGCCTTGTCGGCATGATGCCTCTTATATGCTGGCGGTATCGGACGGTTGGTGCCTCGTACCGTTACCGCTGGCTCGTCAATCGTGAAGACGCCCCTACGCTGGAAGTTGCGTGGATGCATGTAGAAGTATTGCGTGCCGAGCGAATCGCCAAGGTAATCCCTGACGGTCATCTGCTTGTCGCTCAGCCTTGAATCCAAGAGTTCGCCGAGAAAGTCATCTTTATCACCAAGATGACCGACAAGGATAAAGCGCCTGCGAATCTGAGGCACACCACATAGACTGGCGTTGAGGACGCGCCTCGTGAGACCGTATCCAGCATTGCGGAATATTTCCAGCGCCTCGGGCAGGACGTCCATCCGCTCGATATTGTAAACATTCTCCATGACGAACCACTCGGGTCTGACGTCCCGAACTATCTCAGCATATCGGATGGTGAGATTGGCCCTTTTGCCGCGCTGTCTGGCGCCCGCAATGGAGAAGTCCTGGCAAGGGGGGCCACCGATTATCATCGACGGCGAATACTCTTCAATTTTCGGGACCGCTTCCGCATCGTAAAGATCGTATTTGAATGCCGGGTGGTCGAAGTTTGCCGAATAGATGTCGACAGCCGCCTGCCAGTTATCAAACGCCGCCTTTATGTTGAAGCCCGCATTCTGGAATCCGAGCGACATACCGCCGCATCCCGAGAAAAGATCAACGCAGTCCATCGCTCACATCCCTCCTGTACTCTAGTAGCGCTCGTGCAACGTAGGTGGCAAGGTTTACCGGTACGGCGTTGCCCACCATCTGGTTGATATCCGTCTTACTCCCAAAGAACTTGAAAGACTCCGGGAAAGTCTGGATCCTACTGCGTTCCTTTGGAGTCAAGCACCGGGCTTGACTGAGGTCCGCCGCGTCGTTGGGGTGAAGCTTGTAGTTCGGCGGTATCGGCCTGTCCACACCACGAATAGTGACCGAGGGCTCGTCGATGCTGAAGATGGCCCGCCTCGTGTAGCTTCGCGGAATTCTGAAGTAGTAATCAATTCCAAGCTCGTTACCGAGATACTCACGAATTGTCATCTGATGGTCAGAAAGGCCCTTCTCAAGATATGGGTCGAGGAACCCGTCGGGCGCCCCAAGGCATCCGATCAAGAAGTATCTCTTGCGAGCTTGGGGGACCCCGCACAGGCTTGCATCCATCACTCGCCCACTCAAGCCATAACCCTGCGCTTTGAGGGTGGCCCGAATCGCTTCCATGGATTTGCTCGTTCGAACGCGTGGGACGTTCTCCATAACGATGAAGCGAGGCTTGCACCTCGCGATGATCTCGGCATATCTAACAGAGAGGATTGCGCGCCCACCATCCTCGGATCTCTTGCCGGCCTGCGAGAAATCCTGACAAGGAGGCCCGCCGATGATGATATCCGGAGCGAAGCCGGCAACTTCCTCGGATACGGAAACGTCGGAGAGATCCCTTTTGAAAACAGGATGCTGGAAGTTAGCGCGATAGACATCAATGGCAGCGTCCCAATTGTCGTAGGCAGCCACAACATTGACGCCAGCCTTTTCGAAGCCGAGGGACATTCCGCCGCAGCCGGCGAAAAGGTCAACTGCCGTTATGTTCCTCTCGTTTTCCACGCGCTCGGTCTCCATTTCGATAGATACAGACAAATAAATAATTATAATTTCGTTTCTTCCAACATGCTTCAAGATCAGTCGGCAACAGAACAAATCCAGTTGTAACGCTTCGCCCGGACAAGAATCGCTCGTGCTCGATTCGAGCTTATTGCCGCCCAGCAGGGCAACCACTGTCGCATGCTCGCCCGTCAGAGGCCGTCCGCGCCGCATCCGCGTCCGCTCCGGATGCCGCGCCGGGTCGGTCGTGCCGCGGACCGTCCCTCGCGGCACGCACCCTCCGCTCCCGCGAAAACCCGTTCAACACAAAGGCTTTTAGGTATAGCCTTATTGCTGTACGCCACGAAGTTCCCGCCCACTCACGCCCTCGCTGCCAAACGAATACGCATCCCTCTCTCTTCTATGGATGCAACGCTGCCGAAATATAAATCGACTCATGCGATCGCTCTCCGACCTCAGCTGAAACGTTTCAGAGCGCAACAATCTTGAACCTCGATCCACCCTCCAGACAAACCTCCTCAGTTCATCCATTACTATCGAAAAGATCTTCCATGAATTTTGACGGCCTGTTTCAGCTGTAATGGAAATAAAAACCAGCTTTTCGAAGTCGGCGCCACAACCAGGCAAGCATTTCCGAAATCGCAGCATCACATCGCTCGATATAAGTAATTTGCTACTGGTGCAACGGCCCCGAGCACCGTTCCCGCGCGACTCTATCGCAAATACGTTGCTTAGAACAGGGCACTGCCACATTTCAGCAAGCCAATCCGAATCCTCGTTTGGTCGGGAGATAGTCCAATTACCCTTTAAATATCATATCGTTGTGGTATTCAATAAACTCAGCTCGTGGGGCAAATCGCTTCGGAAGCGTAATCGGCTCTCCGTTGTAGCGCCACAAATTTACCGCTTCCTTGAAAGTAGCGGCAGGCTAAACGAGGGCGGTGAGTTCCTTTTCTACTTCTACGCCATTAAGGACGGGCACGTGTACTCCCATCATAAAGATCTCTTTCGTACGACCCATTTCCGCTTCTACAGGAACGCAATCAGCGAGACAAACACTTACGAACTTGAACCCATGCTTTGCAAGGTGAAGGCTAACGAGCTGGTTTCGAGAGACGAACTAGCCGACCGGCTGGCCGCCATTGGTTACGAGCGGAATCGTGGGAGCCAGGGGGCGGACTTCCACTACGTGCTTAGCGTGGAGGTCGAGAACGCTGCAGTTGTGCCGCTGAGTCTCGCGTGCGGATTGGTCGACGGGCAGAACGGCAACGATGCTTTCAGCCCGCACTCGCCGAAGTTGGTGGGATAACATTTCACGAGCATGTCGATTGGTACAGGAGGAAAGATTATGGACGAGAGAATCAAATCGATAATCCACAAAGCTGTTGATGATGCCGGGCGTTATCCGTTTCTCTTCATCGGCTCTGGCCTCTCCCGTCGTTACTGCGGCACGCCGGGATGGGAGGGGCTGCTTTCGGATATCTGCGCCGAGGTGCTTGACGACCCATATGCCTTCGCGCGCTTCAAGAGCCAGGCGAAGATTGCTGTCCAGAACGGCGAGGTCGAGTCCGAACTGCCGTACGTTGCCACGCTCATGGAAAGCGAAGTAAACCACGAGCTCTTTGCATCGGATGAATTCGCTGCCTTCCGCGAAGATCACAGTGACGAGCTTACCGGGGACGCTTCGCCCATGAAGATCTACGTCGCAGATAAGATCGCGAGAGCTCGTCTCGTCGAGAGCGCCGAAACTGAGAAGCTGGCGAAGGCGGGCAGGGAAAAAGTTGCCGGCATCATCACCACGAATTATGACTGTATGTGTGAGACCCTATTCCCTGGTTTCACGACCTACGTCGGAGAAAGCGACCTCCTGTTCTCTGACCAGGCTTTCTCTCAGGAGATATACAAGATCCATGGCTCAGTCTCGAGGGCGGGAAGCATCGTCCTGACCAGCGCTGACTATGCGGAGTTCGCGCAGAAGAGGAAGTATCTCTCGGCGAAGCTGCTCACCCTCTTCGTCGAGTATCCCGTCATCTTCCTCGGTTATTCGATTCAAGACGAGAACATCAGGTCGATACTGGGTGACATCTGCGAATGCCTACCAGATGACAAGCTCAAACGGCTGGGCAAGCGGCTCATCTTCGTTCAGCACGCAACCGACACCTCTGTTGGCGAGATTGCTATGAGTTTCGGTGGCCGTACGCTTTCGATGACGAAGATCACCACGGATGACTTCGAGTCGATCTACGATGCGATGCGCAGCTTCCGGAAAATGTATAGCACGCGATTTATCCGCGAGTTGAGGGGCAGCGTGTTCAGGCTTGCGGAGCATATCGACCCGAGTTCCGACATCATCGTCTCAGGGATAGACAATGTCCTCAACGACCTTGACCCGGACCAGAAGATCGTCATCGGCCTGTCGGTGTCACCAAGTAGCATCGGAAAGCCGATTTCACCTGAAGATATCTTCGAGGACATCGTGCTCGATAACCTTCGCTATGACCCAAAGTTCATCGTCGAGAACTACCTCAACATGTACGTGCGCCAACGGCCCAACAACATGCCTGTCTTCAAGTACACGCGCGGACTCGGTGGAGAGGTCGGTAAGGACATAGCGACTTATCTCCCAACGCTCACCTCGATTGATAGCTATCGAAGCGAAACGTTCCGCAAATCGATGCCTGCGACTCGTCGCAGATTCGAAGGGTCGCTGAGCATAAAGGGCCTTGCGAATGCATGCGCGCCAAAGAGCCCGTTCGCGTTCATCCCGTGCCTTTCAGAGGAAGAGATGGACGTCGACGACTTGGAAGCGTTGCTGAAGCGGGCACTGGCTGACGTGGGAAACGACCCTGCCAAGAAGAGGGCTCTGTTGAAAGATTCGCATTATCGGAAGTGCGTCCGCATCTACGACTTCTTGCGCTATGGAAAGTAGGAAGTCCCCCAACCTTCACCAATAGTCCGGGCAACGGCATCCGAACCTAGATCCAGTTGGGGGACATGCTCCCGAACTATGCACGGTTTCCCGCGCAAAGCTAGTTTAGCAAAGAAATGTGGAGATTGGCGGTTGGGCGCTTGAGATTCCTGCCAACTGCCGCACCCCTTGAATATCAACTTCATCCGAACACCTCCCAAATTCATCCGTACATGTACGGATGAATTTGGGAATCCGATACCCTGAGGGCCGGGTCGGCCGGCCCCGGGAGATCGGAGGACGCCATGTCCGGAAAGAGCGGGAAGGGCGCCGCGAGGGCGGTCCCGAGGGCCCACGGCAGGCGATCGGCGATTTCATGCAACTACGGCTGAAGTGTCTTTATGTGGTTCAGCGCACCCAACAGTACCGTTTGATTTCGCTCAAAGCATAAACGAAACCATGCATATATTCCCAAGGCAATCAGGCATGGCGTCACGAAAACCCCGGCAGCGATTGAATTGTTGCCCGCCCATGCAGACAGACACCCTCCGACCGTAAGTGAGATGATCATGCTGATCACGCTGGGGGCCCAACTCGTATAATGCACCCCACTCACCGCCTGTTCGACTATTTCGCATTTCTTTTTCAGGCTAATGTCCTCATCCACTTCACCAAGAGAAAAGTCCACTCCCGAAATTAAATCGAGCAATTCAGCCTCACTGTAGCCGCCTTCCTTGAATCTTTTAATGAAGAAACCTCCTGGTCCAGACCCACAGATAGGACGGTTTACACGAAACAGTTCCTTATAGGCGATTCCCATTGTTAACTCCTTAAAGTGCAGATGTTATTTACGCTATCGTTCTATCATTTCGTCCGGACAGATTTTTATCGGACCGTCGGCAACCGTTCACAAGGACATCCCGTTCAGTAACTCCCCGCGCTCCTCATACCCGCGCTCGAGCTTCTTCCCAAGCTCCGCAGCGCAGCGCTTCGTTTCCTCGGCAAACAGGTCATCGATAGCCCTGTCAATCCGCGTGCAAGTCTGCCGATGCTCGTCCTTCCAGGGCAGGTTGAGTCCCAAACTCGCGTCCCAATAGCCGCCGAGTTTGGCGTTAATTACTTCCTCGGGATACAGCACGTCGCGGCGAATGTCCTCAACTACATCGTCCTCGTCCATATCGCAGGCCGCATCGCCCTGCTCGAGGAACTTGCGCAGCTCCTTTTGCGCCCGGATGTTGTTCAGCATGCGAACACACACCACGGCCAAAAAGCGATAACGTTCGCATAGATCCCACTCGCCTTCGAGCCATACGCGAAAGCCCAGCATTTCGCTCGCGGACTCATCATCCATCAGGATCAATTCCCACGGAAGCACATTGGCGAGTGCGTCCTCCCCCAGCCTTTGCACGCCGTCGCGCATAAAGATGCACGGCTCCACGTCGTAATAGCCAAAACCGTGGCCCGCATCGCGACGATTGATGACATGCTTGGGCAACAGGCTGATCTTGTCGCTGGGCTCGGGATCTATCTTCCGCAGCTTTTTGACCTTGCGGCGGGCGCGCTTTAGGCTGCGTTCGCTATCGCCACGGCCGCGGCCGTCCGGCTTGCCGCCGTATCGAAGGGCAACCTCACGCGCCAGGATCTTTGTGTCCGCAGCGCACAGCAGGTCGCTCACGGTGGGCAGGTCTTCCCACTCAATGCCATCGACGTCCCAAATCCTGTTCATGTTCAACCTCTTTCTGGCTGTGAATTTACGCACTTGTTCGCCCTGCACAACGTACTTGTAAGGCATGCGCCCCGCTAGAGCGCCTTCTTGCTGGGCGCAATCACCTCGTCCACCAGGCCCAGCTCCAGAGCGCGCCTGGCGTTGCACCAGCAGTCGCGCTCGGTGAGCTCGTGGAACTCCTGGGCGCTCAGGTTGCCATGCTCGGCCAGCAGCTCGTCCAGCTCGGCGCGCATGGCCGCTGTATGCTGGGCCACGATCTCGATATCGGTCTGCTGCGCCATGCCCATGCCGCCCATCAGTTGGTGGATGAGCACCTGCGTGTGGCGGTACACCTGACGGTGGTCGCCGCAGGCCAAGATCACCGCGGCCATCGAGGCCACGACGCCCTCGCCCACCGTGATCACGGGGCAATCGAGCGACTGCATGGTGTCGATGAGCGCCAGCCCCGCCGTGACGCTGCCGCCCGGGCTGTTGATGATGAGGGTGATGGGCTCGGTCGCACTTTGATGCTCCAGCACCAGCATGGACTTAATAAGGCCGTTGCAGGTCGCATCGTTGACCTCGCCCTCCAGCAGCAGCACACGGCTGTTGAGCAGTTCGCTTGCCATATCGACAGCGGCAACACGGCCGTCCTTGGACTTCTTTATGATGCTGGGCTCACGATACATAACGGGCATGGCAATTCCCTTCTAAACGGAATCGGTAAGGAGGCAAAAACTGGACCGCACGGCTTACGACTAACGGAAGCCGTGCGACAAAACATGCAAGATGGGGTACACAAAGCTGCAAGGGCTAATCCCTCAGCCACTTGGCAGCATTGGGATGATCGGCGCAAAAGTACTTCTTGGCGCGGAAGGGACGCATGCCGGTCACCTTGACCAGGCAATCGGTGCGGGGCATAAGCCCAACCTCGCCTGGGGTCATCACGCAACCGCGCACATCTACGGCAGTGCGCTCGGCGCCCACGTACTTGGTGCCCAAAACCGACTCGCCACACAGTTCGCTTATGTAGTTCTGCGTCGCGATGTTGCTGCCGCCGCCCATATAGACCAAACTATCGCAGTTATCGAGGATGGTAAGCGCCGTGGATTTGCCGTACACGACATCGAGCTGGCTCAGCGATTGCGCACACATCAAAAAGCTAATGCCGCGACTGCGCACAGTCGCAATGCTGCGCTCAAAATCGGGGATGCGGCCCACATTGGGAAACTCATCGAGCACAAACTGCACGCGACGCTGCAAATGGCCGCTGGGGCTGGCATCGGCACGGCGCTGGGCAAGGTTAAACAGCTGCTTAAGGGCAACGTTCGCAAGCCATGCATTAGCCGAATCGTTGTCGCTCACCTTAAGATCGATCATGCGCTTGCCCTCGTCAATACGATCAAGACGCATCTCGTCATTCTCAAAAACGCGCATGAGCTGAGGCGTCTTAAGCCGCGAGATAGTTGCATTGAGCGTGATCAGAATACTCTTAAGCGTCCTATCTGCCGCACCTCGAAAATCGCGATACTGCTCAACGCCATACAGATCAGCGTTCTCCGCACCAAACTTATCGAGAAACTCCCTGGACTCCACCTCTTCTACAAGGTAGTCCAACGGGAATCGCCCCTCACCATCTCCCGTAACCTTGATGAGCGCAGCCAGTTTAAAGACGTTGTTCATCTTAAGGTAGCGGCGCGGGGCATTGGGGTCCTCACCCGGCGTAAGGGTGCCGGCAAGGGTCTCCAGGAGGAACAGGATTCCAACAATCGCTCGAAGCAGCAGGTCGCTCGCGTTATTCCAGAACGGATCATACCTAAGGCTACGGCCGTCAGGATCGACCCCCTCCATGATTGCCGCCACTGTGGTGGGGATATCCTCGACATCCATCACGTAACGCAGAGGGTCGTATCCGGCCGACTGCTCGGGATTAACAGTATCGAGAACCGTTACCTCGTAGCCGTCCTCTTCAAAGCCTTTCCCCGTACGGCGCAGCAGCTCACCCTTGGTGTCTGTGACCACATAACAGCATTCGTGGTGATTGA
Source organism: uncultured Collinsella sp. (assembly GCA_947002045.1). Classification (GTDB taxonomy): domain Bacteria; phylum Actinomycetota; class Coriobacteriia; order Coriobacteriales; family Coriobacteriaceae; genus Collinsella. Next base: position 26,444 of record CAMQJB010000011.1, read on the forward strand.
GCAGGTTGGGCAAAATGAAACTCGCCGTTTTGCCGCTGCCGGTACCTCCAAAGGCAAAAACATTGTTGGACACACTCGTCTCCCAATGCTTGTCGTCCTCGTAGAACGCCACCGTGGCACCCTGCGCCAGGATCACGTCGCGCTGCTCATCGCCGGACGACAGCGCCCGCATCTCCTCCTTAGTCGCCCACTTCTTGGTCTGATACTCCGTTTGCTGCGCGGCCTCGTAGCCGTACATCTTGATGACTGGCATGGCGTGACCCCTTTCTTGTCCGTGGCGTTAGTGGTTGTTAAGCAATGCGATCGTCGCCGTCGTCCTCATTGAGCTGTGCCGAGTGCGGCGACTTGGTCGCGTGACCGATCAGGCGCTCGGCCTGCGCCAGATAACTCTCGCGAGCAGCAGTTGAGACCGTTGTGTCGCCCAGGTACGCAAGCAGTGCATGGATCATCAGCTTGTCAAGCAGGTCGTAATCTTTATGATGCTTGATATTGAGGAGATAGCGATTTTCGAGTCCGTGTACTTTGTTGGTCAAATCGATTTCCATCTTTTCCTCCATGTAATAAAAAGTGTGTCGTTCGTCCAAAAGTGCCTCAAACGGGCGTTTGACGCATAACTCAAAGTTGAAACGCGGACTCGTATCGAACACGCGTCGCTGCACCTTGAGGTAGCGCTTATAAAACATGACGGCATCATCTTCATCCGCCGTAAAGCCACGCGATCCATCGCGGTGCAGCCGGTCGCATGGCTTTCTGCCATCGGTATGGCGCACGAAGGAGGACGGGATATAGGCACCCTGCTTGGTGCTGTACTTCATCCCTGTCGCAACTTCCTCGAACAAGAGAACACCAGCCGATTTAAAGCCCGCAGTACGCCCGTGCCTAAACATACTCACCACAGTCGCTACACTGCCTATGCGGCTATCGCGCGGGGGAAAATGCAGTGGCAGCAAAGCGAGTGTCGCGGCAGTCAAAAGTTCGCGGGCCTCGTGTACATCGGCTCGATACTGCTCGGGCACCAGCCCGGGAATATCGGGCGAGCGCTCTTCCAGCACGCCAACGAGCGATTTGGCCAGGCGCTCGACGTTCTTCTCGCCGCAGTACGGACACGGAAGAGACCGTTCTACCTTTCCGTTCATTTCGCACATGTCGCGGAGATCCTCGTCGATCGCACTGAGGAATGCCTCGTAGATGTTGTCCCGTTTCTTCATGAATGTTTCTTTCTATCCGGTTTCGGGTGTTTGGTGTAAGTCTGTTCTAAGTTTTAGAATGCTCTGAGGTATGGATGATGACAATCGACCTAACCTGCAGCTTCGTTAGTGAAATCACCCTGCTTGATAGCGCGGTTTGCCTAAAGGCTGTGTAGCGATTGCATCAAGCAGTTGGTATTGAGTTGGTTTTGGATTGCTTCGAGGATAGCACAGTAGGCTGTTCTCGTCATTAGAAATTTTTAAATTTTTCTGCTATTATATAGCCCACCAAGAAGAAAGGGCTCTATACATGCGTGAAACAACATCATTGCCACGTCTCACCGCCGCCGCCCTCTCGCGCGCGCTTAACCTAGAACAAGGCAGCCGCCTACTCACCGTTCGCCTACCTGGCGCCATCGGCTGCGAGGCGCTTCGTGAATGCTTCAGGCTGAACGGCAACGGCGTACCTAATATTTGCGAACTTGAGCCCGGCAAGCAGAACACGGGCAATGACAACGCGGCGCCGGTGTTTATCGATGCCACAGCTTGCGTTCGCAAACGTTTTCGCGAAATCAACAGCGCATGTGAGGCGCTCATTAATGATCTGGAGCCTGGCTACCTGGGCTTCTGCGATTGGGAGGCCTATCTCTGGTGCCTGTATGCACTAGCCCTCTCCGGTCGTACTCGAGCCGCCGTACTGCTGCCGTTCGAGTCTTTGGACAACGCCGAGCAGGCACGCGCGATTCTGTTGCGCGAGGGGCTCGTCGAAAGCGTCCTATATCACCCGCTCGCCGAATCTCCGATGCACGGCATGTACGCACTTATTGTATTGTCGACGGGAAATCGCAGCGTTTCATTCCGCAATGCCGCCACGCCCATGCCACGCCTTCGGTTTGCCGACGGGGCTCGCTACCCCAATCTTCCCTTGGCTTTCTCCCCTGACTGGAGCGGCATCGAGTGCGACTCACGCAAAACGGTTTCCATTGAAACCGTCGAGCTCGAAACGCGCAAGCTACTCCAACACCACGCCGCGCTCTCCAAAGGCAGGGTTGGCCTGATCTCCGTAGCTCAAAACTACAGCGCAACGCTCGGCGACAGCTTTATGCGCGTGGTGCCGTTTATGCCCCGAGACAGCACCACCTCGGATGACATCGACGCTGTCGAGGTGCGCCGCATTTCATCTCAGGATTTCCGCAACGGCTATTTGCTGCCCAAGGATGTTGCGGAAGGCGCGTCGGAGCTGGATTCCGAACCTGTAAAGGTAAGTCCAGACGTGTTGGCTCGTTACGAGCTTCGTTGCGGCGATATCGTCATGCCGCGCATACTCGGTCGTTACGGCGCGTCGAACCTACTTGTGGTCGGCATCGATGATGCAAAGCAGCATCTAGTTGCCTCGCACAACACCACCGCCATTCGCCCGGCGATTCCAACGATGACCGACGAGGAGCGCATGGTGTATGCAGAGATGGTCGCGGCGTACCTCACCGACGGCCATGGGTCCATAGTTTTGCAGGTATTGTCCGACAATCAGTACAGCCACGCCATCCGCCCTACCGATCTGTTCGAGATCGAAGTCCCACCAGCACTCGACCCGCGTACGCGCGAGTATAGCGAATCCATCAATCGCTTTGCCGAGGTCGTAAGGGCCAAGAAACAAGCCGAGGCCGCTGTCGCCCAAGCCCAGCGCAACCTCGAAGCCGCAAAGAAGGCCGTTACTCAGGTGGTCGACCAGGCCTGTGAGTAGCGCATACATAGGCAGTAGAAACGTCTTAAGCCGGCGGCAGGAACTAATCCTGCCGCCGGCTTAACTATCTAGCCTATTCCCATCCCGTGGTCTGAGGATTCCATTTGCGCACATTCGCCGAATGATTAAAGCACGGTGTATACAACCGATTGACGACCCCTTCTGCCCCAGCAATGTTCCCCGCGAGATCAAGTACCCCCGCCTGCCTCGCCATCTTTATGTACTGCGCAGAACCATTTTGTTTCCACCAGAGAGGCGCCACGAACTCTTCCGGCATTGCCACCTTGCGGGCAGATGCTTCTTTCTCGACCCTCTCGACAAGCGTAGTCCCATCGACGAAGCAAGTTTTCGCGTACACCAAGATGTCGACTATATCCTTGATTCGCGAAGAGGCACGGCCCTCATGCATCTCTACCATTGCGAGCAATTTATCTGCAAGGGCACTCTCCACTCGGCATACTCGATAGTCGCAGACTGGGAGCCCCTCAATATTCAAACGATCGATCGGCGCAAGAACCTCAGGCTCAAGTCCCCGCACTTCATCAATTACCAAGTCAATTGAAATTGGCTGCAGCTTCTTGGTTCCCATAAAGGGGGTGAACCACACCTTCGCACCACACCGATACTCATCTTCTTTTTTGATCTGCTCTGCACGATCAAAGACAAACGAAACGAAATCCTCCAGATCAATCGAAGCCGCCCGCGCCAGATCGGCAACAGCCTCTTCGAGGCTCTCCTCTTGAGCAACCAAGTCAATATCTCTTGTGACACGCGCATCGAGTGTTCGCGCCAGGACGCTTTGGCCACCCTTGAGTACAAAGCGGCCGTCATCTTCTGAAAAAACGCGACATAGGAAGCGATGAAAGTAGAAACCGACGATCGCCCGATTAGTATCCATCGGCGATTCTCTTGCGGCATCCCTAACAGCCATCTCCAGTGCGGCAGGTGTTTTGTACTTCACCATGTCCTCCGTTTTTCATTACTCGTTCAGCGCCGTCAACAAGGGCATCATCAACTCGCGTCGTTTGGCGGTTTTAGAGTTCTCCTCTACAAGATCTTTCAGCCGCTGTATCTCGAGCCCTCGCCCAAGCGCGTCGTTATAGGCATCGATAATTAATGAGGGGTCCTCGCAATCGAGGCAAAGATCAACAAGCGTGCGCTCGGGTTTAGTTACCGGCAGGCCGTCGAGCCAGACGATGTCCTGCTCAGCGATCTCGCGCTTTGCAAAAGAAAGGGATTCGTTTCTCGTATTGATGCGCATGGGCGCGGTCATCCTGTAGGGGGACAGATAGAAATCGCCCATTTGCTGTAGGTTCGCCGCTGTCGTACCGCTCACGGCGATGCCATCCCACTGGCGTTTTCTCTCCCACGCGCAAAGGGAGGGATTGGTGAGTTTCCAAAAAGCGTTGAGCTCGTCAGTGTCTCGGCGCTGCGTGCCCGACATCCGGTAGGCGCCGTGGCATATCCGTTCAAGACGCCCCACGCGGCATGAGTGTGCCAGCGCATCTCGAGAGATGTCCATACGAGCCGCCTGGGCTGTGGTGAACACGCCCTCACTCTCGGAAAGCTCGCTTATCGCCGTTATGTTGCTAAAGTACTTCATGTTGCAATTGTAGGATATTCTCATGCTTTTGCAACGTGATTTTGATTCCCTATGACCGGCGTGCTTTGCGTACCCCTTTTCTGCCACCACTTTGTCATCGGCCCACCATCCCCTGCTATCGAGGTCTAATACTTTTCCGCGAAGTGAACGTCTGTTTTTGGACCCCTGGAGCATCCGCATTTTTCAACGGCATAAACGCAGGATTCTGGCATCAAAGCCGCAGGAAACGGCACCCGAAAAGTGTCGATGCTTCGGGGGTCCGTTTTCACTCATTCACTTCTCGGAAAAGTATTAGACCTCGCTGTCAGCCGTCCCAAAGATCAGACTGCACCTCCTTCACGCCACGCAAAACCTGCCTTTTCTGCCCCCGCCCGCCTCCGCGCCACCCAAAAACTCATCCACTATTAATCTTGGCTCAAGAATCGCTTAATCTATAACCTGCACTATAGAGTTCGACCAAGGGCGGGGCGGCACCGCGCAACGCAGGCCGCCGAACGCAACGCTCGCGCCCGGGCAGATAGCCCGGCGTCGCGCCCATCGAACGAAAGGACAGGTCATGGACGACCTCGAAAAAGTTGAAACCATCCGCACCAAGTGCAACGTGAGCTATACCGATGCCAAGGCCGCGCTCGACGCCGCCGACGGCAACGTTCTGGACGCCATCATTTGGCTCGAGTCGCAGGGCAAGACCCAGACCACGTCGGCGCACGCCGCCACCGAGTCCGCGCCGGCCGATGAGCCCTCGGCCGAGATGGTCGCCGCACGGGCCGCTTACGAGAAGTCGAGCAAAAAGACCGACTTCTCCAAGAAGATGGACAGCGTGTGGGAGTACCTCAAAAAGCTCTTCCGCCTGAGCCTGGACACCAAGTTTATCGCCACGCGCCGCGATGCGATCATCCTCAACATTCCCATCTTGATCCCAATCGTCGCCCTGTTTGCCTGGGGCGCCACGATATGGCTGATGCTGATTGGCCTGTTCTTTGGCATGCGCTACCGCATCGACAGCGACGGCGACGTGCCCGGCAGCATCAACAACCTCATGAATCACGCCGCCGACGCCGCGGACGACATCAAGCAAAATCTCAACGACGACAAGTAATCGCAGACGGGGGCACGCATGGCACGGATCCTGATCGTAGAGGACGAGGAGAAAATCGCCCGCTTTGTGACGCTCGAACTGGAGCACGAGGGCTACCAGGTGGAGCACGCCGCCGACGGCCGCACCGCCGTGGATCTGGCTCTGGAGCGCGACTACGATTTGATTCTGCTCGATGTGCTGTTGCCACAGCTCAACGGCATGGAGGTCTTGCGGCGTGTCCGCAAGCACAAGGATGTGCCGGTGATTATGGTTACCGCGCGCGATGCCGTGATGGACAAGGTTGCCGGGCTCGATGCCGGCGCCGACGACTACTTGACCAAGCCGTTTGCGATCGAGGAGCTGTTCGCACGGATCCGCGTGGCGCTGAAGCGCTCGGAAGCCGTGCGGGCGGCTTCGGGCGTTGGCGACGCCGGCGTCAGGGCGGGTATGGCGGGCGGCGCGGGCGAGAGCGCCGTTGCGATTCCCCCGGCCAGCAACTCGACCCAGGCCTCCGCTTCACCCTCCCCTGCCACGCTCACCGTGGGCTCGGTTGCGCTCGACCCCGACCGCCGCGAAGTCACGGTCGGCGGCTCGCCCATCGCGCTCACGGCCCGCGAGTTCGACGTCCTCGCCCTGCTTATGGCACATGCCGGCACCGTGCTCACGCGCGAGCGCATCGCGCACGAGGCACTGGGCTACGAATACGTAGGAGACACCAACAACGTCGACGTACACATCGCGCACCTGCGCGCCAAGATCGAAGACGCCGGCGGTGCCCGCATCATCCAAACTGTGCGCGGGGTGGGCTATGTCTGTCGCGCGTAACGCCGAGACCAAGCGCGTCACCTCCATCGCCCGCGCCATCAACTGGAGCTACATGTGGCGCCGCTTGGTGAGCTACGTCTGGCTCGATCTGTTGCTGGTGGTGATTGCGGCGGCGATCCTCGTCTATGGATACAACCAGACGCTGCCCGACAGCGCGTTTACCGCAGGCTGGATTCCCGGCGCCACCGTTCACGGCATGTCGCTGACGCCCGCGCGCGGCTGGGACCTGACAACGCTCACCTACACCGTCGAGCTTGCGCGCACCAGCAAGACCTTCCCCCTCGCGCAGGACCTCGTCACGCTATGGCCTCTCTACCTTGTCGTTGTGGGTTGGCAGGTCATCAGCGTGCTCAACATGCTCGGCGGCGCGAGGCGCGTGCGCCGCACCATGGCGCCGCTCAACGACCTGGCCTTGCGCGTGGACGAGCTCGGCCGCATGCAGCTCTCCGGCGGCAAGATGGAAACGCTGGAGCAGGCCATCGAGCGCGCAAGCGTCGACTCGCCGAGCGTCACCACCGGCGACGCCGACCTGGCGAGCATCGAGGTCGCACTCAACCGCCTGCTGCGCCAGATGCAAGAGGCCAAGCTGCAGCAGATGCGCTTTGTCAACGATGCGAGTCACGAGCTGCGCACGCCCATCGCGGTAATTCAGGGCTACGTAAACATGCTCGACCGCTGGGGCAAAGACGACCCGGCCGTGCTGGCAGAGTCCATCGCCTCGCTCAAGGCCGAAAGCGAGCACATGCAGGAGCTCGTGGAACAACTGCTGTTTTTGGCACGCGGAGATGCCGGCCGCACCGTGCTGCGGCGCGTGAATACCAACCTGGCTGCACTGGTCGGCGAGGTGTGCGAGGAATCGCAGATGATTGATGCCGGGCACACATATCGGCTGGCTTTTGACGCTGCGTTTGCCAGCGACCCGCGCTGCGACGCGTCCGTCGATGTCGCGCTCGTGAAGCAGGCTCTGCGCGTGATCGTGCAAAACGCCGCTAAGTATTCGGACGCGGGAACAACCGTCACATTTGGCATAACACCCGAAGCGGGCACGGGCGCGGTCGACATAGCCGTTGAAGACGAGGGCATCGGCATGAACCAGGAATCCGCAGCTCACGCGTTCGAGCGGTTCTACCGCGCCGACAACGCGCGCGATGCCGGTGCACAGGGTTCGGGCCTGGGGCTCGCTATCGCCAAGTGGATCGTCGACAGCCACGGCGGCGTCATCGGTGTGACCTCGGTCGAAGGGGTCGGCAGCCGCTTTACGATTCGCCTGCCGCGGTAGGAAGCCCCCTCGTGAATCGAGGTCTAATACTTTTCCGCGAAGTGAACGTCTGTTTTTGGACCCCTGAAGCATCCACATTTTTCGTCGGCAAAATCGCAGGATTCTAGTATCGAAACCGCAGGAAACGACGCCCTTAAAGTGTCAATGCTTCGGGGATCCGATTTGTCTCGTTCACTTCTCGGAAAAGTATTAGACTTCGGTTTTTTGACCGTTGCAAAAGTCAACCCCTCGGCATAAATAAAGGGATAAGGCCATGCGGCCCTATCCCTTTTTGCTAGCTATAGCAGCTTGTACGCTACTCGCGGCACAGGTGCACGGCAAAGCCGGCGAACTCGCGCTTAAAGTACACGAGCTTGGTGCTACCGTCGGGCAGCAGCGCGCGCGACTCCTCGTTGACCTCGAGCCCGCGCTCGGCAAACCACTTCTCGGCCGTATCAATGTCGTTGACGGCAAAGCCGATGTGGCCCTTGGTGCCACGACCATTCTGCTTCATGACCTCGACCAGCGAATCGTTAAAGTACGAAACCGGGGTCTCGATAACGGGCAGACCCATCGTCGTCGAGAACAGCTCCGCGATCTCCAGGGCATCGACCGGGTCGGTGGCGTTGATGCCCACGTGAGCGACGCGCATGCCAAAGAGCTCGACCGGGTTGGCGTTCTGCTCACTCATACAGTCAGCGCCTACTGAGCCATAACGTCGAGGACGGCCTTCTCGGCAGCGACGCGGTTCATGCCGGTCATGAAGGGCACGCCGCTCACGTACGGGCAGGTGAGGCCCTCGGGGGCAACGGTGGTGGCGATCAGCAGGTCGGCGCCCTCGTCGCAAACGTCCTTGGCCTCGGAGATGGCGCACTGCACGATCTCGTACTTGTCGGCGTAACCGTTGGCGTCGAGCATGGTGGCGACCTTCTGGGCAACGAGCGTGGAAGTAGCAGCGCCAGCACCGCAAGCCAAAACAATCTTCTTCATAGGTAATGTCTCCCTTCATGGTTTACTTTAGGTAAGTGTACCGCAGCGAGCGATGGCACTCGGCCTCGATGAGCTTTTATGCCAGTTTGCTTGCGCGCTGCGTATAATACATCTAGTACGTGTTGTCATACCGCTCGCTTTATGAGCGACTAAGGACCCCAATATGCCCGATTCCCGCACCCTCTGGACCGCCGTCGTCATTATTTGCATCGCCGTGTCGGTATTCTTTAGCGTCAAAAAACGCACCACGTTTAAGCGCCTGCAGCAGCTTATGGCTACGAAGCAGTGGGACGAGTTCGATCGTTTGCTCGATGGCAAACTCACCAGCATGCTGTACCCGCGCTATAACCGCGACTACCTGCGCCTGAACTCCTATCTGCTGCGCGAGGACCACAAGCGTGCCGACGAGATGTTCGATTTGCTGCTGGGGCTCAACCTGCCCAAAATGCAGCGCGTCGACCTGGTGATTAAGGCCTTTAACTACTACGTTGGCCAGGAGGACCGCAAAAAGTCCAAGGAGCTGCTGCACGAGATCAAAGGCTTTGAGGGCGGCCAGGCCGAGGCAGTCGCACACGAATGCCAACTGATGTACGACACGATGATCCTCAAGCGCCACAACGACATTCCCGAGCTGGAGCGCATGCTCAAGGAGGCCGGTGACGACAAGGTCAAGAGCTGCCGCCTGGAATACCTGCTGGCCCTGCAGTACAAGAACAAGGGCGACGAAGCCAAGTTTGCCGAGTACTTGGAAAAGTCAGGCCGGCACTCAATGGCCGTCAACGCGTAACGGACGGCTTGTGCTAGACTTCTAGTCTCACGGGGGCGTGGCGGAATTGGCATACGCAGGAGACTTAAAATCTCTCGCCGCAAGGATTGTGGGTTCGAGTCCCACCGCCCCTACCATGTGATTGCTTACGAGCCCGTGTCCCGTTGGGATGCGGGCTCGTTTCTTTTGGACGCCGGCGGGACTCGAACCCGCGAGGGGGCGAGCACCAGGCGGACGCGCAGCGTCCGCAGCGAGCCGACGAGGGCGCCGGCAGGCGGCCGAAGCCGGTGCGGATTTGCGCAGCAAATACGCGGACGTCCCACCGCCCCTACCATATGGAGCTTTCGAGCCCGTGTCCCCAAGGGATGCGGGCTTGTTTCTTTTAGATGCCGGTGGGACTCTAAGCTGCGGTGGAATAGATCCTGTTTATACCGTTTATCAGCTTATTTAGGAACTATTTCACCGCAACTCAGAGGAAGACGGTTAAAGAGCGCTCAGGCTGGGGACCCAGGCGATGGTGGGGGTCGCGCCGTCGAGAACCTCGTTGATGGTGGCGGCCATGCCGGCAAGCAGGCTGTTCTCGCTTACGGTGAGCGTGTCGTAGCCGCCGGCTCGCATGAGCTCGCGGATTACCACGGCGCCAGCCAAGATCACGCCCGCGCGTTTGGGCTGCACACCCGGTAGCGCGGCGATGCTGTCCGCGTCCAGCGTGGACATGCGCTCGATAGCGGCCGAGACCTGCTCCAGCGAAAGCTCGCGCAGGTGCACGAAGCTCGAATCATACGGCTCCAGCTCGTGGACCAGAGCCACCAGCGTAGTCACCGTGCCGCCCACTGCGACCAAGCGTTCGGCGCGCTCAAAGTCGACAGGCAGACTCTCAAAGTAGCCCGCAAACTGCTCGTTTGCCCATGCGGCAGCGGCAGCAAGCTCGCCGTCCGCAGGCGGCAGCGCCGAGAAAAACCGCTCCGTCACACGGCGGCAGCCAATGTCCAGCGAGCGCGTCCCTTCTAGCGCAAAGACGCCACGCTCCGGCGCATAGACGCCCGTCGCGAGCTCCGTGGATCCGCCACCCGAATCGGCAACAATAATGCGCTCGCCGGCAAAGTCGTGCGCCACGCCAAAAAACGTCAGGCGTGCCTCGACCTCGCCCGGAATCACCTGCGGTTCGAGCCCCAGCTCGCGCAGGCCGTCCAGCAGCAGGGCGGCATTGGACGCATCGCGCGCGGCACTCGTGCACGTGGTGCAGATGCACACGGCCCCAAAGGCATGCGCCTCGTCCACAAACATGCGACACGCGGCGAGCACACGCTCGACGGCCGCCTCGCAAAAGCGGCCCGTCGCGTCCACGCCCTCGCCCAAGTCGGTGATCTCGGTATGCTTGGACGATTCCACGATCGCCCCGGCCTCGACCTGCGCTAACACCAGTCGCGACGACACTGTTCCCAGGTCGATCGCGGCTACCTTATAGCGTTTGCAATCTGCCATTGCAGGCTCCCCTCCGGGCGCTATTTGCCGTTGGACACGACCGTCTGGCCCTCGACACCGTTAAACCCAAACAGCATGTCGAGCGCCTGGATGTACCACGGCGCGTCCTTACCGACGTCTTCGATTTCCTTGGCAACTTCGCTGGCCTTCTTGGCGTTCGACGACTTCTTGCTCGAAGACGAATCCGAATCGTCGTCCAGGCCCTGCACTTCAATTCTCTTCTCGCCGGGCATCACCAGGCCCAAGTCCTCGGATGCCGCGTCCTTGATACCCTCCTCCGAGAGCAGCTTGTCGACGCTTTTCTGCAGCTCGTCGTTGTACTGCTGGCGAATCTCGACCTGCTTGGCCAAGATATCGTTCGAGCGTTTGGCAACGTAGAGGTCGCGCACGGGAAAGTACAGGCTCACGAGCACCAGGACGACGACAATGCCAATAAACAGCCCGCGCTGGGGTCCATGGGTAAAGTCGTAGATCGCCTTGACCACCGCATTGTCGTTGGCGTAGTGCATGAAGTCCGAGCCCGAAAGACGGCTCGAGGGCCTGGTCGACTTTTCGTGCGTTTGAGCCGAGGGGTGCTGCGTACGCGAAGCATGCGTCGGGGGCGCCGAGCGTGGCGGGCGACCCGTCGACGTATTCATTTGAGCACGGGGATGTGAGGCACTTGCCGGACGCTGTGCGCGGCGATCGACACCGGCGTAGTCGGACCCGCCGAGCTGCACGGTAGGTGCGCGGCGAGGCGACGGCTCGCGCGAACCGGCGGAATAATACCTGTTGTCGTAAATCTGATCCATGTGCGCCTTGTGCGGTTGAGGTTTGTTTGCGCTAAGTCCTTTAGTTATAGCACGAGCGCCCGCACCGCCTTCGCCAGCCTTTGCTCGACATAAAAAAGGCGCTGAGCCGTATGGCCCAGCGCCCATAGTTCTTTGCGGCATCCAGCCAAGGCGGGGAGGAACCGAGCCAGCCTCCCCCTCGCCAAATTCGCCCGTTTAGCGAATGTTGTAGAACGCGGCCTTGCCGGCGTAGCGCGCGCTGCCCTCGAGCTCGTCCTCGATGCGGATGAGCTGGTTGTACTTGGCAATACGATCGCTGCGGCACGGGGCGCCCGACTTGATCTGGCCGGCGTTAACACCCACGACCAGGTCAGCGATGGTGGAGTCCTCGGTCTCGCCGGAACGGTGGCTCACGATGCAAGCGTAGCCGGCCTCCTTGGCAGTCTCGATAGCCTCGAGCGACTCGGTGAGCGTACCGATCTGGTTGACCTTGACCAGGATTGCATTGGCGGCGCCCAGCTCGATGCCCTTCTTAAGGCGCTCGGTGTTGGTGACGAACAGGTCGTCGCCTACGAGCTGCACCTTGTTGCCAATGCGGCGGGTGAGCTCGACCCAGCCGTCCCAGTCCTCCTCTGCCATACCATCCTCGATGGAGATGATGGGATAGGTGTCGACAAGCTTCTCCCAGTAATCGACCATCTGAGCGCTCGTGTACTCAACGCCCTCGCCCTTGAGCTCGTACATGCCGGTCTCGGCGTTGTAGAACTCGGTCGAGGCCGGGTCCATGGCGTACATGAAGTCGACGCCGGGCTTAAAGCCAGCCTTCTCGACGGCCTTGGTGATGTACTCGAACGGCTCGGCATTGGTCTTGAGATTGGGCGCGAAGCCGCCCTCGTCGCCCACGCCGCCGCCCAGGCCGGCCTCGTGCAACACGCCCTTGAGGGTGTGGTAGACCTCGGCGCACCAACGCAGGCCCTCGGCAAAGCTCGGGGCGCCCACCGGCATGATCATGAACTCCTGGAAGTCAACGTTGTTGTCGGCATGCACGCCGCCGTTGAGGATGTTCATCATAGGCGTGGGCAGCAGGTGAGCGTTGACGCCGCCCAGGTACTGGTACAGCGACAGACCCGCCGACTCTGCCGCAGCGCGGGCAACGGCCAGCGATACGCCCAGAATGGCGTTGGCGCCGAGCTTGGTTTTGTTGGGCGTACCGTCGGCGGCAATCAGCGCGGCATCGACGGCGCGCTGATCGAAGGCATCGAGGCCCACGACGGCGTTGGCGCACTCGTTGTTGACATGCTCGACGGCCTGCGAAACGCCCTTGCCCAGGTAGCGACCCTTGTCGCCGTCGCGCAGCTCACATGCCTCAAAGGCGCCGGTCGAAGCGCCCGAAGGCACCATCGCGCGACCGAAGCTACCGTCCTCGAGCACGACCTCGACCTCGACGGTGGGGTTGCCGCGGCTGTCGAGCACCTCACGACCGTAGACGTCCAAAATATCGCTCATGTTGTCTCCCTCTCACTTGGAAACGGGTTGAATGCTTGGCGACGCGGCATTGCGCCAATGTGGCGCTTTGGTTTGCAAGTTAGCCTTGTCGCACTTTTTGCATTATGCCCTAAGTTAGCCGAGGGATACATATGAATTGGAGAAATCATTCTTTGGAGCGCTTGTTTTTGCATCGAGCATTCATCTCTAGAGGTCGCCCCCCATTAAATTCTTCTATCGGCATACCGTCTTTACCTGGCTTGCGAATGAAAGAGCCAATAATGTGCTTTTACATCGTGCAAAGTTCTGGATATCGTGCAATTCTAAGGGTCTGAAGTTCTGGATATCGTGCATAATCAGGTTATAAAAGTTCTGGATATCGTGTACGAGGTAGCCATGCTTAAACGAAAAGCCTATGACAAACTACTAAAATGGAAGCATGAAAGCGCTGGTAAAACAGCACTTCTTATTGAAGGAGCCCGCCGCGTCGGAAAGAGCACGCTTGCCCGCACGTTTGGAGAAACCGAATACAAATCCTGCCTTGTCATTGATTTCTTTCAAGCACCTGCCGAAGTTAAGCAATATTTTGAGGACTATCGCACTGACTTCGACTCGCTCTTCCTCTATCTCTCGGTTTTCTATAACGTCAAACTCTATGAACACGAGACGCTTATCGTCTTTGACGAGGTCCAGATGTACCCGCAAGCACGCGGACTCATCAAGTATCTCGTTGCAGACGGACGTTACGACTACATCGAAACTGGATCCCTGCTCAGCATCAAGCAGAACATTAAAGATATCGTCATCCCATCCGAGGAAGAATCTCTGGAACTTGAGCCCCTCGACTTTGAGGAGTTTCTTTGGGGCATGGACGAAAAGGGGCTGGCCGATCTCATTCGCATGAGTTTTAACAAGATGAAGCCGCTCCCCGATGCCCTACATCGCAGAGCGCTCTCCCTTATGCGCGAATACATGCTCGTAGGCGGCATGCCTGAGCCGGTATCCATCTATGTTGAACAGCGCGCTTTTGCGCCCGTCGACGCTTCGAAGCGCCGAATCGTCCAGCTCTATCGCAACGATATCTCTCGTTTTGCAACCGGTTACGAATTCAAAGTCGTCTCCGTACTCGATGGCATCCCGGGTCAGCTCTCTAGGCACGAAAAACGATTCAAGCTTTCCTCACTTGATAAAAACGCACGCATGCGCACCTACGAAGAAGCCTTCTTTTGGCTGGCAGACGCGCGAATTGCCAATATCTGCTATGCCGCAAGCGGACCGAGCGTGGGCCTTTCACTCAGCATGGAGCAAACGGCCCTCAAGTGCTACATGGCAGACACCGGCCTGCTTGTAACGCTTGCCTTCTCTGACAACAACGATACCGATGAAGACGTTTACAGGGCCGTGCTTCGCGGCGACATCGGATTGAACGAAGGAATGCTTACCGAAAACTACGTTGCCCAATCTCTAAAGGCCAATGGACACAGGCTCTTCTTTTATTCCCAAAGCGGAAAGAAGGAGGGAGAGGAGCGCATGGAAATCGACTTCCTCGTTACCCGACCCTATGTCAATGCCGCCGGAAAGCCGCGCATCAGCCCCATCGAAGTTAAGTCGCCACGCAGATACGGAACCATCTCCCTCGACCGATTCCGCGCGCGCTTTAACAAGAAGATTGGGATGGCTTACGTGTTGCACCCTAAACAACTCGAGTGGGATGCCGAAGCGCAGCTGGCACATCTTCCGTTGTATATGGCTTTTTGCTTGTAGAGACCTCTCTACGAATGGATGCCGTGAGAGACGCAGGCCTCACTCGCTTGCTTTTGCTTGGTCCCACAGGTCGTTGAGTTGAGCGGTTGAGCAGGCGGCGAGGTCATCGCCCGCCTCGTGCACGGCGGCCTCCATCGCGGCCCAGCGACGGCGAAACTTGGCCGTGCTCGCGCGCAGGGCGCTCTCGGCGTCGATGCCCTCTTTGCGCGCAACGTTGACCAGGGCAAAGAGCAGGTCGCCAAACTCCATCTCGCGCTCGGGCGTTCCGGGGGCCTCGGCCTCAAACTCGGCACGCTCCTCTGCTACCTCGTCCCACACATCCTGGACCGTCTCCCACTCAAAGCCCACGGCAGCCGCCTTGCGCGACACCTTCTGAGCCTGCATCAGCGCCGGCAGATGCGTGGGCACACCGTCGAGTAGGCCCTCGGGCGCAGCCTCGCCCGCCGCCACGGCCTTGTCCTTGGCGGCCTTCTCGGCAAGCTTGACCTCGTCCCAAATCTTGAGCACCTCGTCGGAGCTCTCGGCGTCCGCATCGCCAAACACGTGCGGATGACGGCGAATGAGCTTGGCGTCGATATCGCGCGCCACATCGGCCAGCGTAAACTCACCGGCATCCGCCGCGATCTGCGCATGCAACACTACCTGCATGAGCACGTCGCCCAGCTCCTCGCGCAGGTGTGCCGCATCATCGGCCTCGATGCAGTCGAGCGCCTCGTAGGCCTCCTCGATCATGTTCTTGCCAATGCTGCGGTGCGTCTGCTCGCGATCCCACGGGCAGCCATCGGGCTGACGCAGACGCCAGATAGTCTGCACCAGATGCTGCAGCTCGGCCGACGCGTCGACCAGCGTGGACAGGTCGCGCGAACCCTCGGCATTTTGCTGAGCCATGTGCTGCGCCATGGTTATTCCTCCTCCAGGACCACGTGACGGAACGCGCCTCCCTCGTAGATGCCGTAGCTGTGCGTACCGTCCTTGGGAATGCTCACGCTGCCGGGATTGAAGAGCCACAGGCCCGGGTGCGCGGCGCTTGCCTCGTTAACCTTGATGTGCGTATGGCCGTAGACGAGCGCGGAGCCCTCGGGCAGCGCGGGCGCGTGGTCGACGCTGTTGTGCATGCCGGCGCCAAAGACGTGGCCGTGCGTCAGGAACAGTTCGCGGCCGGTCTCATCAAACAGCGTGGCGTAGTCGGCCATGACGGGAAAGTCGAGCACCATCTGGTCGACCTCGGCGTCGCAGTTGCCGCGCACCGCGATGATGCGGTCGGCCAGGGCGTTGAGCAGCGGAATCACGCGCTTGGGGGCGTAGTCGCGCGGCAGGTCGTTGCGCGGACCGTGGTAGAGCAGGTCGCCCAGCAGAACGATGCGGTCGGGCTGCTCGGACTCGATGGCGGCGACCAGGCGCTCAGTCCAATATGCCGAACCGTGGATGTCAGAGGCGATGAGGTATTTCATGAGGGATCCTTTCGGGATGGAGTTGACGGAGCCGGTCGCGGCGCGCCGCACGATCTTGTTATTCAAATCGCAGCGCCGCGCTCTGGGCCGCCTGCATCACGCGCTGGAGCGGTACGTCGTGCTCACGGGCAAGACGGGCGCAGTCTTCGTACTCGGGCGCCGCGCGCTCGCTGCCGTCGGGCAGGGTGGCCACCTTGACGGACACCTCGCCCCATGGCGTCGCTACGCGCTCAAAGCGGCGTGGCAGGCAAACGCGCTCCATAACCTGGCGGCGGATGGCATTGGTCGTGGTTTCCAAAAAGATGATCGTCTGCAGGCGATCGATATCCTCGTGAGCGCAGATTACCTGCAGCTGCCAGCCGGGGCGGCCTTTCTTGCAATAGATGGGCAGCCAGTGCACCTCGCGGGCGCCGGCCTCGCGCAGGCGGTCGGCGGCGTAGGCGAGCACCTCGGGCGACGCGTCGTCGATGTCGCATTCCAGCTTGACGATGGTCTCGGGCGCATCAGTCTCGCGGGACAGCGGGGATTTGCTATCGCGTGGCATACGGTCCGGCTCCTTTCCGCGCGGGCTCGTTTTGTTCACCCAAACGCTAGCACATCGCGGGCGGCGTGGATGTGGCGGAGCGCGATGAGCGCGATTTTCCCTGTCCGCAAGAAACCGGCACCCCGGCGCGCTCGTCGCATCGAGGGCCGCGCCGTTACAATGGAGCGGATTCGCTTGACGCAAAGGAGCCGCCATGCCTGCTTGCCCGCTGGTCGATTGCCATACCCACACCTCGTTCTCGGACGGACACGCCTCGTTTGAGGACAACGTTCGCGCCGCTGCTGCAGCCGGTTGCCGTGCCATGGTCTCGACCGATCACCTTACCCTGCCTGCCAGCATGGATTCCAATTGCGAAGTGCAGGTTGTCGAGGGCAACCTGCCGGCACATCGTCTGGCTTTTGAGGATGCCCGCAAGCTTACCGCGCAGATCGCGCCGGAGCTCGAGCTTATCTATGGCTTTGAGTGCGATTGGTACGAAGGCTGCGAGCCTTTGGTTGAGCGCTGGTCCGAAGGCGCCGTCGTGCGCCTGGGCAGCGTACATTGGATTGGCAACCCCGGCGATATCATGGCCGGTGCCGCGGGTACGGCGGGGACAGAGGACGTCGCTCGTCCCGATACGCCCGATTCGCGCTGCGGTTGGATCGACGACAACACCGACCTGCATGTTTGGGAAAACTTAGGCGTGCGCGGCGTATGGGAGCGCTATGTCGACGACTGGTGCCGCGCCTGCGAGAGCCCGCTTAACTTTGATGTGATGGCCCACCCCGACCTGGTCATGCGCTTTTCGAAGGACGGCTTTGCGCCCGACTTTGACCCCGCGCCGTTCTGGGAGCAGATGGCAGAATGCGCACACGACACGAGTCGGCGCGTTGAGGTCTCGACGGCCGCGCCGCGCAAGGGGCTTGACGACTACTACCCCGCGACCGGCCTTTTGCGCTGCTTTGCCCATGCCGAAGTGCCGATCACCTTTGGCTCGGACGCGCACCGCGCCTGCGATATCTGCTGGAACATCCACGAGGCCCAGGGCCACGCCTACGACTGCGGCTATCGAACCTTCGACATCCCCCACCTCACCGGCGAATGGGAGCCCACGCGCCTCGCCTAAGACTAGTCGTTGGGGACACTCTTCACAAATGACCCCTTGGGGACGGAGGAAAACAGGTCGTTTTGCTCACCACCGACGCCCGTGCAACACCGCCCGCCAAAAAGAACGCCCGTTTACTACGATGAACCGCAAACCTCCGACCATCGGCTTAATGCGGAAAATAAAACCGCAGGTAGAAGCGTTGACGATTTGCTCAAAACCGACGTGTGGTCAGCAGATCCAGTTTCATCGTAGTAATTGGGCATGTTATTTGGCAGCGTCGGCAAAGACTGTCCCAAACGACTAGTCGTTTAAGAACGTCCCCAATGACTACCCAATGACTAGTGGCGGCGGGCGTTGAGTTCGCCGGCCAGCTCGTCGAGGGTGATGCCGTAGCGCTCGAGCGTCACGAGCAGGTGGTAGACCAGGTCGCCGGCCTCGTAGCGGATGTGATCGTGATCGTTATCCTTGCAGGCCATGATCACCTCGCTCGCCTCCTCGGCAAGCTTCTTGAGCAGCTCGTCCTCGACGTCGGTCAACAGACGAGCGGTGTAGCTCTCCTGCGGCGATGCGTCGCGACGGCCGTGAATCACCTCGGCGAGCCCCGTCAGCGTCTCACCGATATTTCCATCCTGAACGTTTGCGGTGCGCACACCCATAGTTCAATCCTTTCTGGTTGGCCGAGCGTCTAATCGAGCGCCCGCCCTACGCGAGTTTCTTAAAGAAGCAGGTACGGTTGCCGGTATGGCAGGCCGGACCCGGCGAGTCAACCTTGACCAGCAGCGTATCGCTATCGCAGTCGGCCCAAAGCTCCTTGACCTCCTGCATATTGCCGCTCGTCGCGCCCTTGTTCCAGAGCTCCTGGCGACTGCGGCTCCAAAACCACGTGGTACCGGTCTTGAGCGTCAGCCCCACCGACTCCTCGTTCATCCAAGCAACCATAAGCACCTCGCCGGTGTCATACTGCTGAACCACACAAGGAATCAGCCCCTTGGCGTCGTATGTAAGCTTTGAAGGATCGGTTATCTCTTCCATTTCTCTTCCCAAATTCAAACTTCGCAGGTCGGTGAGGGTTGTCCAGGTGCCCGAGATTCCGAGCGACAAGCCCGACGACGCGTACTTAAGTACGCGAGGAGGGTTGGAGCCGGAAGGTCGGGTGCCTGGGCAAGCCGCAGCATTAGAAGTCCAGCCTCACAGGAATACCTTGAGAGGCCATATACTCTTTGACTTCGCGAATGCTGAACGTCCCAAAGTGAAAGACGCTCGCCGCCAGCACGGCATCGGCCTCGCCCTCAATCACGCCCTCGGCAAAATGCTCGAGCGCGCCCACACCGCCGCTCGCAATCACCGGAATCGGCACCGCGCGCGCCACGGCGCGGGTGAGCGCCAGGTCAAATCCGGCCTTGGTGCCGTCGCGGTCCATACTGGTGAGCAGGATCTCGCCGGCGCCGCGACGAGCCGCCTCCTCGGCCCACGCCACCGCGTCGATGCCCGTGGCGTTGCGGCCGCCCGCCGTGAAGACCTCCCACTTGTCGGCACCAGATGCGCCGGGCAAACCGACGCGCTTGGCATCGATCGCCACGACCACGGCCTGGCTACCAAACGCCGCGGCAGCCTGGCTAATCAGCGACGGGTCGCGCACGGCGGCAGAGTTGAGCGACACCTTGTCGGCACCGGCTGCAACCATGGTGCGCATGCCCGCCAGGTCGCGAAAACCGCCGCCCACGGTATAGGGAATGGCTAGCTCCTCGGCCGCATGCGCCGCCATCTCGATGGTCGTCGCACGGTTGTCACTCGTCGCGGTAATGTCCAAAAATACGACCTCGTCCGCACCTTCGCGGTCGTAGGCGCGGGCCAGCTCCACCGGGTCGCCCGCATCGCGCAGGCTCACAAAGTTGACGCCCTTGACCACGCGGCCGTCCTTAACATCCAGACAGGGAATCACGCGTTTGGTAAGCATGGGCTACTCCTCCCCTCGGGCGGCGGCCAGCGCCTGGGCCAGCGTAAAGTTGCCTTCGTAGAGCGCACGGCCGGTAATGGCGCCCTCAATAGCATCCTCACCCACCGCAGCCAGCGCGCGAATGTCGTCGAGCGTAGAGATGCCGCCCGAAGCCACGACAGGAAAGCCCGCGACCTTGGCAACATGGCGATACGCCGCCACACCGATGCCCGTCTGCATGCCGTCGCGCGCGATATCGGTATAGACCAGGTGCTTAAAGCCCAGCTCGGAAAGCTGCGCCACGGCATCGTCGAGCGCCATACCCGCGCCGTCGCGCCAGCCGTTCACCTTGACCTGGCCGTCGCGCGCGGCGATGTCTGCCACCAGTAGCCCACCAAAGCCTTGGGCTGCCACCTCGGCAAAACCCGGCTCGGTCACCAGCACGGTACCCAGTGCAATGCGGCGAGCGCCATAGCCGGCCAGCTCGTCGATGCGCGCGAGCGAGCGAACGCCGCCGCCCACATCCACGGACAGACCATCGACGCCGCAGATGGCCTCGATCGCTGCCGAGTTGGCAGCGCACGCGTCCTCGTCCTCGCCAAAGGCAGCGGACAGGTCGACGACATGCACCCAGCTTGCGCCCTGCTCGGCAAAGGAGCGGGCGACGGCCACGGGGTCGTCGGAATATACCTTGCAGCGGCTCCGGTCGCCGCGCTCCAAGCGCACGACCTTGCCGCCGATCAAATCGATTGCGGGAAACAGAATCATCGGCCGACCTCCTCGACGATGCTGACGAAATTCTTAAGGATGCGCTGACCCAGCGCGGAGGATTTCTCGGGATGGAACTGGCAGCCCCACACGTTGCCGTGGCGCACGATGCACGGGAAACTCCGCGTATAGTGCGTGCGCGCCAGCACATCGGCGGCATCGGCATCGTCGGCCACCGCATAGCTGTGGGTGAAATACATGTTGGCACCCTCGGCAAAACCGGCAAGCAGTGGATCGGCCGCACCGGCGGGCGTCATGTGCACCTGGTCCCAGCCCACGTGCGGCACCTTAAGGCGACTCGACTCCAAGCGCGTGCACGAGCCGCGCATAATGCCCAGCCCATCGACCCAGGGACTGCCAGCCTGCTCGGGGGCGTTACCGCCGGCAATCGCGCCCTCGTCCGCAGGCACGCCCTCGTTGCCGCGCTCAAAAAATAGCTGAAGGCCCAGGCAGATGCCGAGCAGCGGAGTTCCGGCGGCAACGGCGTCGAGCACAGCCGCCTCCTCACCGCTCTGGCGCATAAAGGCGATCGCGTCATAGAACGCGCCCACGCCCGGGATGACCAGGCCGTCGGCGTTGCAGATCTGCTCCGGATCGTCCGACGTGCAGGCAGCGGCACCGGCGCGCACAAGCCCGCGCACGACGCTCGACAAGTTACCCTTATGGTAGTCGACCACCACGATCTTCGGTTCGCCCACGCGACCCTCCCTTTCCCCATTCAAAACCTGTCCCTTTTTGGCAGGTTACAGCGAGCCCTTGGTGCTGGGGATGCCCTGCACGCGGGGATCGAGCTCGCAGGCGCGGCGCATTGTGCGGCCCACGGCCTTAAAGGCGGCCTCGATAATGTGATGCGAGTTGCCGCCCGCCAGTTCGCGCACATGCAGTGTGAGCTTGGCGTCGCGCGCAAAAGCGTAGAAGAACTCGACAGCCAGCTCGGTATCGAAGGTGCCCACGCGCTCGGTTGGCACGGGCAACCCGCAATAGGCCTGCCCGCGGCCCGAGATATCCACGGCGGCCATCACGAGCGTCTCGTCCATGGCAATCGCCGCGTCGGCAAAGCGTGTAATGCCCGCCTTGTCGCCCAGCGCCTGGCAGAACGCCTCGCCCAGCACAATACCCGTGTCCTCGACGGTATGATGCGCATCGACCTCAACATCGCCCACCGCATGCACCGTCAAATCGAACAGGCCATGGCGGCCAAAGGCGTTGAGCATGTGGTCGAAAAACGGCACGCCGGTCGAGATATCGCACGTACCGGTTCCATCCAGGTCGAGCTTGACGACAATGTCGGTCTCACCCGTCTTGCGGGTCACCTCGGCATAACGGCCCATCTACATCTCCTCCTTCACCAGCGCGGCAAACGCAGCCAGCACCTCGTCGTTTTCCTGCGGCGTACCCACAGTGATGCGCAGACAGTCCGCAAGGCCCGGCGCATAGCTAAAGTCGCGCACCAAAATCGAATACTCATCACGCAGACGCTCGCGCACGCGCGTGGCATGCGGCGTGCGCACGAGCACAAAGTTCGCCGCGCTCGGCCATGCCTCCACGGGCATGCCCTCGGCAGCCATCGCGCGCAGGGCGCACAGCTCGCGCTCGCGTTCGGATGTAACTTGCGCCACCACGGGCGCATACGCATCGCGCGCACGCACGCAGGCAAGCGCCGCCGCCTGGCTCAGCACATTGACCGAGTAGATCTGGCGAATCGCCGCGAACACATCGATGACCTCGGATGCCGCGATCACGTAGCCCAAACGCGTGCCGGCGGCGCCAAACGCCTTGGACATCGTATGCAGAATCACCAGGTTTGGATGCTCGGCGATAAGCCCTTGCGCCGTGGTGGCCGCGCCAAACGAATCGTCGGCAAACTCAACGTAGGCCTCATCGACCATCACCACGCCGGGGCAGGCATTGCACAGGGCCGCGACAAAGTCGAGCGGTGCCACGTCACCCGTGGGATTGTTGGGCGAGGTCACGATCGCCAGGCTGCACTCGGGCGCCGCTGCGAGCACAGCTGCCTGGTCAAGCTCAAAGGTCGCGGGGTCGCGCCACACGTCGCGCACCTCGGTCTGGCAGAGCGACGCAAAGAACGCGTACTCGCTAAAGCACGGTGGGCAGTTGAGTAGAGTCCTCCCCGCGCCGCCAAACGCCAGCAGATAGTTATAGAGCAGCTCGTCGCCGCCGTTTCCCACGCAGATGTTCTCGCGCGTCACGCCATGCCAGGCAGCAAGCTCGTCGCGCAGGTCGTTAGACATGGGATCGGGATAGCGGTTGAGCGGCGTGGCAGCCAGGGCGGCGTCGACCGCCTCGCGCACGCCGGCCGGCACGGGATAGGTGTTCTCGTTGGCCGAAAGGTTGATGCGCGTGGGCGTAAAGTTGGGATCGTAGGGCTCAATGCCGGCCAAGTAGGACTGGACGAGCTCCTTCATGCGGGGCGTCAGCTCGGCCATATTAGGCCTCCTCGACGACCGCGTCAGCACCATTCGCGCTTGCAGCCGCCAGGTCCACGCCCTCGGCAACCGTCGCCACGGCGTCGCCCGGCCAGGCGACCTTGGTCAGGTCGGCCGCGGCCAGAGACTCGGCGCTCACGGCATCCTCGCCCTGCTCCAGCACACGGCGACGCAGTGCGGCAGAAAGCGCGTGTGCCCACAGGCCCTCGGCCTCGGCCAAACGCTGCGTAGCGGGAGCGTCCGAGAGCAGGCCCTCGGGCGTATAGCAAATGACACTTGAGCGCTTGACGAACTCCTCCACCGAAAGCGGGTTGGAGAACATGGCCGTGCCGCCGGTCGGCAGCGTGTGATTGGGGCCGGCAACGTAATCGCCGAGCGGCTCGGAGCTCCAAGCGCCCACAAAGATGGCGCCGGCGTTGCGAATGCCGCCGAGCAGGCCCATCGCGTCCTCGCAGTGCAGCTCCAGGTGCTCGGGCGCCACGGTGTTCACCGCCTCGACGGCGGCGGCCATGTCGGCGGCCACCACGATGGTGCCCTCATTGTCGAGCGAGGCGCGCGTAATCTCGGCGCGTGGCGACTGCGCTACCAGAATATCGATACCCGCCTCGACCTCACGCGCAAACTGCTCGTCGCAGGTCACCAGATAGCAGGCTGCCAGTGGATCGTGCTCGGCCTGGGCCATCAGGTCGGCCGCGACCACCATGGGCTTGGCCGTGGCGTCGGCCAGCACGCAGACCTCGGAAGGACCGGCGACCATGTCGATACCCACGTCACCCGAGACAATCTGTTTGGCAGCGGCGACAAAGGCATTGCCCGGGCCGGTGATTTTGTCGACGCGCGGAATGGTCTCGGTACCGTACGCCAGTGCGGCCACGGCCTGGGCGCCGCCCACCACATAGATCTCGTCCACGCCGCCGAGCTTTGCCGCGGCGAGCGTGTAGGGGCTGATCAGGCCGTCCTTTTGCGGCGGGGTCACCATGACCACGCGCTCAACGCCGGCGACCTTGGCGGGAATGGCATTCATGAGCACGGTGGAGGGATACTGCGCACGGCCGCCTGGCACGTAGATGCCAGCCGCTGCAAGCGGGGTCACCTTAACGCCGAGCATCGTGCCGTCCGGGCGCGTGGTAAACCAGCTCTGCTCGACCTCGCGCTGGTGGAACTCACGAATCTGGCGCGCAGCCTTCTCGAGCGCGGCGACAAAGGCCGGATCGAGGCCTTCGAGCGCGGCATCGATCTGCTCTTGCGGCAGACGGAAGCTCTGCAGCTCAACGCCGTCAAAGCGCTGGCAATAGTCGCGCACTGCAGCATCGCCGTTGGCACGCACGTTGGCCACGATTTCGCGGGCGGCGTCGACGATGTTTTGCGGCAGCACGCCCTTGCGGTTGAGCTGGTTGGTAACGAGGCGCTCACCGGGAGCAAGCTTGATGGTCTTCATATCGGTATCCCCTATCGGTCGAGGTTATGTTCGAAAAACGAGAGGCCGGGCGGCGGCGCCAGTCGACCCGCAGCCCAGACGTTGGGGCGCCCGTGCGTGCTCGCGCTATTGTGCCGAGCCCGCAACGGGCTCAAAATGCTTGTCCTTCACGGCCGCCGCCAAGCGATCGGCCAGATTGCGCACGCGCGGATCCAGGCGCGCGGCACCCGGGTTGACGAAGAAACGGGCCGTGCAGTCCATGATGCGACCGGTGATGACCAGGTCGTTGTCGCGCAGCGTGGCGCCCGTGGCGGTAATATCCACGATGCGATCGGTCATGCCGACAATGGGGCCCAGCTCGATGTTACCGTGCAGCGAAACTATGTCGGCGTTCACGCCTCGCTCGGCATACCAGGCACTCGCGATGCGCGGATACTTGGTTGCCACGCGAAGCGACCCGCGGCGAGCATAGTTGCGCTCGGCCTGACCGGCGCGCCATGCGGGCTCCGCCTCGATAAAGGTGCACAGGCCATAGCCCAGGTCGACCAGCTGCAGCAGGTTGAGGTCTGCCTCGATAAGCGAATCCCAACCGCAGATGCCGCAATCGGCACCGCCACAGCCCACAAAAGCAGGCGCGTCGCTGGGGCGCACGATGACAAACTCGATATCGCCGACCGCGCCCTCGCCGACACGCGTGTCGCGGCCGCGCACGATCAGGTGACGGCCGGGGTCACGCAGCTCGGAGACGTCCAGGCCCGCGGTCTCGAGCACGTCGAGCGTGTCGGCCTTAAGCGAGCCCTTGGGCACAGCGATGCGCAGCGGGCCCTCGGCGCCACGGCCCGCGGCGTGATCGCCGTCGGAAGCGGCATCCTCGGCCGAGGTGCGCGCGGCCTCCAGGCGCTCGAGCGAAAAGGCGAAGCCCGCCGCCGGCACCTCGATACCGTCGCCAAATGCGCCGGTAAAGATGGAGTCATAGCGTCCGCCCGAACCGACCGGATCGGGCAGTCCGCCGGCATAAGCCTTAAAGACCAGGCCCGTGTAGTAATCGAAAGAGTTCATGATGGAGAAGTCGAACGACAGCACCTGGGCGTCCTCGGGTGCCAGGCCCTCAACCAGGGCACGCAGCTCGCGCGTCAGCGGCGCGACGATACCGGCGGCCTCCAGCAGCGCGTCCACGCGGTCGAGTACCTCGGCACCGCCATGCAGACGTGGCAGCTCGCTAATGGCGGCCTTGACGGCATCGGACTCGGTGCTTGCCGCCACGCGGGCATCGAGGCCCACAAAGTCGTTGGCATGCACGCAGCGCAGGGCCTCGGCAGCCAGCTCACCATCCTCGCACACCGCGAGCAATTCCTTAAAAGGACGCACACTGCCTGCGATAATGCGCGCATCGGGAAGTGCCAGCTCGCGTACGGCCTCGGCAACGAGCGAGACAATCTCGACATCGCCCGCGGTATCTCCCGCGCCGATGAGCTCAAAGCCCAACTGCGTAAACTGACGCGAGCCACCGGCATTGCGCTGACACTCGCGAACCACCGGCGCCTCGTAGCGAAGGCGCAGGGGCAGGTCGGCCGCGCGCATGCGGGTCGAGACCAAACGCACGATCGGCAACGTATTGTCGGGACGAACCACCAACAAGCGGCCGTCATCGTCAAAAAGCTTAAACGGCGTGTCCGCGATACGGCCGCCCTCCTCGAGCGAGCCCTTGTCCTCGAGCAGCGGCGTCTCAACCGGCAGATAATGATGCTCCCTAAAGCAGCCCTTCACCGTCAGCGCAATCTCCTCGCGCGCCTGAGCCTCCTCGGGCAATATGTCCCGGAATCCCCACGGTGTGGCCGTCATCTGGTGAGCCTCCTCATGCTGTGTTGCATACAGAACAAACGACCGGCATAGCTGCGCCGGTCTTTTGGGTACTTTAGCATACTAGAGTGCTTGCGGGGAAAATCCGTCGTAGCCGCTCACACCGTATTCATTTGGAAACATAGGGCAGATTGCCGCAACCCAACCCCACCTAGGCGCCAATCGCACGACGATACTCTGCCATTACCTGCGCATCGGCAGCTGCGGGGTCGGCAAAATAGCGCCAGTCATAGGTCTCGGCCGAAACAACTCCGCGATAGCCGCGCGCCACCAGCCTATCCAGGTCGGCGCGCATATCGCGGTCGCCGTCACCCCAGGCAAGATGCGTCGTGCCATCTGCCGCAACATCGACAAAATGCACGTGGGCGACATCATCGCCAAACAGATCGAAATAATCGTCGATGGTATCCCCCGCCACCGCCATAGCGCCTATATCCAGACACGCCTTAAGTGCCGGATGATCAACTGCCTCGATCATGCGCTTCGTGTCGGCCGCCGAGTTCACGATCATCGACTCAACCGGCTGTAGGGCCTCGAGCACCAGTCGCACGCCGCGCTCTCCCGCATGCTCGGCAATCGCACGCAGCATCGAGGCACTTCGACCCCACGCGTCCTCGATCGGCTCGTTCAAAAATGCCCAGCCGCTCGAGACCATGACCTGCTCGGCTCCAAGTTCCGCCGCGATATCCACAACGTTCTTAAAGTACGCGAGCGTGCGGGCACGTGCCTCATTCCCGCGCGCCGCGATATTCCACGGCTTGGGGTTGTTCTGTTCGGGACAAAGCCCCACAATCCGAATCCCATACCGCTGTGACAGCTCCTGCACCTGCTCGAGCGAATCGTATCCATGGCAATCGACATACAGATGCATCGCCCCGGTCCAAAGCTCGCAACACGTGTAGCCCGAGGCCGCTGCCGAAGAAAAGAATTCCTCAAGGTCAAAATAACGATGGCTGATATTCATGACGGCAAGCTGGGGATAGCTCATAATTACTCTCCAACCCAAGCGAGGCCCCGTTCCATATAGGAGCGAGGCCCGATTACACAAACGTTATTTGCTCTTAGTAGTCGAACTGGTGATAGTAGCGACGGTAGTTGAGGTTGTGCTTGGTGACCGTCTCGTAGTAAGCGGCAAGGCGATCGGTGATCAGCGAGGAGAGGATCCACGGGGAGACGATGACGCGGAACTCGTCGTCAAGGCCGGGGATCGCGAACTCGGCGGTGTCGA
>CAMQJB010000012.1 GCA_947002045.1 uncultured Collinsella sp.
TAGTTACGCGGTTTTACCAAACCGCGTAACGGCTCGACGCTGCGCGGGCCGCATTTGGACAATCTGACGTTCAACTTCAAGGGCGCGACCAGAAGGTCAGCGCCCTTTCGTTTCACGTCACCTTGTCACAAATGCGGCCCGCTCGCTGACTTTTGCTCAACCTATGGTGTCATCTCGCCCCAAAAGGACCTTGCTCGCTCTGGCGGGCTTTCGCTGTTGTTGCCAGGGCATCGGCGTTGCCTTGGCCGTCAATAGTCATTGGGGGCGTTCTCAAACGACTACCCAACGGCTATTGCACACATGGCTCGCATGACAGTCGTCTCTTTTATGTTTCCTTTAGCCGTTGCCGCCTAGGATGGGGGTTAGTCGGTAGGAAGGGAGTGTCTATATGGACGACGCGAGCGAGCGTGCAATCGAAGAGGACATGCTCGATCAGTTCAATTACTTTGACGATGAGGATGAGGAGCTGATCGATCGTCGCGAGCCGGCACCGCTTGACTCATTTGATCTGGTCGATGAAGAGCCCGACGAGGACGAGGGCGAATCAACGGAGCCCCCACAGCCTTCGCGCCTTGACTCGCTGCTTTCGAGAGCCCCCATGCACCACGGCGTTCGTGCCGGCGCGCTCCATATGAAAACTGACTGGCACCAGATCGTGACGGCAGGCGATGAGCTTGCTGTCGATGCGCCGCTCACCGATAAGTCATCCATCATCTGCCGCACCGGCATGCTTATGCTGGCAAGCGGAACAGGTGCCTGGCGCGTGCGCGATACCATGAATCGTGTTGCCGCCGTGCTCGGCGTCACGATTCACGTCGACCTGAGTCTTCTGTCGTTTGAATGCACCTGCATCGAAGATGGCCACTGCTTTAACGAGGTTGTCAGCCTGCCCACAACGGGGGTCAATACTCATCGCATTTGGATGATGGAGAGCTTCTTAAAGGAAATCGAGATTTATGGGCGCCGGTTTACCGTGCATGAGTACCACGAGATGCTCAAGACCGTTGAGAGCTCGAAGCCCGATTACGCTCTCTGGCAACAGGGTCTTGCGGCGGCCTGTGCTTGTGGCGCCTTCGTCTTTTTGCTCGGCGGCGGCCCTATCGAGATGGCCTGCGCGTTCGTAGGCGCTGGTGTCGGCAACTTTGCTCGCTCCCATATTCTCAAGCAGGGTCTTGGCCAGTTCAGCGCGCTGACGACTGGCGTTGCGCTCGCTTGCGTTTCGTATCTGCTGGCATTGCTCGGCCTTAGCCAGGTCATTCCAGGGGCAATGTCGCACCAAGAAGGCTATATCGGCGCCATGCTCTTTGTGATTCCCGGCTTTCCCCTCATTACGGCAGGCCTCGACATCGCTAAGCTTGACATGCGAAGCGGTATCGAGCGTCTTTCGTATGCTGTGTCGATTATTGTGATGGCGACCCTCGTAGGTTGGATGGTTGCTGAGTGTGTGGGACTGGCGCCGGATGACTTCGCCCCGCTCGGCCTCTCACCGTTGGCTCTTACGCTCTTGCGCATACTGATGAGCTTTATCGGTGTATTTGGCTTCTCGGTTATGTTCAACAGCCCGGTAAAGATGGCAGCGGCGGCAGGGCTCATCGGCGCCGTGTCCAATACCTTGCGCCTTACGCTCGTCGATGCGCCGACGATACTTCCTTTCCTGGGCCTGAGCGCAGGTATGCCTCCCGAGGCAGCAGCGTTTATCGGCGCACTGGTATCGGGGCTGCTCGCGAGCTTAGCCGAAATCAAGCTCACCTACCCACGCATCGCCCTCACGGTGCCATCAATTGTCATTATGGTGCCTGGCTTGTATCTGTATCGCTCGATGTATTACATGTGCACCTTCGACACGGTCAATATGCTCGGCTGGTTTGTGCGTGCGGTGCTCATCGTGGCGTTTTTGCCCGTTGGTCTGGGTGTGGCGCGTACGCTCACCGACCCTCGCTGGCGCCACACCAGCTAATTGGTACAAGGGGGACAGGTTACTTTGCACCAAATGAGTTGCGGTGAAATAGGGACTGAATTGCTGCTTAAAGGGTCAAAACAGTCCGTATTCCACCGCAACTTATGGGGTCGGGGGATTATCGGTGCCCTGCATCTTCATAAACTCAACGCTTACGAAGCGCATGCGTTTCGTGCTAGGCTGGTTCCACCACATAAGTAGTCGCAGACGCGCGTACCACGGGCGGGCGAGATGAAGTTCCAACAGCTCCATCTTGCCCGCCCGTTTTTGTTGCGTGGCGCCGCGGTACAACACAGAGAGGAATCTGCCCTTTATGCCTATCAACAAACGAGAGAGCCTGCTGTTCACCTTTATCATGTGCTTTTGCATGGTGCTCTGGATGAGCATCTACAACGTTGCCCTGCAGCACGGGGCCATCAACGGCGAGGTCGTTGCCGCTGCGTGGCTCGGCTTCCCCGTTGCCTACATTTTTGCCATGTGCTGCGACTGGTTCGTCGCCAGCCCGCTCGCCAAGGGTTTCGCCTTTAAGTACTTGGTCACGCCGGGCAAGAGCTCGCCACTTGCCATGACGCTCGCCGTCAGCTCCTGCATGGTCGTTCCCATGGTCATCATCATGTCGCTGTACGGTGCCTGCGAGGGTCTGACGCACATGCCCGGCGGCATCCTTGCGAACCTGTATTCCGTGCCTGCGATCTGGATGATCAACATCCCGCATAATTTTGTGATGGCGCTGCCGTGGAACCTTTTGGTAGCCGGTCCGATTTCCCACTTCGTCTTCCGTCGCGCCTTCCCTGTGGGGACGGTTTTCGAGGAGGAGCATGCCGAGCTCTTGGAGCAGGCTATGGCTCCTGAGTGCGAGTAGCTCGCTTAGGGATCTGCTGAGCGCGGGCGACTTGCTTGGTTGGAGCCCTAAGCGTGGATAGCTCTCTCGGCGACATCGCGGGCGTGAGCGGTGCGCATGACCGGAGGGCCCGTGCTGCTCCGTTGCCCGACGTGCTAGCGCGCAGAAGAATCTGTTGGTGCATTCGGCGGCTGCTGAAGCGTTTCGGCAGCCGCTTTTTATACGGAGTTTAAATACAACAGTCTGTTGTATTACGTAGAGTGGTATATCTCTAGCAGGAAAAATGCGAGAGACGGAGCATTATGGCGTTGCTAGTAGGACTGGACGTAGGGTCGACGACGACCAAAGTTTACGCGATGCACGAGGATATGACCGAGGCGTGGTGGGGATATCGCCGCCACGGGGCGTGTCAGACAGCGAGCGTGCGCGCCATGCTCGGCGAGCTCGCCGAGCGCTTTCCCCATGAGTCGCTGCGCGTTGCGGTGACCGGCTCGGGTGCGCGCGATATCGCGACCGCGCTGGGCGCCTCGTACGTTCAGGAGGTGGTCGCCAACGCGCTCGCGATCAGCAGGTTCTATCCGCAGACGCGCTGCGCCATCGAGCTGGGCGGCCAAGACGCCAAGATGATCTTCTTCCGCACCAACGATAAGGGAGACATCGAGGTTGCCGACATGCGCATGAACGGTTCGTGCGCAGGCGGTACCGGTGCATTTATCGACGAGATGGCAAAGCTCATGGGGGTCGGCACCGAATCGGGCGAGTTCGAGCAGCTCGCAAGCCGGGGAACGACCGTCCACGAGGTCTCGGGCCGCTGCGGCGTGTACGCAAAGACCGATATCCAGCCGCTGCTCAACGAGGGCATTCCTACCACCGACCTGGCGCTTTCGGCGCTTCACGCGGTCGCCCGCCAAACGATCGGCGGTCTGGCCCAGGGTATCGACATCGAGCCGCCGGTAATCTTCGAGGGCGGTACGCTCGCCTACAACCCCACGCTGGTCCGCGTGTTCCGGGAGCAACTGAATCTATCGGACGATCAGGTTATCGTCCCGCGCGATCCGCAGATCATGGTCGCGCGCGGTGCCGCCCTGTCGCTGACCGACATGTTCGCATCGTCCCAACCGATCGACCTTCCCGACGCTTTTGTCCGGCTGGATAAGCTCGAGACGGTCGCGCCCGCAAGCGGGGAGGGACGTCTTGCCCAGCCCTTTTTTGCCACACCTGCCGAGCAGGCGGATTTTACGGCACGCCATGGCAAAGAGACGCCGGCAAAGGGTCCGGATGCGTATGCGCCCGGAGAGACGGTGCGTGTGGCGCTCGGTATCGATTCGGGGAGCACGACGACCAAGTTCGCCCTGGTCGATGAGGCGGGTGAGCTTGTCGATTCGTTCTACGCGTCTAATAACGGCAGACCGCTCGACGTCGCCCAACAGGGTCTTGTCAGCTTGAAGAACCGCTGGGAGACAGCGGGAGTCACGCTTGCGATCGATGCCGTGGGCACCACGGGATACGGCGAGGAGCTTTTCGCGCGCGCGTTCCACGCCGACTACCATACGGTCGAGACGGTCGCGCACGCCCGCGCCGCGTGCGCATGCGTTCCCGATGCGACCTTCGTGCTCGACATCGGCGGACAGGATATGAAGGCCATCTGGCTCAACCACGGCGTGCTGACCGATATCGTCGTCAACGAGGCGTGCTCTGCGGGCTGCGGCTCGTTCCTCGAGGGTTTTGCCAAAAACCTCGGAATAGCCGTTGAGGATATCGCGACCGAGGCATTTTCGTCCAAAGCCCCCGCCGTTCTCGGCAGCCGCTGCACGGTGTTCATGAACAGCAGCGTCGTTTCCGAGCAGCGGCGCGGTAAGGGTCCGGGCGACATCATGGCCGGTCTCTGCCGTTCGATTATCGAGAACGTGTTCACCAAGGTCATTCGCGTTTCAAATCTTAACCGTCTGGGCGACAAAGTCGTCGTCCAGGGCGGCACGTTCCGAAACGACGCGGTGCTGCGCGCATTCGAGCAGTATCTGGGCAAACCCGTCACGCGTGCGCCCCACCCGGGGCTGATGGGCGCTATCGGTATCGCCCTGCTCGCGCGCGAGGAATGCCGCAAGGGCGACGCCGGCACGTCGTTTATCGGGCTCGATGCCGTGGAGCGCTTCGAGCATCGCGAGTTCGGCGGCGTTACCTGCCGTCGGTGCAACAACCGCTGCCAGCGCGCGGTCGTGGCATTTGGCGACGGCTCGCTTTACGTCACGGGCAATCGCTGCCCGCGCGGCGGCGCCATCTCATGGGATGAGCTCGTGCGCGAGGTTCCCGCGGCGGAGGAGCTGCGTCCGCAGGGTGCTTGCGAGGCACGGGCACCCGGCACGGGGCGCGACCGGACCGCGGCTGCCCCCAATCTCTTTGTCGACCGCGAGAAGCTGCTGTTCGAGTCGTGCCCCACGGTTCCCGTCTGCGGGGGGCGCGATGTCACGATCGGCATTCCCCGTGTGCTCGAGTTCTGGGACACCATGCCGTTCTGGTCGACGTTCTTCAGCACGCTCGGCTTTAAGGTGCGCGTCTCGGGACGCAGCACCAAGGCGATGTACGAGCGCGGTCTGGCGCACGTCACATCCGACACCGTGTGCTTCCCGGCCAAGCTCGTCCACGGGCACATCCGCAATCTCGTCGCCGCCGGCGTCGACCGCATCTTAATGCCCATCATAACGACGGTGCCCCCCGAAAACACCGCCTCTACCAGCGAGTGGATGTGCGCCGTCGTAAAGGGATACCCCTACGTGATGCGCAATTCCGATAACCCGGAGGAGCGTTTCGGCGTTCCGTTCGATACGCCGCTGTTCCACTGGTACGACGAGGGCGACCGAAACCGCCAGCTCAAGGCGTGGTGCAAGGAGACCTTCGATATCGATGCCGACCTGGTTGCCAAGGCGACCGAGCAGGCGGACCGCGCGCAGCAGACGTTTGAGAACCAGCTGCAGCTGCGCGGCAGGCAGGTGCTCGAGAACGTGCGCGAGGACGGCGGCTACGCGGTGGTGATCGCTTCGCGCCCGTACCACAACGACCCGCTGGTCAACCACGGGCTGCCCAAGCTCTTCTCTGAGCGCGGCATCCCCGTGCTGACGCCCGATGCGGTGCCGGGGGTCTGCAACGTCGATCTTTCCAACAGCCGCATCGACATCGTGAACAACTACCATGCGCGCATGCTGTCGTGCGCGGTCATCGTCGCATCGACGCCCGAGCTCGAGCTCGTGCAGATGGGCAGCTTCGGCTGCGGCCACGATGCGTATCTCACCGATGAGATCGCGCGCATGATGGGCGAGATGGGCTCCAAGGTTCCGATGATGATCAAGCTCGATGAGAGCGACGTCGCCGGTCCCATGGGCATTCGCGTGCGTTCGTTTATCGAGTCGGTCAACCGTCGTCGCGCGGAGGAGCGTGCCGAGGGCGCCCGGGTGCACGCGGTCCATCCGCTCGACGACCCGTATAAGGTCAAGTACACCAAGCGCGACCGGCACGACAAGATCGCGCTGGTCCCCAACACCTCCCATGCGTTCTGCAGGCTCATGACCGCGGCGATGCGCAATCAGGGCGTGCGCGCCGAGGCCCTTGATATCGGGCGCGAGGATGCCATCCGCCTGGGCAAACGCTATGTGCACAACGACATCTGCTTCCCCGCGCAAATCGTGATCGGCGAGGCGCTCGCGGCACTCGAGAGCGGTAAGTACGACCCGCACGACGTCGCCGTGGTGACTGGCAAGTATATCGGCGACTGCCGCCTGACGCACTACATGCCCCTGCTGCGCCGCGCGCTCGACGACGCGGGATACGACTATGTCCCGGTGCTCACCAACGACGACGTCGATGCCCACAATGCGCATCCGGGCTTCAAGCTCGGCCTTGGCCCGAGCATCCAGATCGCCTACGGTCTTCCCATGATCGATACCCTCGAGGCCATGCTTAGGCGCATCCGTCCCTACGAGCTCGAGAAGGGCGCGGCGGACGCTGCGTTCGACCGCGCGCTCGATGAGGTTATCGAGGGCATGGAGCGCTCCGGGCTGAGAGGCCAGGCGACGGGCTTCAAACGCGCGCTTGCGATCATGGACGCCGTTCCGTACGACCGCTCGAACCCGCATCCGACCGTTCTCATCGTGGGCGAGTACCTGCTCAATTTCCATCTCGGCGCCAACCACGAGATCGAGCGCTACCTCGAGGACAACGGGCTCGAGGTCATCGAGGCGCGCATGACCGACGTGATCCGCAAGACCTATTTCTACAAGCATGCGCAGTCGCGCGAGTTCCACGTCGACCTGTCGCTGCCCGAAAAGGCCTGGTACGCCACGGCGGACAACCTGTTCGAGCTCGCGCACGACCGTTGCGACCGCCTGGGCGCGGCGAGCCCGCTCTACGAGCCGCCGACGCGCATGCCCGAGCTCGTGCGCGCGAGCGATAAGATCCTGCACCATACGTTCGATGCGGGCGAGGGCGTGCTGATTCCGGCGGAGATCCTCGAGCACGCCAAGCGCGGCTGCCGCAACTTCGTGATCCTGCAGCCGTTCGGGTGTCTGCCCAACCATGTCGTGGGGCGCGGGCTCATCCATGCGCTCAAGGAGCAGTATCCCACGGCGCAGTTCCTGCCGCTCGACTACGATCCCGACGTGAGCTTCGCCAACGTGGAGAACCGTCTTCAGATGCTCATCATGAACGCCAAGGCGCAGGGGTGCGGTGAGGCGCATGGCGAGACCGCGTAAGGACGCCGATGCGCCCGATGCACGCACCCGTATCATCGAGGCGTTTTGGGAGCTCATCGAGAACAACAGCATCTTCGAGCTGTCGGTTGGCGAGGTGACCCGCGCCGCCCGGTGCAATCGCGGAACGTTTTACTACTATTTTCACGATTTCGATGAACTCGTCGCCATCGCCATAGCCCAACTGCTGCAGGATAACGAGCTCATCACCGATGCCCTCTGGCATTTTTCGAGCGAGGGCGACCTTTCGGCGTTCGACCGGCGCGACGTCCGCTGCCTGCTGCGGCGCATCGTCATCACCATGAGGGCGGGTGCCGCCGAGCAGGTCGTGCAGGGCATCCATACGATCATCATCGACCGCGTGAGAGAGATCGTCCACCCCGACGGAGAAGAGCTCAAGGCGGATTCGAGCTTTGCGGTGGGCTTTCTGGTCTCGGGCATCATGGACTTTGTGATGGCGGTCGGCTTTGCCCGGGAGGGCGGCGAGGAGATAGACCTCGAGCAGCTGGGGGACAGCGCGTGCGCGTACCTGAGGGCGGTCGCCATGCAGACGGTGGAAACGGTCGCGCAAGTCGAGGGCGTCGATACATCCGAGCTGCTCGAACGCGTCTCCAAGGAGGCCGATGCCTATCGCGCATCGCGTGCGACGAGTCCCGACGTGGTGAAAGACGCCTAGGGTTTCTCTTGCGGGGCGCCTGTCGCGCATCGCGCGGTGAGTCCCGCGATGCGGTCATAACCTGCATTCATGTGAGCCGGGTTTATAGATATTCCTCCAGCTGTTAACATAGACAACCTGTGGGTAAAGAGACAAAAGCGCCGCCGACGGGCGGGCGTTTTGATTTCGATGAACTCATGTAAGGAAACGAGCATGTTAGATAGATTTACCGATCGAGCGCGCAAGGTCATGTCGATGGCCAAACAGGAGGCGCTCGATCTTCATTCAAATAAGGTGGGCACCGAGCACCTGCTGCTCGCGCTTGCCAAGGAGGACGAGGGCATTGCCGCCGAGGCACTGCGCTCGCTTGATATCTCCTACGACGACATCATGGACACCCTCAAGGAGGTCCAGACCACGGTTCCCGAGCCCAGTGAGGAGACCGAGGCGGCTAAGCTCGCCTTTACGCCGCTCGTCATTAGCGTTATGGAGCGTTCATTCCGCGTGGCGCGTGAGAATAACCAGACCTACGTGTCGACCGAGCACTTGCTGATCGGCATCGTCGAAGAGGGCAACGGCATGGCCATGGACATCCTCATGCGCCTGGGTGTGTCGTCCGCCTCTATCAAAAAGGCTATCGAGAAACTCACTGCCAAGGACCAGGACAAGAAGCGTCCGCTCGCCGGCGCCGGTGCCGGGCGTCCCGGTGCGGGCCTGCCGTTCTTTAGCGGCTCGGATGCCTCTCAGCAAAAGGGGAGTGGCACCGATACGCTTAAGCAGTTCGCGACCAACCTCACGCAGAAGGCGCGCGATGGCGAGCTCGACCCTGTAATTGGTCGCGAAAAGGAAGTCCAGCGTATGATGGAAATTCTTTCGCGCCGCACCAAGAACAACCCGCTCATTCTGGGCGACCCCGGCGTGGGCAAGACGGCCATCGTCGAGGGCCTGGCTCAGCAGATTGCAGCCGGCAACGTGCCCGAGAACCTCATGAACCAGAATATCTGGACGCTCGACCTGCCGGGCCTCGTGGCGGGTGCCAAGTATCGCGGCGAGTTTGAGGAGCGCCTCAAGAACGTGATCCAGGAGGCCACCGAAGCCGACGACGTCATCCTGTTTATCGACGAGATGCACACCATCATCGGTGCCGGTTCTGCTGAGGGCTCCATCGACGCGAGCTCTATGCTCAAGCCCGTGCTCGCGCGCGGTGCCTTCCAGATTATCGGCGCCACCACGGCCGAGGAATTCCGCAAGTACCTCACCAAGGACCCGGCCTTCGAGCGTCGCTTCCAGACCATCGATGTCGAGGAGCCGAGCGTCGAGGACACGGTCAAGATCCTGACCGCGCTCAAGCCGCGCTACGAGGAGCACCACCATGTGCGCTATACGCAGGGTGCTATCGAGGCCGCCGCGAACCTTTCCAACCGCTACATCCAGGATCGCTTCCTGCCCGATAAGGCCATCGACCTCATTGACGAGGCCGGTGCCCGCGCTCGCATCGCCGCGAATCGCGCGCCCGAGCCGGTGCGCGAGGCCGAGCATCGCATAGAGGAGCTCAAGGCCGCCGCGCAGGAGGCCACCGAGAGCGACGACATGAACAAGGCCGCCGAGATTACCGAGCGGCAGAAGGCCGCCGAGATTGAGCTCGCCGAGGCCAAGGCCGCCTGGACCGCCGAGCTCGACGCCAGCCCGCTCACCATCGATGTGAGTCAGATCGCCGATATCGTGTCCGTGACCTCGGGCGTGCCGGTGTCCTCGCTTACCGAGAGCGAGAGCCGTCGCCTGCTACAGGCCGAAAGCGTGCTCAAGACCCGCATTATCGGCCAGGACGAGGCCGTCGAGGCCGTTGCCAAGGCCGTGCGCCGCAGTCGCTCGCCGCTCAAGGATCCGCGTCGCCCCGGCGGCAGCTTTATCTTCCTGGGCCCCACCGGCACGGGCAAGACCGAGCTCGCCAAGACGCTCGCCGAGTATCTCTTTGGCAGCAAGGACGCGCTCATCAGCTTCGACATGTCGGAGTTCGGCAGCGAGTTCGAGGTCTCCAAGCTTATCGGTAGCCCCCCGGGCTACGTTGGCCATGACGAGGGCGGTCAGCTCACCAAGGCCGTTCGTCGTCACCCGTATTCGGTCGTGCTGTTCGACGAGATCGAGAAGGCGCACCCCGATATCTTCAACATTCTGCTGCAGGTGCTGGAGGAGGGCCGCCTGACCGATAGCCAGGGCAAGACGGTAGACTTCCGCAACACCGTGATCATCATGACGTCCAACGTGGGCGCCCGCGAGATTGCGCAGGATGCGAGCGTGGGCTTTGGCACCACCGGCGAGCAGGGTCTCACGTCGAGTGAGATCCGTGGTCGCGCGATGGGCGAGCTCAAGCGCCTGTTCCGCCCCGAGCTGCTCAACCGTATCGATGACATCGTGGTGTTCCAGAAGCTCTCGGGCGAGAATCTCACCAAGATCGCGCACCTGCTGGTGGACGACCTGCGTCAGCGTTTGATTGCCAACGGCATGAACATCAAGCTCACCGATGCGGCCTATGACAAGATCGTGGCCGAGGGCACCGACCTCACCAACGGTGCGCGTCCGCTGCGCCGTGCCATCCAAAAGCTCATCGAGGACCCGCTGTCCGAGGAGCTTCTGGCCGGCGAGTGGGGCGAGGGCGATACCGTCCTGTGCGACGTGGCCGATGGCAAGTTTGTCTTTAGCCACGGCACGGGCGAGATCCCGGCACCGCGTCCGGCGGGCACGCTCGGTGGCGATACCGCCCCGGCGGCACCGCACACCGGCAACGCCGCGCCCGTGAGCGGCGGCGTGACCTCGGGCCCCGGCGGCATGATGCAAGCCGGTTCCGGCGCGCTGTAGGGTGTGGCGACAATTTGATCTGTGCAATCGAGGCGTTCCGGCAAGGGCGCCTCGATTTGTAGAGCTGTGAAGTTGTGACCGTTACGCTATGCGGTCCACCGTTAGCCGATGATGCGAGGGCGCTCGGCGTTTTCGAGTGGTTTATGCAAACGAAGTCTGGGAATATACAAGGCGCATGTCTTATTGTCTAACCAGTTGCGCCAAGGAGGCACCATGGACTACAAGATTACTGGCTACGAGCCCGCCCAGCTGTTCCATTTCTTTGAGGAGATCAGCGCGATCCCCCGTGGGTCTGGCAACGAGAAGGGCATCAGCGATTTCTTGGTTGCGTTTGCCAAGGAGCGCGGCCTCGACGTGTATCAGGACGAGGTCTACAACGTCATCATTCGTAAGCCCGCATCTGCCGGCGCCGAGAATGCCCCGACCGTGATGCTGCAGGGCCACATCGACATGGTGTGCGACAAGCTTGGCTCCGTTGAGCACGACTTTACGACCGATGGTATCGACCTGGTCGTCAAGGACGGCGTCCTCACCGCTAACGGCACCACCCTGGGCGCCGACAACGGCATTGCTGTCGCTCTGATGCTCACCGTGCTCAACGACGATTCGATTGCTCATCCGGCCCTCGAGTGCGTGTTCACCACCGACGAGGAGACTGGCCTGGTTGGCGCCGAGACGCTCGACAAGTCCCAGATTAGCGCCCGCACCATGATCAACCTCGATTCCGAGGAGGAGGGCGTGGCCACCGTCAGCTGCGCCGGCGGTGTCGTCGTTACCTACACCTGCCCGATCGTGCGCGAGCACAAGACCGGCAGCACCCTTACGCTCGAGATCTCCGGCCTGCTGGGTGGTCACTCCGGCGCCGACATCCACCTGGAGCGCGGCAACGGCAACCTCATCATGGCCCGCATCATCGACCGCCTGATGGTCGCCGGCGAGCCCGCCATCGTCAGCTTTAACGGCGGCACTAAGGACAACGCCATCAACCGTGAGTGCAAGGCCGAGCTGGTCTACACTGATCACGCTGCCGCCGAGGCCGCGGCCCAGATCGCAAAGGGCATCATTGCCGACGTCACTGCCGAGCTCGAGGTCTTTGACCCCGGCTTTACCTGCACCGTCGAGATTGCCGACGACGCCGAGGTCGAGGCCATGGATCAGAAGTCCGCGCTTGCCCTCATCCGCGCCCTGCGTCTTGCCCCTAACGGCGTGATTCGCCGCAACGTCGCCACCGACGGCTCCGTCGAGGTTTCCTCCAACATCGGTGTGGTTGCCACTTCTGACGACGAGGTCAAGATCATGCTGTCCCCGCGCTCCTCGATTACCTCGCTGCAGAACGAGTTCAAGGACCGCCTGCAGACGCTGGCCGATGTCCTGGGCTTCGACGCCAAGTTCGAGTTCGAGTATCCCGGCTGGAGCTATGCCGAGCATTCGCCGGTCCGCGACATCTTTGTCGAGAGCTATCGCGAGCTCTTTGGCTCCGAGCTGCGCATCGAGTCCATTCACGCCGGCCTTGAGTGCGGCCTGTTTGCCGAGGCCCTGCACGGCCTGGACGCCATCGCCGTGGGCCCGACGCTCTCCGATGTCCACACCCCGGACGAGAGCATGGAGCTCGCTTCTGCCGAGCGCTTCTACGAGCTGCTCATCGACGTCCTCAAGCGCCTCGCTGCGTAAAGGTTGCGCTAGCAGCAGTCCGAGCCACGTGCTAGCGGATTGCAAATGACATTATGAGAGGGGGCATCTGAGCTTTTGCGACGGGTGCCCCCTCTCTTCTTTTAAGAAATGGGAAATTGATTGGCGTCTAGCCCATATCCGCCTTGATGAGGTCGATGGTGCGCTGGCAGTTTTCGCGGACGGGGCCGAGCATATGCTCGCGCAGGTCCGCCATGCCGGGCAGGTCGGCATATTCGTCCATGACCTCTTCCATGCAAATGGGTACCTCGTAGGCGAGGTCCATCATGGCCGCAAAGCAAAACTTCTCGGATAGCCCGGCATCGGTAAGCGCCGCCTCCAGCGCGGGGTCGCCCATACCGTGGTATCGGCGGATAGCGCCTGGACCGATGCGTCCCACACGGTTTTCGCCGCCAACGCTCATGGCGAGGCGCGCTTTTCGCCGCATACGTTCGTATGCCAGCCCAGATGCAACGTCATACATACGGGCCATCATAGCTGTGCCGTCGTTTCCAAGGAGCAGGGAATAGTTTTTCGCATGCGCATCCGGTGCGCCGATAATGGCGTTGAAGAACAGTATTTGCGTAAACAGATACAGGTTAAGTTGATGGTGGCTCGTATTTATGAGGAGCTCTTGAATGTCGCGGGTGGTCGGGCCGCCGTCTGCCGTGTACTTTTGGGCGGGCATCACCCCAAGTGCCTGGCA
Source organism: uncultured Collinsella sp. (assembly GCA_947002045.1). Taxonomy (GTDB): domain Bacteria; phylum Actinomycetota; class Coriobacteriia; order Coriobacteriales; family Coriobacteriaceae; genus Collinsella. Next base: position 13,423 of record CAMQJB010000012.1, read on the forward strand.
GAGGTCTTCTTGATGTAGACGCCTGATCGTTCCGTCTTCGACTTTCATGCGGTCATAGCGCTCAACAATGAGGGCAGGTTCGTCCTCAAACATACGATATTCGACGTTTGCCGTTGCGATACCGGCGCGCTGGGCGCTTTTCATGCAGACAAACTCATTGAGAGCCTCGAGTTTAAATCCGATAACGCCATTTTTGAAAATATGCGTCGTGGGCGAGGAACCCACACATTCGCACCAGCGACCGTCTATGAGTGCGAGTGCGAACTTGCCCTGGTTGCCTCCAAGTGACCAACTTTCATCTAGACCCATCCACGATGCATCGCGGTCATCTCTGATCGACTTGAGACGCAGCGCAATCTCGTGATCGCCTATAGGGCGGTATTCGCTGGTGCGATGCAGGACGGCGTTGACGTCTTCTTCGGCACAAAACTGCACTCCACCCGGACAGTCAAGTCCGATATGGCTGAGTAGCGCAACGGCATTGTTGGGTCTAACGTCGAATTCGGCAGCAATCGCTTTTCGCTGATCCTCGCTGTCGGGTAGAAGGCCAAACAGGTACGGATTCATGACCTGTTGTCCGTATGTGCGATTCGATACGGGTATGTTGGTCGATAGGGCTGGCCCGTCATAGTCATGATCGTAGGTAAAGCTGATAAGACCGTTCTCATCTTGCGTGAGCGTTCCCGCAGGTACGCCGCAAATAATGGTCCGAAGTGATGTTCTGGCCATTGGCTATTTCCCGTCAGGCTTTGGTTGGACAGATGCGTTTGTGGCAATCGAGATTCCGAGATTGGACATGGCGAAATCTGCGAAGGCTTTGTCGTAGACCTCGGACGTAAAGGGGGCGTCTGCAAGAACCGGAATGGCGGCGCAGCAACGGTAGCTATGAGAGGGACGTTGAGCGCGATGGCGTCTGGGGGTACTGTGAGGTTGCAAATCGGCACGCGGAACGTTGGCTGATTGCTCATTTTTCGTTTCGCCTATATCCCCTTGAGCGGCGAGCGCCAGTCCGAGAGCATTGAAGATTGCCAATAGCTTGTCGAGCCGAATGCCCGTGGCATCTCCCAGCTCGAGCGATGCGAGCAGGCGCTCCGAAACACCGGCTTTTTTAGCGAGGGTCGCACGGGTGATCCCCTGTGACTCGCGTGCCTGGCGCACATAGATACCAGCTTGGCGCGGTGTGGTGATGGGAAGGGTATCCACGGCGATCTCCTAACGTGCAGACTTTTGCATATCAGTATGACATGCAAAAGTCTGCATGAAAAGGCCTTATGCAAAACTCTGCATGAGGCCTTGCACGGACGTTTAGTTTTGAAGGGTGTTTTACAGCGCCAAAATCCCCAGATGCTCAAGCAAGATCTTAAGCCCGATGAGGATGAGCACGACGCCACCCACGATGGTGGCGGGTTTTTCGTAGCGCGCGCCAAAGGTGTGGCCGATCGCTACGCCGGCGATGGAGAAGATAAACGTTGTGACGCCGATAAGCGATACGGCGGGAACGATGTCAACCGAGAGCGCCGCAAACGAGATGCCTACGGCTAGGGCGTCGATTGAGGTGGCGATGGCGAGGATCAGGTATTCTACCAGGTCAATCTTTTCGGCGTCCTTGCCGTCGCCTTCATCCTCGTCCTCGGTAAAGGCCTCCCACAGCATTTTGCCGCCGATGAAGGCCAAAAGGACAAAGGCGATCCAATGGTCGATGGGGCCGATGATGCCCATGAATTGACTGCCGAGCGCCCATCCGATTACGGGCATGCCGGCCTGGAAGCCGCCAAAGAACAGGCCGAGCACCACGGCGACTTTAAGGTTGATCTTTTTCATGCCGAGACCCTTGCAGATGGAAACGGCAAAGGCGTCCATCGAAAGGCCAACGGCGAGCAACACGAGCTCTGCGAGTCCCATAGTCTGGCTCCCTCTCTGCGGGCGAACCCGATTACACGACTACTCCCTCATTTATGTGAGACCCGATGCTACCACATGAGCAGTCAAAAGTGCCCCGTCCCAAATGAGCTACCTAAGCGGTGTTCGCTCATTCTGTAAGCATCGGATTTCGTGGCTGCTGCGGGGACAAACCGTGAGAAACTATTTAGCGTTTATGGAGCGTATACGATGGGAGCGATGCCTTGGATAAGAACGAGCTGCAAAAGCGTATGGAACAGGCTATTCGCCTGACTGCCCCCGGCCAGCCGATCCGCACCGCCCTCGACATGATCATTGCCGGTCACCTGGGTGCCCTTATCTGCGTCGGCGACACCGAAAACGTGCTCGCTGCCGGTAACGACGGCTTCCCGCTCAACATTTCGTTTACCTCGAACCGCCTGTTCGAGCTCTCCAAGATGGACGGTGCCATCGTCATCGACGGCGACCTCACCCAGATCCTGCGCGCCAACTTCCACCTCAATCCCGATCCCTCGCTTGCCACGAGCGAGACGGGCATGCGTCACCGTACTGCCGCTCGCATGTCGGTGCTCACGGATGCCATCGTGATCTCAGTCTCGGCTCGTCGTGCCGTTGTCAACGTGTACGTCCACGGCAAGAGCTACGAGATCCAGCCTGTTACCACCATCATGAGTTCGGTCAACCAGCTCGTCGCCACGCTCCAGACTACCCGTCAGTCGCTCGATCGCTCCCTGCTGCGTCTGACGGCCCTCGAGCTCGATGACTACGTTACGCTCGCTGACATCACCGGCATTTTCTCGAGTTTCGAGATCATGCAGCAGGCAAAGACCGAGCTTAAGGATTGCATTGTCAAGCTGGGCAACCAGGGCAAGCTCGTGCAGATGCAGCTCGAGCAGCTCGCCGGCTCCAGCATGGATACCGAATACGACCTGATGATCCGCGACTACGCGAGCGATTCCTCCGAGGCCAATGCCGAGAAGATCCGCGCCGAGCTTAGCCGCATGACGCCTAAGGACCTGTCCGACCCGCAGCACGTGGCGGCGGTTTTGGGTTACGACGACCTGGATGAGGACTCCGTCATGACGCCGCTGGGCCTGCGCACGCTTTCGCGCGTGTCCGTCGTGCGCGACGGCGTGGCCGAGAAGATTGTCGACGAGTACGGCTCGCTGCAGGAACTCATGGACGACATCAGCGAGGATCCGGAACGCCTGGGCGACTTTGGTGTCAACAACCCTGCCATTCTTGCGGACTCCCTGTACCGCATGAAGGGCACCAAACAGGGGAACGCATAATGGCGCCCGTGTGCGCCGTGGTCGTTGCCGGTGGCAGCGGCCAGCGCTTTGGAAATCCCGGCGGCAAGCAGCTCGTTAACGTGGCGGGTCGTCCGCTCATGAGCTGGTCCATCCGCGCATTTGACCGTAGCGATAAGGTCGACCACATCGTCGTGGTTTGCCCTGCCGAGCGTCGTGCCGAGATGCGCCGCCTGGCCATCGACCCGTTTGACTATGACACGCCCATCAGTTTTGCCGATGCTGGCGATACCCGCCAGGATTCCACCCGTGCCGGCGTGCATGCGGTTCCGGCGGGTTTCGAATATGTCGCCATTCACGACGGCGCTCGTCCGCTCATTACGACCGAGGCCATCGATCACGCTATCGACGTGCTCGTGAGCGACCGCGCCCTCGACGGTGTCGTGTGCGGTCAGCCCGCGATCGACACGCTCAAGATCGTCGATGGCGATAACATCGTTGAGACGCCGCCGCGCGAACTCTATTGGGCCGCACAGACGCCGCAAATCTTTAGCGTTGACGCTATGAAGCGCGCCCATGCCGCGGCGATTGCTGAGGGCTTTATCGGCACGGACGATTCGTCGCTGGTCGAGCGCATGGGTGGGCGTGTCCGCTGCGTCCAGAGCCCGCGCGATAATCTTAAGGTGACGGTGCCCGAGGACCTGCGTCCCGTAACCGCGATTCTGCTCGGCCGTATGGCCGAGGGAGAGGACCTTCCCCATGTTCAGTAACCTGCGCATTGGCCACGGCTACGACGTTCACCGTCTGGTGGAGGGGCGTCGATGTATCATCGGCGGGGTTGACATTCCCTACGAGCGCGGCCTGCTGGGCCACTCGGATGCCGATGTGCTCGCGCATGCGCTGGCCGACGCCATTCTGGGCGCCTGCCGCGGGGGAGACATTGGAAAACTGTTCCCCGACACCGATCCTGCCTATGAGGGCGCCGACTCGATGGTGCTGCTTGCCCGTGTGATGGACTATGCGCGCGATCTGGGCTTTGAGTTTGTCGATGCCGACTGCACCATTGCCTGCCAGCAGCCTAAGATCACCCCGCACCGCGATGCCATGCGCGCCAACCTTGCCCATGCCCTGGGCGTTGACGTCGAAAACGTGGGCGTTGCCGCCACTACGACCGAAAAGCTTGGCTGGGAAGGCCAAGGCGAGGGAATTGGCGCCTGGGCCGTCTGCCTGCTACAGAAAACCGTTAAGGAGTAACGAATGCGTATCTACAACAGCGCTACCCATAAAAAGGAAGAGTTCCAGCCCATCGAGTCCGGCAAGGTCCGCATGTACGTGTGCGGCCCCACGGTCTACGACAACATCCACATCGGCAATGCCCGCACGTTCATCAGCTTTGACGTGATTCGTCGCTGGCTCATCGCGAGCGGCTACGAGGTCACGTTCGCCCAGAACCTCACCGATGTCGATGACAAGATCATCAAGCGCGCCAACGAGCAGGGCCGTACGGCTGCCGAGGTCGCGACGGAGTTCTCCGACAAGTTCATCGGCGTCATGCGCGCCGCCAACGTGCTCGATCCCGATGTGCGCCCCCGCGCCACCAAGGAGATCGGCCCCATGATCGCCATGATCAAGACGCTTATCGAGCAGGGCCACGCTTACGCAGCCGATAACGGCGATGTGTACTTTGCCGTGCGCAGCGATCCCAACTATGGTCAGGTCTCGGGCCGCAACATCGACGACCTTATGGTTGGTGCGCGCATCGAGGAGAACGAGGACAAGAACGACCCGCTCGACTTTGCCCTGTGGAAGGCCGCCAAGCCCGGCGAGCCCAGCTGGCCGAGCCCCTGGGGCGAGGGCCGTCCCGGTTGGCACACCGAGTGCGCCGCCATGGTGCATCGCTACCTGGGCACCCCGATTGACATCCACGGCGGCGGCTCCGACCTTGCCTTCCCGCATCACGAGAACGAGTGCGCCCAGGCCACCTGCGCCTGGCACCAGGGCTTCTCCAACACCTGGATGCACACGGGCATGCTGCTGGTAGACGGCGAGAAGATGTCCAAGTCGCTCGGCAACTTCTTTACGCTGGCCGAGGTCCTCGAGCAGCACTCCGCTGCCGCCCTGCGCCTGCTGATGCTGCAGACGAGCTATCGCTCGCCGCTCGACTTTTCTTGGGAGCGCCTGGAGGGTGCCGAGAACTCGCTCACGCGTATCGCCGGTACGGTCGAGAACCTGCGTTGGGCCGCGAACCACGCGACGGCCGATGCCGACGAAGCGGCTGCCGAGGCGTTTGCCGCCAAGGCCGCCGAGACCCGCACCACCTTTAAGGAGTGCATGGATGACGACTTTAACACCGCCGGTGCCATGGGTGCTGTCTTTGGCTTTGTGACCGAGTGCAACCAGTACCTGGAGCAGGCGGGCGATGCTGCCGACAAGGCCGCTGCCCTGGCCGCCGCCGATACGCTGGTCGAGCTGCTCGATACGTTTGGCGTCGAGCTTCCCGAGCCCAAGGTCGAGCTGCCGCTGGGCCTGCTGGGCGTTGCCGCCGGCCTGGTCGCCTACACGGGCGACGACGTGGACGAGGCTGCTGCCAAGATTCTCGAGGCCCGCGCCGAGGCCCGTGCCGCCAAGAACTGGGATCTGGCCGACGCCATCCGCGACCAGCTCAAGGACCTGGGCCTGACGATTGAAGATACCGCCGCCGGCACTCGTATCAAATCTCTCTAATCCCCGCGGGTTTCCCAAGCACCCGACCGCCCGAGCCACGGCACCTTGCCTTTCAATCGTCGGGCATGACCTCAAGGTCTATGCCCTCCTCTTTCAAGGCAATCTGCCGCACCTCGGGCGGTCGGTCTATTTGTTTCGTTTGATAGTTGTATTTAGGAGGTCGCTTTATGGCCGACAATCGCAAGCGTGCGCCTCGTGGCGGCAAGCAGGCTGCTTCTGGCTCGCGTCCGATTCGCCGCAATGACCGCGCTGCCGCTCCCAAGGGCCAGCGCGATCGCGCCCAGGCCGCACGTCCGCAGCGCGATCGCAACCGCGACGCTGTCCAGGCTCCCAAGGGCGAGTTTATCGAAGGTCGTCGTGCTGCCGCCGAGGCGCTACGCACTGGTTTTCCCATCAAGTGCGCGCTCATTGTCGAGGGTGGAGAGCGCGATGCCGCCTTGTCGCGCCTGGTCGACGACCTCAACGCCGCGGGCGTCCGCGTTAAGTATGTGCCGCGCGCGCAGCTCGATGCGCTGTCGAGCCATGGCGCTCACCAGGGCATTGCGCTCGAGGTTGGCAACTTCCCCTATGCCGATATTGCCGATATTCTCGACCGCGCAGGCGAGGGCCCGGCACTTGTCGTGGTGCTCGACCACGTGACTGACGACGGCAACTTTGGCGCCATCGTGCGCTCCGCCGAGGTTGTGGGCGCGGCGGGCGTCGTCATTGCCAATAAGCGTGCCGCCGGCGTGACCGTGGGCAGCTATAAGACCTCAGCCGGTGCCGTCATGCATCTGCCTATCGCGCAGGTTCCCAATATCGCCCGTGCGCTCGACGATTTTAAGGCCGCTGGTTTTTGGGTGGGCGGTGCTTCCGAGCACGCCGAAGGCAGTTGCTGGGATGCTCCTTTCGAGGGCCGCGTGGCGCTCGTCATGGGCTCCGAGGGCGACGGCATCTCGCGTCTGGTGCTCGAGAAATGCGACTTTTTGACCAAGCTTCCCCAGCGCGGTATGACCGAGAGCCTCAATGTTGCCCAGGCGACCACGGCGCTGTGCTTTGAGTGGCTGCGCCGCAACGCCGGCGAGCTGATGGGGGAGGAGTAGCGCATGTCCAAAAAGAACCGTGCCAAGTCCAAGGCCAAGCGCTTTGGCGAGGGCTCGGCCAAGCCGATTGTTTCGGCCGCGACCTATGGCGTGGGCGGCAATGCGTTTGCGCAGGCTATCGCCGACCCAGTCTCGACGGTGCACTCCAACAAGCCCGAGCTGCTGGTGGTCGACGGTTACAACGTGATCCACTGCACGCCGCGCTACGAAAAGCTCGTGTACGACCATTCCGACGATCCGTATTCCAGCGACGTTCACGATATGGCGCGCACGGCGCTCATTAATGACGTAGCTGCGTTTGCCCAGGGCCGCTACGAGGCCGTGATCGTATTTGACGGCGCGGGCAATATCTCCAGCGAGCGCCCCAACCTACCGGCCCGCGGTGTGCGCATTGAGTTTTCGCCGACGGGTGTTTCGGCCGATACCGTGGTGCAGAAGCTCTGCATCGAGGCGCGCGAGGAAGGCCGCGCGTGTTCTGTAGTGTCGAGCGACGGCACGATCCAGGCCGTCGTCATGGGCAAGGGCGTTACGCGCATCTCGAGCCGTATGCTGGTGGACGAGATCAAACAGATCGACAACGACGTGCACGAGGCCGAGGAAGCTCCACAAATCAAGATGACTCTGGGCAGTCGCCTGAGCCCCGATGCCCTGGCCAAGCTCAAGGCCCTGCGCGGGAGGTAGGGAAGTTGGCGGGGCAATGCTGCCTCGCTAACTCCATTCAGCGATGTCGATCATTCTTTCGAGGCGCCACGTTAGCGCCTCTTTTAGATATGGCAGCCTTGCCGTGAGCGCGTCGTTTCTGGAAAGAATCTCGATTGCCTCGTCAACGAAGCCTTCGAGTTTGTCGCAGCCAAACCAGCCCATGTCCTCGACGAGCAACATTTGTTTGGCGGGGCTTGAATGAAATTGTGCGCTGGTAAAACTGTGCTCTCCCGCCCTAAGCTCCTCTAGTGATATGTTGCACCAGAGCGATGAGCCCGAATCGAAGATGGGGGCAGGTCTGCAAGCTTGCGTGTTGACGTTTCGCACGAGGCCGAAGTTGCGCCAATGACGATCGTAGTTGGCAATGATGTCGTCACATACGATCATGCGGTCAAGGGCATCCTTGACGCCTGTCACCCCGAGCTCCTCGCAGTTTGCTACATATCGCTCGTAGTCGGTTAGCCGTTCATCTGCGTTTGCGTGCTGGTTTACATAGAACGCAGGGACATACTCTTCTTCATCAGTTAAGAAGACATCGCATGTGCTCAGGGCGGAAGTGCCCGTGCCCTCGAGCGAGTAAGGCACATAATCGCAGGCGTTTAGGATGCGACGGTGGAGCGCGGTCGCCACCAGCTCGTTATAAGGTTCCTGGTCCAGGTGCGCTCCTGCCTTATGCAGAATTCGACGTTCGCCCTCGCACGTCCAGTACTTTTGAAGATTGCCGTCCGAGGTGTTATCGGGCTTTGCGGCAGCCGCTTTTCCCTCTGGGGCAAAGGGTGCAATGGACAGCGAGACGTCATCAAAGGCGTTATTGAAGAAGTTGATATCCTCCCAGGTGAGACCGGAACCTTGGGGCCTAATCCAATACTGGTCGGATAAGGAGAGGCCGAGATTTCGCTGGACGAGTTCATCGGGAACATCGACTGCGGCTTCTGCAAGCAGGGAGGCTAGCCCAATGCGTGCGAGCGGGATACCGCGGCCGCGCCACCAGATGCGGAAGGAGTCTAGCGATATGGGGCTATTAGGGCCAAATACTCCAATAGGGGCGTGGGCGTAATCGATGTCGGCACCGATGTGGGTAAAGTCTTTTCGCGATGTACTGTAGACCAGCTGAGCGACTTCGTACGTGCGGTTCATGAGGGTGAACGCGATCTCGCTCTTACCGTGGCCGCGGCGGGGACGTCCCCCCGTTTTGGTCACAGAGCGGAGTCGCGTGTCGACGCTGTCTTTGTCGATGAGCCATACACCAGAAGCCTTGCGGGCCTCAAGTGCTCCGTTTTTTATGAGCTCCTGCACCCTGCGCGGAGTGATGCCGAGCAGCTCGGCGGCTTCTTTGGTAGTAAGCATCGCGAAACCCTTCGCCAGAACGAATAGTTTTATATATAGCAATTGTAATTAAAACTATTCGTTCTGGCGAATGGTTTTAAGATTGAGGGCGCACTGACAGAAATGAACGGGCCTGGTACGCGTTGTTGCTGGATTTTGCATATTTGTATAACGCCGTGCGGCCTGTTGCGCCCCGTCCGCAATTCCTTTATTCTTAACTCGCTTCGCGTGAAAGCGCCAAGTGTGCCAGTGTGGCGCAACGGTAGCGCAACTGATTTGTAATCAGTGGGTTGCAGGTTCGATTCCTGTCACTGGCTCCATGAGAGTTTCGGGCTCTGTTTCCTTGTGGGACAGGGCCCGTTTCTATTTATGTCGATAAGTCAGCGTGTTTGGCGCCAACCAAGCTTCAGGTTTGTCTCGATCCGTAACACGAGTGGGCTGAAGACCCTCCTTATAGTTACAGATCGAAACATTGCCAAGGGAAGGCCGATAACATCTCGATCCGTAACACGAAGAGGCTGAAAACCGTTCTTGCTGTTACAGAATGAGACGTAAGCGGGGGTTTCTGCGAAACATCTCGATCTGTAACAGATAGGGGAGGAATAACCCTCTTACTGTTACAGGTCGAGACATAGGCCGGGGCGAGGTTGGTCATCGTCATCGAGCGTGGATTATCGGACACACGAGCGTGGAAAATCTTCCGCCTAGTGAATGAGCGTGGATAATCTGCCACTTTGGATTCGATGGCACGGCAAAGTGGGAGATTATCCACGCTCGATTTCAAACGGAAGAAAATCCACGCTCGATTTTGCCTGGGAAGAGCAATCTTCTGTCTGGGCAGCCCCGATCTCGACCTATATATAGGTGCAAATAAGCTGGTATCGAAGTTCGATACTGAAGGTGTACTCCACTACAGCAAAGTGTTACCTTGGGAAACGTCACCTCAGTATCCAAAACCACTGTCCTTCATACCCAAACTCAATAAAACCGCAGGTCACGGCTATATAGATACGCCCGGCACCGTGTATCTAGAGGTTTTCGTTGACAGCCCCCAAGGTGGCATCGTATTATCTTCTTCGTTCGCGGGGGCGGCGGTCCAAAAGACCAAAGGACCTGCGGATACTTGAACGATTGGGAGTTTGCCCGAGTGGTTAATGGGGACGGGCTGTAAACCCGTTGGCTCTGCCTACATAGGTTCGAATCCTATAGCTCCCACCCGTCAAGTGCCTGTATAGCTCAGTCGGTAGAGCACTTCGTTGGTAACGAAGAGGTCACCAGTTCAAGTCTGGTTGCAGGCTCCATCCGGCGGTGTAGCTCAGTTGGTTAGAGCACACGGTTCATACCCGTGGCGTCACTGGTTCGAATCCAGTCACCGCTACCATAGGTAACACGGTGGCTTCTCAATAGTATGTTGAGAGGCCACTATGGTATAAAGGCAAAGTCCCGTCCGGGGACGACCTGTTAAGAGGAGGGCTTTATGGCCAAAGAGAAGTTTGAGCGCACTAAGCCGCATGTTAACATCGGCACCATTGGTCACGTCGACCACGGCAAGACCACGCTGACCGCTGCCATCACCAAGGTTCTCTCCGAGACCGAGGGCTGCAAGGCTGACTTCACTGCGTTCGAGAACATCGACAAGGCTCCCGAGGAGCGCGAGCGCGGCATTACGATTTCCGTCTCCCACGTTGAGTACGAGACCGCTGCCCGTCACTACGCTCACGTTGACTGCCCGGGCCACGCTGACTACGTCAAGAACATGATCTCCGGCGCTGCTCAGATGGACGGCGCTATCCTGGTCATCGCTGCTACCGACGGCCCCATGGCTCAGACCCGCGAGCACATCCTGCTCGCCCGTCAGGTCGGCGTTCCCTACATCGTCGTCTTCCTGAACAAGTGCGACATGGTCGACGATGACGAGCTCATCGACCTCGTCGAGATGGAGACCCGTGAGCTCCTCTCCGAGTACGATTTCCCCGGCGACGACATCCCCGTCATCCGTGGCTCCGCTCTGGGCGCTCTCGAGGGCGACGCCAAGTGGATGGACGCCATTCGCGAGCTCATGAAGGCCGTCGACGAGTACATCCCGACGCCTGCTCGTAACAACGACCTCCCGTTCCTGATGGCCGTTGAGGACGTTATGACCATCTCCGGCCGTGGTACCGTTGCTACTGGCCGTGTCGAGCGCGGTGAGCTCAAGCTCAACGAGCCCGTCGAGATCGTCGGCATCAAGGATACCCAGAACACCGTCGTTACCGGTATCGAGATGTTCCGTAAGTCCATGGACTTCTGCGAGGCTGGCGACAACGTCGGTCTGCTGCTCCGCGGCATCAAGCGTGAGGACATCGAGCGCGGCCAAGTTCTCTGCAAGCCCGGTTCGGTTACCCCGCACACCAAGTTCACCGGCGAGATCTACGTTCTGACCAAGGAGGAGGGCGGCCGTCACACCCCGTTCTTCGATGGTTATCGTCCTCAGTTCTACTTCCGTACCACCGACGTTACCGGTACGGTCAAGCTCCCCGAGGGCACCGAGATGGCTATGCCTGGTGACCACATCACCATCGAGGGCGACCTCATCCACCCGATCGCCATGGAGGAGGGCCTGCGCTTCGCTATCCGCGAGGGTGGCCACACCGTCGGTTCGGGCATCGTCTCCACGATCATTGAGTAAATTAGCTCTTTGATATAGCTGACTTAGAGAACCCGGCACTTATATGGGTGCCGGGTTCTTTTCTGCAATGGATATTGAGCCGTTGCTGGTGTCGAGAGGATCGATAATGGTCCTGGATGCACCGTCGATTAGCTCTCGATGGCTTCATTGATGTGTTCCAAATATGAATGGATCCACCGAGAACCAATTGACTCGAGGTTTTCATTGACAGCACTTACGTGGAGCTGATAAAGTAACAACTCGTGCCCGTACGGGGCGGAAATGAAAGGTTCAGGATACATGCGTACTCTAGTTACTCTTGCGTGCACTGAGTGCAAGCGCCGCAACTATACGACCACCAAGAACAAGTCGACCATGCCTGATCGTATGGAGATCAAGAAGTATTGCCCCTGGTGCCGTCACCACACGCTGCACAAAGAGACTCGCTAGTCTCTAGTCACATACGCCAGTAGTTCAATTGGTAGAGCATCGGTCTCCAAAACCGAGTGTTGAGGGTTCGAGTCCTTCCTGGCGTGCCAGTCATTATTCCGTAAGCTCCCACTTGGGGGCTTACGGTTTACTCATGTATAAGCGCATTGCGCGGAGGTAACCCAAATGGCCAACAAGAAGAACAAGAAGAAGGCTCAGCAGCCGGCACCTGCCAACAAAGCTGCCGCCAACTCCAAGGTTGAGGCCAAGAAGGCCGTTGCCAAGAAGAACGAGAAGGCTGCGAAGTCCAAGAAGAACGAGAAGCCTGGTTTCTTCGCCCGCACCAAGAAGTATTTCGCTTCGGTCAAGTCCGAGATGAAGCGTGTCACGTGGCCCGATAAGAAGGAGCTCGTGAACTACTCGGTTGTTGTTTGCGCTTCTCTGATCGTCGTCGGCGTCGTCATCGCTCTGCTCGATGCTGGCTTTGGCGAGGCTCTTGCTCTGTTCTCTGGATTGAGGGGCTAAACCATGTCTAAGCGTTGGTACGTCGTTCACACTTACTCTGGATACGAGAACCGCGTTAAGTCCGATCTCGAGCATCGCATCGAGACTATGGGCATGCAGGACCGTATCTTTGATATCGAGATTCCTATGGAGCGCGTCACCGAGATTAAAGAGGGTGGCAAGCGTGAGACCAAGGATTCCAAGATCTTCCCGGGTTATGTCCTGGTCCGCATGGAGATGGATGACGATGCTTGGACGTGTGTTCGTAACACGCCTGGCGTCACCGGTTTCCTGGGCGGCAACGGCAAGCCCGCTCCGCTTTCCCGCGACGAGTACAACAAGATGACTCGTCGTCCCGGTAAGGGCGATTCGCCCAAGCGCACCTCGGTTGATATTGAGGTCGGTACGTCCGTCCGCGTCACCGATGGCCCGCTTACCGACTTTGATGGCAAGGTCTCCGAGGTTAACACCGAGGCTGGCAAGCTCAAGGTCACGCTGATGATCTTTGGCCGCGAGACGCCGGTCGAGCTCGACTTTAACCAGGTCGCTGTCATCGCTTAAGTTTTCGTCCGTTCGCGCGAGCGTGCTTCTTCTGTGACTGCTCATCTCAGGAGTGCTTCTAACACGTGCGTGCTTACGATATAGCAAGTACTTCACACTCGTGATTCGAAAGGAATGACCATGGCTGAGAAGAAGGTTGCCAACGTCATTAAGCTCCAGATTCCTGCTGGTGCAGCAAACCCCGCTCCTCCCGTCGGCCCCGCCCTGGGCGCTGCTGGCGTGAACATCATGCAGTTCTGCCAGGCCTTTAACGCCGAGACGCAGGACAAGAAGGGTGACATCATCCCCGTTGAGATCTCTGTCTACGAGGACAAGTCCTTCTCCTTCATCACCAAGACCCCGCCGGCGGCTCACCTTATCAAGAAGGAGTTGAACCTCAAGTCTGGTTCCGCTAAGCCCCAGGCTGACAAGGTTGGTCAGCTCTCCCAGGAGCAGCTCACCAAGATCGCCGAGATCAAGATGCCGGACCTCAATGCCAACGACATTGACGCCGCCAAGAAGATCATCGCCGGTACCGCCCGTTCCATGGGCGTCACCATCGCTGAGTAGCGATTTCTTTAGGTAACGACGGGTGCTCCGAACAGGGCACCCGTTGAATGTGTGCAATAGGGCACACGATACGATGTGGGAGGGCTCGCGCCCGTTTAACCACAGGAGGTAATGTACATGGCTAAGCATGGTAAGAGCTATAACGCCGCTGCCGAGAAGATCGACCGCGCCACGCTCTACACCCCCCTTCAGGCTGCCAAGCTCATCAAGGAGCTCGACACCGCCAAGTTCGACGAGACCGTCGAGGCCCACTTCCGTCTGGGCGTCGATACTCGTAAGGCCGACCAGAACATCCGCGGCTCCATCTCCCTGCCCCACGGCACCGGCAAGACCATTCGTGTTGCCGTCTTCGCCGAGGGCGAGAAGGCCCGCGAGGCCGAGGCTGCCGGCGCCGACATCATCGGTTCCGACGAGCTCGTCGCCCAGATCCAGAAGGGCGAGATCAACTTCGACGCCGCTATCGCTACGCCGAACATGATGGCCAAGGTTGGCCGCATCGGTAAGATCCTTGGTCCCCGTGGCCTCATGCCGAACCCTAAGCTCGGCACCGTGACCATGGACGTCGCCAAGATGGTCTCCGAGCTCAAGGCCGGCCGCGTTGAGTATCGCGCCGACCGCTACGGCATCTGCCACGTGCCCCTGGGCAAGAAGTCCTTCTCCGAGCAGCAGCTCGTCGAGAACTACGCTGCCCTGTACACCGAGATCCTGCGCGTCAAGCCCTCTTCTGCTAAGGGCAAGTACGTTAAGTCCATCTCCGTGTCTTCCACCATGGGCCCTGGCATCAAGGTTGATCCCGCTATCCAGCGCGACTTCCTGGCTGAGTAACTTTTAGTTACTGCCTGAGCAAAGCAAGCATTGCTAAAGAAACCCGGTTCTGTCTCGTGCAGGACCGGGTTTCTTGCTATCGCGTTAAAACCACCTTAAAGGGGACAGTGCCCCCTTTAAGGTGGTTACCAGGGTGTTCTAGCGGTTGAGGACTCGATAGCCTCGTGGCGCTTGAGTTCGCGACGCATGGTTTGCGAATTGAGCCAGGCTGCCTGCCAGCCACGGATGGGGTAGCGCGCTTCGTCCAGCTCAAACTGCGTATAGCCGCAGGCGTTGATGATCGTTGCCCCGCATGCGTGCTGACGCTCACGTTGAAAGTCGCGACCATAGCATTGGTGCACATGCCCGTGCACCATGTAGTCGGGATTCCAGGACTCGAGCGCTGTGTTAAAGCATTCGAATCCTCGATGTGGCAGATCGTCCAGATCGCCCACGCCGGCGGCGGGCGCATGGGTGAGCAATATGTCGCAGCCGCCGACCATCTTCACTTTGCGGGACAGCTTGCGCACGCGCTTGGCCATCTCGCGCTCGGTGTACTTGTTGGCGCCATCTCGATAGCGCATGGAGCCGCCAAGGCCTGCAATGCGGACGCCGCGGTACACGTAGACAGCGTCTTCGACACAGATGCAGCCACCTGGTGCATGACGCGCATAGCGGTCATCGTGATTGCCTCGCACGTAGATGAGCGGTCTGTTGATGACCGTGACCAAAAACTCAAGATAGTCCGGGTCCAGATCACCAGCGGACAAAATCAGGTCGACACCCTCAAAGCGTTCTTTGCGAAAGCACTCCCAAAGGCATCGTTCTTCGGTATCGGCTATGGCAAGGATTTTCATAGGGCGCGGACCTTCGGCTCATCGTCGGGCTGTGGAATGGTACCCACCACGTTGTCTGCCAGCCAGTCCATCTCGACGATTTGCGTGCTCGGCAGTGGGGGAAAGCCTTCGATTTGTACCACGCCGTCTTGGCTATGGAGCTCGCCGCCAAATGGATTGATGGAGCCCTCGACGATGCCATTGCGCAGTAGCTGAACGAGCTTGCGCGTCTGATAGGGCAGGCCTGGAGCGTAGCGAATATCGATAACGCCCGAGCTCATGCCGTACCAGTAGTTGACGGCGCGAACCTGGCTGTCGTCACTGGTCTCATCCCAGGTGCCATGCAACAGGCTTCTCACGATAAGCTCGTAGTATCGGCCCCAGTTCCATACCGGCATGGCAATGCCGGTAACCTTGCCATCGACCAGGCGGTGAAGTCCGTAGGCCGTGGGGTCTTCGAGCGACTTTGACATGTCGGCGCCGGTCATGACGCTCACACCTTCTCGGCACATGGCCTCGGCAAGGCCTCCGGCGGGCACATCGCCCCAGGTCAGGATAATTTGCGCGCGGGGGTCGAGTAGCGAGGCTCCAATCGCAAAGGCGTTGATCTCGCTTAGTGCGCCCGAGGCGAAGACCGACGCGTGGTAACCGATGCGGTGGTTGTCCGCCATGCTGGCGGCAAGGGCGCCCAGGAGGAACTTGGCCTCGTACATCTTGCCAAAGTACGAACGGACGCTTTGGTGGGGAAGGCCGATAGAGCAATTGAGGAACCAAACTTGGGGATACTCAACGGCTGCCCTGAGCGTGTATTCCATCAGGCGGTGCGAGGTCGAGAAGATGACGTTGTCTCCATGTTTGACAGCCGTTTCCACAGCGGCGTAGAACACGTCCGGATCGTGGCAGTCCTCGAACGCCTCGGTGCGCACGATACCGCCAAAGTGCTCATCGAGATACTGACGCCCTTGGTCGTGCAGGCTGTCCCAGCTCGACGTTGCGCAGGGGAATTCATGGATAAAGGCGATGCGCAGGGGGTTGGCCGCCGAATAGACGGTCTTGCCCATAAAGAAGTTGAGCACGCCGGAGGTGGACTTGGCGGGCGACTCTTCCTCATCGACGCTCGGCGCTTCGACAAGATCGACCTTGTCCTCGTTATTTTTGCCGGCAATGACCAGCTCACGCCAAATCTTACACAGGCGGTTTACGACGATATCCGTCGGCGTATCCAGCAGGCGGTCCTGGTTGTACACATTGAGGTAGACGAGCATGGCGTCGGCGGGCGTAATGTCCAGGTGGTCGCCGCCCGCGCGAAGGTAGGCGCGCTTAAAGAGCAGGAAGGTGTGGCGCAGGTAGTCGACCTTTTTCTGCGGCCATTTTTCGATAAGGTCCTGACCGAGCATCTTGGCGAGCGTCTCATAGCTTCCCTCACGCGAGAACTCGATCTCGTATAGGGGGCAGACGCGCCAAAACGCGCAGAACTCACCGTATAGGCGGCTTTCGACGGAATCCCATGTGCCGGGGCAGAGACGGGTAATCTTGGCAGAAACCGTCGGGGCGTCCAAGAATTTGAGGACACTGACGCGTTTGTTGCCTTCCTGGACATAGAACCGATGCATGAACTCGGTGACGATGACGGGATCGCGATAGCCCTCGGTCACTTGGATGTCGTAGAGGTTGGACCACTTGCGGGCGAACTCGGTGCTAAACGGCAGCAAGGGCATAAAGTTGCACGAAAAGGCGGACTGACGGCCCTTGGTAACCGTGCCGACGACCATTTCGAGCGGAATGTCTCTCAGACCGACATTCTCTCGCTGGCCTAAGGGGAGCTGGGCAACCAAGCTATCGAGGTCCGTGAGGTACGGATGCTCGCTTTGGCTAATGGCGCGTCGACGTCCTTGCTCGCCGCGCTTGCGTGCTTGACGATAGGCCTCTTCCATAGTTTTGCTCCCTTAGTCGTTTAAACAACTATATGAACCATGGTACCACGAATGAAAACCACCACAAAGGTGCCTGTCCCCTTTGTGGTGGTTTAGGCGATGATGGGGGCGATGGCGCGAATGCAGGCGTCGGCCGCCGTGAAAGTGGTGCTGTCGTCGCTGACGATAAAGATGATCTTGCCCTTAATGCCAAAGTCGCTGATCTCGCTAAAGAGCACGTAGGGCTCCTTGTCAAAGCCCGAGATGGGAAGCACGGCGGCCTTGGTGGCGCTGGTCAGCTCGTCTGCCAGCGCGTCGAGCGAGGCCCACTTGGATGTGTCCTTTACGGCAACGGGCACAGCCACACGCCCAAAGGGCATGAGATGCACGAGCGTGTTCTTGGAGATATTTGAGTTGGGGACGATGATGGTCTGCCCGCAGGCGTCCTCGATGGTCGTATGACGCCAGGTGATGTCCTGGACCACGCCCGACACGCCACCGACTTCGATATTGTCGCCGGGCTTGATGATGCCCATAAAGGTTACCTGCATGCCGCCGATAAGGTTTGAGAGCGTGTCCTGAAAGCCGAGCGAGATGGCGATGCCGCCGACGCCAAGAGCGGCGACGAGGGCGTTTGCGTTAATGCCAAAGCAGTTGTCGAGGATAAAGCTGCCGCCGATCATCCAGATGACGGCGCGCGCAATGTTGATGAAGATACTCGATGCCGGAAGCGGGTTGTCGTCGCGGTTGAGCAGGTGGCGCAGGGTCTTGGATACGACCTTGGTGGCGATGGCGGTGCCTATTACCAAGATGCCCGCCCAGATGATGTTGTGGACCCAGCGCTGCTCAAAGAAATGAAGAATCGGCTCAAACAATTCCATGTAGGGAAAACCTCCTCATGATCGTTCAACCATGATACCCACCAAAAGCCCGTCCGATCACATTCGGACGGGCTTCTGTGCTCGATATAAGGTTTGTACGGCGGGGCTGCAAGGCCCGGCGGTGTAGCTTAGCGGCGGCGCTTCCAGATAATGCCGAGAACGATGATGACGATGCCGCCGATAAGGCATGCGCCGACCACGGTCGGCGTACGGTCTCCCGTTGCGGCAAGCTTACCGGCCGTCTTCTTGGTGGTGATCTGCGTGGTCATCGTGCCGGGTTTGGGTGAGGGCTCAGGCGTTGGGGTCGGATGGGGTGCGGGGCTCTCAGCGGAGCTAAAGCTGATGGTGCCCGCGAGCGAGGCCACCTTGTGCTCCCAGTCGTCCTGCCCGATCAGTGCCCTCAGCGCTGCCTCGCACGTACCCCACTCGGTGAGCTTCTTGGCGTTTGCGAAGGTGGGGAAGTCGGTCGTGTTGGTGATGATGTAGTTGTTGGTGGCGACGGTATAGGTCTTGGCGGGGTCGAGTGTGCTGCCGTCTTTGGTGAGCGTGGCACTCACGATGCGCTTGCCTTCAGACTGCGTCCAGTCGATTGTTACGTTGATGCCGCCAAAGGAAAGAACGCTGCCGGAGTCGTCGGGCCACTTGTACATGTCCTGGGCTTCCTGCTCGGTGTGGCCGGCTGCGACGTAGGCTTGCTGAAGTTCGTAGCTGTCATTGCATTTGTCGCTAATTTCCAACGAGTGCTCAAGCGCTGCGAGGAAGTCCGCGCCGGTCATGGTCCAGGTCTCCAAGGTGTTGCCGTAGGGCGAGATGGCGATGACGTCGCCGGCGGTCACGTTTCCCGCCGCGATGCCGCCGCGGATGCCGCCAGCGTTCTCAATAGCAAGGTCCGCGCTCGTCAGGCCAGGGTCCGCGCCCGTCAGGGAAAGATAGGAGCCGCAAATCACGTGGCCGATGGTCTGGCCTTGGTGGTATCGCCTTCCTTGCTGGGACGCAGATCGGTGGTGCGCACCATCTCCCAGCCATGCGTACCCGCGGCGTCCTCGCCGTAGAAATAGTTGGTGGAGGATGTGCCGAGCACCTTGTTCGATTCGCTTTCAAAGGCATCGTCGAGTGGCTTGATTTTGTTGTTGCGAACCTCGTCAAGGATGTTCTGGTTGTTAGGGTCTGCCAAAAGGTCGTCGACGTCCTTGGCGGTGTAGAGCTTCTCGTCGCTGTCGCCTGCGGAGACCGTCACCATGTCGTCGTTGGTGGTTTCGGTACCCCTGGTGTCGTACTCATAGGGAATGGAAAGCAGACCAACCTCGGCAAAGGCGCTGCCTGCCTCGACGACGCGGACCGGCTTGCCGTCGGCCCCCGTCACGTTTTCGTCTAAGTTGATGTGCTCGTGGCCCGCGACCAGTGTATCGACCCCAACGAGCTTTGCGGCAAAGGTCTTGGCGTTGAGCGTGTGCGCGATGCAGACGATAACGTTGCAGCCCTCATCCTCGCGCAGTCGCTTGGCCTCGGCATTGATGGCGTCCGCCGCACCCGAGAACGACGTGCCCGCGACCAGGTCCGCGCGTAGCGAGGAGCCCAGCGACTCATCCATGGCTCCGACGACGCCGACCTTAATCTTGTAGTTAAACGTGGGGCTGCCCTCGCCGTCCTTCCAAGTGCGATTGAGCGTCTTGGTGATGCTCGAGCTCCATACGCCGTTCGAGGACGTTGCATTCGCGCAGAGCATGGCGAAAGGTGTACTGGTGGCACCATTGCCGGCCATCGTGCGAAGCTTGTCCGCGCCGTAGCTCCAGTCATGGTTGCCCGGTGTGGTCGCGTCGTAGCCGTTTGCGTAGAAGGTGTTCATGAGTTCGGCGATGCTCTTGCCCTCGCTCATGGTGGCAAAGGACTGCCCGTGGAAGGTGTCGCCTGCATCGAGCAGAAAGTCGGGGGCGTTGCTTTGAGCGCTATAGAGAACCGCCAGCCCGTCAAAGCCAATGGTGCCCGTGCCCTTGCTTGCGTTGTAGCTGTACTTGTAGCTGCCGTGGATGTCGTTGGTGTGCATGACGGTTACGGCGCCGTCAATAGCGGCGGGCAGGTTCCCCGCGAAAGCGAGACTTGGGATGCCTGCGAGCGCGCCGGCTAACAACGCAGTGGCTAACGCAAGGCGGGGGATTCTTTTCATGGCAGTCTCCTTACTCTTTAACAAAAACCACCACAAAGGTGCCTGTCCCCTTTGTGGTGGTTTTCTAGGTCGTTAGCTCAGCAGCATGCGGTCGTTGGCGAGCTCGCCGCCCGAGACCTCCTCGAACTTCTGCAGCAGGTCGGCAACGGTGAGCGACTTCTTCTCGTCGCCTGCCACGTCGTAGATTACGTGGCCCTCGTGCATCATGATCAGACGATTGCCCAGACGGATGGCGTCGTTCATGTTATGCGTGACCATGAGCGTGGTCAGGTGGTGCTCGTCGACAATCTCCTCGGTCAGATTGAGCACCTTAGAGGCCGTCTTGGGGTCGAGCGCCGCGGTGTGCTCGTCGAGCAGCAGCAGGCGTGGCTTGGTGAGCGTGGCCATGAGCAGGGTGAGTGCCTGGCGCTGGCCACCCGAAAGCAGACCGACCTTGGCGTTGAGGCGCGTGTCCAGACCGAGGTCTAGGCGCTTGAGCAGCTCAACGTACTCGTCCTTCTCGGCCTTGGTGACGCCCCACGAAAGACCGCGACGCTGGCCGCGGCGCTTGGCGAGGGCCAGGTTCTCGGCAATCTGCATGTCGGCTGCGGTGCCGCGCATGGGGTCCTGGAACACGCGACCCAGGTACTTGGCGCGCTGCGACTCGCTCAGACGCGAGATGTCGGTGCCGTCGAGCTCGATGACACCCGAATCGAGCGGATACACGCCGGCGATCATATTGAGCAGCGTGGACTTGCCGGCGCCGTTGCCGCCGATCACGGTTACAAAGTCGCCGTCGTTAAGGGTGAGGTCGACGCCGGTGAGTGCGCGCTTCTCGGTGACGGTGCCCTTGTTAAAGGTCTTCTTGACGTGCGAGAGCTTAAGCATCTGCCTCATCCCCCTTCGTGTAGGAGCTGCGGAGCTTATAGCGCTCCCAAACCACGGGCACGCACAGGGCCACGGCGACGATCACAGCGGAGAGCAGCTTCATGTCGTTGGCGTCCATGCCCAGCTGCAGCACGATGGCGCGGATGAGGAAGTAGACCACGGAGCCAAAGACGGCGGAGGCCAGGCGAACGCTAAACTGCGTGAGACCGCCGGGCAGCAGGCGGCCGAGCACCTCGCCGATAACAATGGCGGCAAGACCGATAACGATGGCACCGGTGCCCATGCCAATGTCGGCGTACTTCTGGCTCTGGCAGATGAGCGCGCCCGAAAGGCCAATGAGGGCGTTGGAGAGCACGAGGGCGATCATCTTGGTGGAGTTGGTGTTGACGCCCAGGGCGCGGATCATGTACTCGTTGTTGCCGGTGGCGCGCAGTGCCGAGCCGATCTCGGTGCCAAAGAACCAATACAGGATGGCAACGATAGCAACAGCGAGCAAGATGCCCAGGATGATGGCGACGGTGGACTGCGGCAGGCCCGTCATGTTGCTGACAGACGAGAAGATAGTGCCTTTGGCAAGGATGGGCGTATTGGATTTGCCCATGATGCGCAGGTTGATGGACCACAGACTGATCTGCGTCAGGATTCCGGCGAGGATCGCGGGAATCTCAAAGACCGTGGTCAAAATGCCCGTGACCGCGCCCGCGATGGCGCCGGCGCACATGCCGGCCAGCACGGCGAACAGCGGGTCGACGTTGTTATTGACGATGAGTACGGCGCAGACGCAGCCGCCGAGGGCAAAGCTGCCGTCGCAGGTCATATCGGGGATGTCGAGCAGGCGGAACGTGATAAACACGCCAAGCACCATAATGCCCCAGAGGACGCCCTGCGAAACGGCGCCCTGCAATGCAATGAGCATGCTTCATACCTCCTAGGATAGGGTGGACACGTGAGTCACCATGATAGCGGTAACAATGTATGAAAGAGCTGCGGTCGGATGTTTTGTCTCATCCGTAACAAGCAGGGCGGACGCCGGTCTACGACGTCCGCCCACGTGGCTCAGATATTGAATAACGCGGCTATGGCGCGAGTGCGGGTCCTAGACGCGTTACCGCGCATGGCGCTACGCGTCCAGAGCGGAGAGGTCGATGCCCAGGGCCTCGGCCATCTCGTCGTTCTTGACGACGACCAGGTCCTTGCTCGAGAGGTGTTTGATCGGCATGTCCTCGGGCTTAGCCTCACCCTTCAGGATCTTGACGGCCATCTCGCCCGCGGCGTAGCCCAGATCCTCGTAGTTGATGGAGAGGGTGAACAGGCCACCGGCCATGCACATGCCCTCCTCGCCGGTCACGAAGGGAAGCTTGTTCTCCTTGCAGATCTGGCCCACCTGCGAGGCGCCCGCGGCGATGGTGTTATCGGTGGGGGAGTACAGCGCGTCGACCTTGCCCACGGCGGACTCGACGACGGACTGGATCTCGTTGGAGCTCGAGACGGTAAAGTCGGTGTACTCCAGGCCCAGCTTGTCGAGCTCCTTCTTGGCGGCCTTGATCTGGACGTCGGAGTTGGACTCGGCGGTGCAGTAGAGCAGACCGACCTTCTTTACGTCGGGCAGGACCTTCTGCATCATCTCGAGCTGCTCGGCGACCGGGGTGAGGTCGGAGGCGCCAGTGACGTTGGTGCCGGGCTTTTCGTTGTCCTGGACCAGGCCCGAGGCGGCGTAGTCGGTGATGGCGCAACCCACGATGGGGATATCGGCGGTGGCGCCGGCGGCGGCCTGCGCGGCGGGCGTAGCGATGGCGTAGATCAGGTCGACGCCATCGCCCACGAACTTGTCGGCGATGGACTTACACGTGGACTGGTCATTCTGGGCGTTCTTCTGGTCGATTTTGACCTTAAGGCCGCTCTTCTTGATGGCCTTGACGAAGCCGTCGTTGGCGGCGTCGAGTGCGGAGTGCTCGGTGAGCTGCAGAACGCCGATGGTGTAGTCGGAACCGGCGGCAGCAGAGCCGGAACCAGAGTTGCCGCCGCATCCGGCGAGCGGAGCGAGCGCGAGCAGGCCAGCAGAGACCAGAAGGCTCCTGCGGCTGATGGTGATGTCCTTCATATCGTTACCCCCAGTATAGAAATGGCTGGAAACACTGCACTCAAACAAAGTGCAAGTGGAACTATAGTAGCGCGGATGTCCATTTTTACAATAACCTGGCGGGTTTTTTAATACAGAACCGGATGGGCGGTACGGGTAGTCGAATGGACGGCGGAGGTTCTTATGCGGCGGAGGCGTCCTCTTCGTCGAGGGCGGCGAAGAGCTTCTTGCCGTCAAGGAGACGTGTGGTGACGTTTCTCATGCGCCCGATCTCTACGGTACGCAACGTGTCATCGGCGCCTCGGGCGTCATAGACCGTTCCCAGCAAATACGAGATGCCGTCTCGTTGCTTGATGGCAAAGGGGCGGAGTGTCATCCGTGCTACTTCGGTTTCGCCACGTGCCGTGACGCTCGAAATATCAAAACTCACCGTGGTTCCGTGGTCGATGGCCTGCTCGACGAGCTCGCAGGTGTCGATGCGCTTGACGGGCGTGCGCGTGGCCTTGGTGGATTTGCCGCCGGCGCTTGGAGCAGGCTCGGGTGCATCGAGGTAGCCGCGAACATCGGCGCTCGCCATGGCGACCAAGTGCTGCGCCATGCTTTTTCGAATGGCGATGGGCGTAGAGCGGTTGCGCATGACCATGCCGTGGAGCCGGATGATCTCTTCGTCGGTGAGCGGACGGGTCAAGAGCCGATACCCCACGCCGCGTTTGTACTCAATTTCGTATCCGGCATGGCGAAGTGCGGAGATGGCGGTGTAGATGCTGCGCCGCGCCGCCGAGATGGGCATGCGGGCGGGGTCGTCGGGATGGGCGAGGCGCCGGATCAACTCATCGGAAAGCATGGCCTTGTCCTCGCCGGTGTTCTCGCTTAATAGTTGCAGGATGCGAACGGCGCGATAGGCTGCCATCGACGCGGCGCCTCTAGTCGTGGTGTCGTAGGTTTCAACAGCGGTTTCGGTCATGGTGCCCACGTCCTTTCCGTTTTGGGTGGCGACGGCATGGAGCCTAGGACGTGGGACTTTCCCAGGGACGCAGGGCGCTCTGGGCGGTCGGTAGCCGTCGGCAAACGGCGGGTCGAGTTTTCAACAGCCCTGCTCAACTGGCCAAAAACTTGCCAAAAGCTTGACGGATACTGTTGAAAAAAGCGTCTCTCGACCGATGCCGAGAGACGCTTGTGCGATGAGCGTTGGCGTGTGGCGACGCGAGCTAGCGTCCGACGATTAGAAGTCGGCGTTGCCCACGGTGCGCGGGTGCGGCAGGACGTCGCGGATGTTGCCCACGCCGGTGAGGTACATCACCAAGCGCTCGAAGCCCAGACCGTAGCCGGCGTGCTTGCAGGAACCGTAGCGGCGCAGGTCAAGGTAGTACTTGTACTGCTCGGGTGCCATGCCCAGGTCCTTGATGCGGGCCTCGAGTAGGTCCAGGCGCTCCTCGCGCTGGGAGCCACCGATGATCTCGCCGATACCCGGCACCAGGCAGTCGGCGGCGGCGACGGTCTTGCCGTCGTCGTTCATGCGCATATAGAAGGCCTTGATCTCGGCCGGGTAGTCGGTTACGAAGGTCGGGCGCTTAAAGTGCTCCTCGGTCAGGAAGCGCTCGTGCTCGGTCTGCAGGTCGATGCCCCAGCTCACGGGATAGTCAAACTGGTGGCCAGCAGCGACTGCCTGCTCCAGGATCTCGACGGCCTCGGTGTAGGTAACGCGGGCAAAGTCGGAGTTTGCCACGTGGTCCAGGCGCTCGATCAGGCCCTTGTCCACAAACTTGTTGAGCATATTGAGCTCGTCGGGGCAGGTGGCCATAACGTCCTTAAGGACGTACTTGAGCATGGCCTCGGCGTTATCCATGTAGTCGTTCAGATCGGCAAAGGCCATCTCGGGCTCGATCATCCAAAACTCGGCGGCGTGGCGCGTGGTGTTGGAGTTTTCGGCGCGGAAGGTGGGGCCAAAGGTATACACGTCGCCAAAGGCCATGGCAAAGTTCTCGGCATTGAGCTGGCCGGACACGGTCAGGCTCGCATGCTTGCCAAAGAAGTCCTGGCTCCAGTCGACCTCGCCGGACTCGGTGAGGGGCGGATTTTTGGGGTCGAGCGTGGTCACGCGGAACATCTCGCCGGCGCCCTCGCAGTCACTCGTGGTGATGATAGGGGTGTTGACGTAGACAAAGCCCTGCTCCTGGAAGAAGCGGTGGATGGCCGCAGCCGCGACAGAGCGGATGCGGAACACGGCTCGGAACAGGTTGGTGCGCGGGCGCAGGTGCTGCTGGGTGCGCAGGAACTCGACGGTTGCGCGCTTCTTCTGCAGCGGGTAATCCGGGGCGCTGACGCCCTCGACCTCGATGGAGGTGGCAGAAACCTCGAAAGGCTGGGGCGCATCGGGGGTCAGCTTGACGGTGCCGGTGCAGATGAGGGCAGCCGAGACGTTTTGATGGGCGATCTCGTCGTAGTTGTCGAGCGCCTCGCGGTTCATGACGACCTGCAGGTCGCGGAAGCAGCTGCCGTCGTTGAGCGTAACAAAGCCAAAGTTCTTCATGTCGCGGACGGACTTGACCCAGCCGGCGACGGTGACGGTCTGGCCGCCGAGCGACTCGGCGTCGACGTAGAGCTGCGCGATTTTGGTGCGGTTCACGTATCCTCCCATAACGGTTGAATGATAGTTATCCATACAGTTCGATATTCTAGCAGCTCGGTTCATTTGGGCTATACAGATAAGGCATTGGCAGGATGGTTTTTCAAACGAAAAGCGCCCGCGGCCAAATGGTCGCGGGCGCTTGGCGTGGTGCCTTTTGGCTGTGTGGCGCGGGGCCTGGCTACTTGGTCTTGGCCACCAGCAGCGGGTCGCCAAGCTTGACGAGCGGGTTGCCGCCGATAAGCGTTCCAGACTCGCCGACATGGTCGATGCTCTTAAGACGATCGAGTTCGGAGACGATGACGGTCACGATGTCATCGTGGCCGGCGGCCTTGATGGCCTCGCGGTCGAAGCTGATGAGCGGCTGGCCTGCCTTGACCACATCGCCCATCTCGACAAAGCGGGCAAAACCCTTGCCGTTCATTTCCACGGTGCCCAGGCCGACATGGATGAACACGCGAAGACCGTCCTCGGTGATCATGCCAATGGAGTGGTTGGTGACAGTGGTGGCGCCGATGCGGCCGTTGGCAGGCGCATAGATGGTGTCGGTGATGGGCTCGATGCCATAGCCCTGGCCAAGCATGCCCGAGGCGATCGTCTCGTCGGGAACCTCGTTCAGGTTGACGAGCACGCCGTTGACGGGGGCATAGATGACGCCTTCGCGGGTGGCGAAGCTTGCTGCGGGCGGAACGGACGCCTCGCCGGTCGAGGTGAAGGTGGACTTAAGCGAATCGAGCAGACCCATAGTTGCCTCCAACTTAAATAGGCGCATATCGCGCGTTTGGTTTGCCGGAAACGTTTCATATGTGTTTCGCGGCTTGGTCAACGCCCCCTATTCTACGCTGCTCAACGATGGTCCTGAGCTGGGATTATGTGATATATCAGTTGAAGGGAAACTTATTGCTGGTGTGTTTCTGCGCCATGAGTTCAAGTGGGGTACGCTTGAAGGCGAAAAACAAGGGCGCTTAATTTGCGCGAAGGGAGCACATATGATTGTCGAGAACCGCGCGCTGTGGGGCGAGGAGCCGACCGAGGAATATCCGGCGACGTTTACGTATTTGGGTGCCGAGCCGCTGCCCGATAAACCGAATGGCCGCCGCCCTGCCGTGATTATCTGCGGTGGAGGTGCGTTTACGCATATCGCTCCGCATGAGCAGGATCCCGTGGCGTTTGCGTTTTTGGATCACGGTTACCAGGCCTTTGTACTCAACTATGTCACGAGTTCTACGGGTGACGTGAGCTTTCCGCACCCCCAGGCAGATCTTGCCAAGATGGTCGCCACGGTGCGCGCCAACGCCGACGAGTGGCATGTCGATCCCAAGCGCGTGTGCGTCGTGGGCTTCTCGGCGGGCGGCATGATCTGCGCTTCACTGGCAACGCAATGGAAGACCGGCCCCTTCGCGGCACTTGCCGGGTCACGTCCGGACGACATTCGTCCCGATGCCGTGGTGCTGGGCTATCCGCTGCTCGACTTTGCCTATGTGCGCGACATGCAGACGCGCGATCCGCGCATCGACCTGCGCGTGCCAAAGACGGGCGGCAAGACGGGGCGCGATTTGCTCAACGACTACCTGTCGATGGTGACGGGTGGCGAGGCAACTGACGAGCACCTGGCCGATATCTGCCCCACCACGCATGTTTCGCGTCAGATGCCGCCGACCTTTGTGTGGGGCGTGTCCGACGACAAGACGGCGCCGATCGCGCAGGTCTACCCGTTTGCGCAGCGCATGGCCGAGGAGGGCGTCGTTTGCGAGATGCACGTCTTTGACCAGGGCGGCCACGGCCTTTCGCTCGGCAACGCCAACACCGCGGTCGACAACGAGGACAAGCAGGCGGCTGTCCGTCCTTGGATTCGCCTAGCCTTCCGCTTCCTGGAGCGCCACGGGTTTTAGTTACGGCGTTTTACCAAACGCCATAACCACTTGACGCTGCAAGCCCGCCAGAGCGGCAATCTGTCGATTGAACGTTGTTGTATGTTCGCGCTATCATGCATGGTTAAAATTGGTTAGCCATGGCAAACGGTTAGCCAAGATAAACAAAATGCAACGCCCTGTGGGCGCCGGGGGAGGAACACGGACGTGAAGCTCGATACGCTCGAGATTGGAAAGGACGCCGTTGTCGCATCGGTGACATCGGACGACCAGGCACTCCGACAACATATTTTGGACATGGGCCTAACACCGGGCACCGAAGTCACCATGATGAAGTACGCCCCCATGGGCGACCCGCTCGAGATTCGCCTGCGTGGCTACGAGTTGACGCTGCGCAAGGACGATGCCGCACGGATTGAGCTCGTGGGTGTTCACGACACCGATACGGGTCCGCGCGCTAACGCCGCAATCGGCACGACGGAGCACCCGGCACTCGGCGAGGGGACGTATTCGCCCCGTGCGGCAAAAACGGCCGTGTCCGAGGGCGCGCCGCTGCACTTTGCCCTCGCCGGCAACCAAAACTGTGGCAAGACCACGCTGTTTAACCAGCTGACGGGCTCCAACCAGCATGTCGGCAACTTTCCCGGCGTGACGGTCGACCGCAAGGACGGCACTATCCGTAACCACACCGAGGCGAGCGTTACCGACTTGCCCGGTATTTACTCCCTGTCGCCGTACACGGGCGAAGAGATCGTTAGCCGTCAATTCATCCTTGACGAAAATCCCGACGCCATCATCGACATCATCGACGCTACCAACATCGAGCGCAATCTGTACCTGACGCTGCAGCTTATGGAGCTCGACCGCCCCATGGTCATCGCGCTCAACATGATGGACGAGGTGACGACCAACGGCGGTGCCATTGACGTCAACCTGCTCGAGAGTCTGCTGGGCGTGCCGGTCGTTCCCATTAGCGCCGCGCGCAACGAGGGCATCGGCGAGCTGGTGGACCATGCCCTGCATGTGGCGCGTTTCCGCGAGCGCCCCGGCCGCCTGGACTTCTGCGCACCCGATGGCCCAGACGGCGGTGCACTGCATCGCTGCATCCACGGCATTGCCAACCTTATCGAGGACCATGCCGCGACGGCGCACATTCCCGTGCGTTTTGCGGCGACCAAGCTAGTTGAGGGCGACGAGCTGGTAACCGAGGCGCTTCACCTGGACCGTAACGAGCTCGACGCCATCGAGCACATCATTACCCAGATGGAGGGCGAGGCCGGCACCGACCGCCTTTCCGCGCTGGCCGATATGCGCTTTAGCTTTATCGGCGACGTGTGTGGGCGCTGTGTCGTCAAGCCGCACGAGAGCCGCGAGCACGTGCGCTCCGTCAAGATCGACCGCATTCTGACGGGTCGCTATACGGCCATTCCGGCGTTTCTGCTGATCATGGGTCTCGTCTTTTGGCTGACGTTTGGCGTGATCGGCGCGGCGTTGCAGGGACTCATGGAGGACGGCATCGCTGCCATCATCGCCTCGGCCGATGCGGGCCTCAAGGCGTTCGGAACCAACGACGTGGTGCGCTCGCTGGCTGTCGACGGCGTGCTTACGGGCGTGGGCAGCGTGCTGACCTTCCTGCCGATTATCGTCGTGCTCTTCTTGTTCCTCTCCATTCTGGAAGACTCCGGCTACATGGCGCGCGTGGCCTTTGTCATGGATAAGGTGTTGCGTCGCTTTGGCCTGTCGGGCCGTAGCTTCGTGCCTATGCTCGTCGGTTTTGGCTGCACCGTGCCGGCTATCATGTCGACCCGTACGCTCCCATCCGAGCACGACCGCAAGATGACGGTCATGCTTACGCCGTTCATGAGCTGCTCGGCCAAGTTGCCGGTCTACGGTCTGCTGTGCGGAGCATTCTTCCCGCAGGCGACAGTTCCCGCCATGGTCTCGCTCTATCTGATTGGTATTGCGGTTGGCTGTATCGCAGCTTTGGTGCTCAACCGCACGGCATTTAAGGGCGACCCGGTGCCGTTTATCATGGAGCTCCCCAATTACCGCCTGCCGAGCGTCAAGACGACAGTGATGCTGGCATGGGATAAAGCCAAGGATTTTATTACCAAGGCCTTTACCATTATCTTTGCCGCTACCGTGGTCATCTGGTTCCTTCAGACGTTCGATATCCGCTTTAATGTGGTCGCCGATCAGTCGCAGAGTCTGCTTGCGGGCCTCGGCAGCATCATCGCGCCGGCGCTGACGCCGCTTGGGTTTGGCGACTGGCGTGCATCCACGGCGCTCGTCACCGGACTTATCGCCAAGGAGAGTGTCATCTCGACCCTCACGGTACTTTTGGGCGCGACCTCGCCCGCGGCACTGTCGACCATGTTTTCGCCGTTTACTGCCTATGTGTTCCTGGTCTTTACGTTGCTGTACCCGCCGTGCGTGGCTGCGATCGGCGCCGTCAAGAGCGAGCTGGGCGCGCGCTACGCCGTTGCCGTATTCGCGTTTCAGGTGACGGTCGCCTGGATCGTAGCGTTTGTCGTGCATTCGGCGGGCATATTGCTGGGGTTGGCTTAGTTATTTATTGACGGTGCAACCTCTGTGTATCGAATTGTTTTCGGCCCCGCATCTGTTGCTGACGGATGCGGGGCCGTTGCTATATAATCGCCTCCGCTCAAAATGATTGGAGACGTTATATATGAGTCAGGCAAGGCAAGACGGCATCACGCTCAGGCAGTGGCTCCCGCTCGTCGGGCTCACCTGCTGTGCGTTCGTGTTCAACACGTCGGAGTTTATGCCCATCGGCCTTTTGACTGATATCGCCACGTCGTTCTCGCTCACCGAGGCCCAGGCGGGCATCATGATCTCGGTCTATGCCTGGGGCGTCATGCTGCTGTCGTTGCCGCTCATGGTGTTCGCTTCGCGCTTTGAGTTCAAGCGGATGTTGCTGGGCGTGCTGGCCGTGTTTTCGTTGGGCCAGTTTCTGTCCGCTGTGGCGCCGACTTATCCCATCCTGGTCTGCGCGCGCCTGGTGGTCGCTTGCGCGCACGCCGTGTTCTGGTCGGTCGCCTCGATCATGGCGTCGCGCCTGGTTGACACGCGCCATGGGGCGCTCGCTATCAGCATGATCGCCACGGGCTCTTCCATCGCACAGATCTTCGGCCTGCCGCTCGGCCGTGCCATTGGCCTGGCCGTGGGCTGGCGCATGACGTTTGCCGTGGTCGGGGTCCTCTCGGCCATCGCGGTCGTCTACCAGGCGACCGTGTTCCCGGCCATGCCGGCGGGCGAGCGCTTTACCGTCAAACAGTTGCCCGAGCTGCTCAAGAACCCGCTCCTGATCGCGCTCTACGCGGTCACGGTTTTTATGGCGACCGGCTACTACGCGGGTTACAGCTATATCGAGCCCTTCCTGGCACAGGTCGCGCACGTCGACGCGGGCGCCATCACCATGACGCTGACGGCGTTTGGCTGCTCTGGTTTGCTCGGAAGCTGGCTGTTTGGCCGCCTGTTCGATGGGCATCGCTTCCCGTTCTTGGCTATCACGCTCTCCGGCGTGCCGGTGGCCCTGCTGCTCATGGGGCCGGCCGCATCGTCGCTCGTGACAGTGCTTGCCGTCTGCGCACTGTGGGGTTGCTGCGCCACGGCCTTTAACGTGGCGTTTCAGGCCGAGCTCATCAAGAACACGCCGGCAGATTCGTCGGCCGTCGCCATGTCGATCTTCTCGGGCCTGTTCAATCTCGGTATTGGTACGGGCACGGCGATTGGTGGCGCCGTGGTGTCGGGCCCGGGCATCGCTTGGATCGGCTACGCGGGCGGCACGATCGCCGTCGTGGGCGTCATCCTCGCCATCACCGTGCTGTTTCCGGCCATCCGCCGCGCCAAGCCCGTCGCCTAATCACGTTTCCTCATCAGTTGCGGTGGAATAGTTCCTGTTTAAGGCCTCTGAAAGCCCAAGCAGGAACTATTCCACCGCAACTTATTTTGGGGAAGAGGATACAAGCCGGGCATACAATGGATGTCGTTGTGTTGAGCTTACCGGGAGGCTGTTATGTGGGCATACGAGACGACGTTCTATCAAATCTATCCGCTGGGCTTTTGTGGAGCTCCGCGCGAAAACGCCGCGCCCGTTGCCGAGGATGAGCTCGCCCAGGCTGCCAACGCCGCGCCAAACCCCGATGCGCCCATCATGAAGATCGCCCAATGGGCCGACTACCTGCAGGAACTCGGCGTTGGCGCTGTGCTCATTAACCCGCCGCTCGAGTCCGATAGCCATGGCTACGATACGCGTAGCCTACGCCATATCGATCGACGCCTGGGTGGGGATGCCGACTTTGCCGCCGTGTGCGAGACACTGCATGCCCACGGCATCCGCGTGGTACTCGACGCCGTCTTCAACCACGTCGGTCGCGGCTTTTGGGCCTTCCGCGATGTGCAGGAGCGCAAGTGGGACTCGCCCTATAAGGACTGGTTCCACATTAGCTTTGACGGCGACTCCTGCTATGGCGACGGCTTTTGGTACGAGGGCTGGGAAGGCCATTTTGAGCTTGTGAAGCTCAACCTGCAAAATCCCGCCGTGGTCGATTACCTGCTCGAGTCCGTGCGCCGTTGGGCCGACGTCTTTGGCGTCGACGGCCTGCGTCTGGACGTTGCCTATATGCTCGACCGCGACTTCATGCGTCGTCTGCATAGCTTCGCCCGTGAGCTCAAGCCCGACTTCGTGCTGATCGGCGAGACGCTCCACGGCGACTACAACCAGATCGTCAACGACGAGATGCTCGACTCCTGCACCAACTACGAGTGTTACAAGGGCCTGTACTCCAGCTTTAACTCGGTCAACATGTTCGAGATTGCGCACTCGCTGCACCGTCAGTTTGGCGGCGACCCCTGGTGCATCTACCGCGGCAAGCACCTGCTGTCGTTTGTCGACAACCACGACGTGCCGCGACTGGCAAGCATCCTCACTGACAAGTCGTGCCTGCGTCCCGCCTATGGCATGCTCTTTGGCATGCCGGGCATCCCGTGCGTCTACTATGGCAGCGAGTGGGGAATTGCTGGCGAAAAGGGCGGCCCCGATGGCGACTGGGCGCTGCGCCCTGCGCTCGATGAACCTGCGCCCAACGAACTGACGGCGTTCATCACGCAGCTCGCACACCTTCGTTCGGCCGACGACGCGGCGGCCCGTGCTCTCAACTACGGTGCCTATCGCAATGTGGTGATCCAGAACAAGCAGCTGCTGTTCGAGCGCGCCTGCGACGACGCGACGGTGCTCGTGGCGGTGAACGCCGTGGACGAGCCTTACACCTTTGGCGCCGGCGAGCTCAACGGCTCCTTTGTAGATTTGCTTGCCGACGGCGTGCCCACGGTCGAGCTGGCGGGCTCTCTTGAGCTTGCGCCCTACGAGGTACGCTATCTGTTGAGGGCCTAGGCCATGGCTGCGTCCGACGAGGGCTATCAACATATTGAGCATGGGTTTGAGCCCGTGTTTGACGAGCACTCGCGCGTTTTGGTGCTGGGGTCGTTTCCCTCGGTGCTCTCGC
Source organism: uncultured Collinsella sp. (assembly GCA_947002045.1). Classification (GTDB taxonomy): domain Bacteria; phylum Actinomycetota; class Coriobacteriia; order Coriobacteriales; family Coriobacteriaceae; genus Collinsella. Next base: position 46,666 of record CAMQJB010000012.1, read on the forward strand.
GTGCTAATGCCTTTTATTACGGCAACCCGCAGAATCGCTTTTGGCGGGTGATGGCCGCGTGCCTCGGTGTGCCTGTGCCGCCCAACGAGGGCGACCTCTTGGCGGGCAGCGAGCCTGCGGCGCTCGATGCCTCGATAGCCGCCAAGCGGGCCATGCTGCTGAACGGCGGCGTGGCCCTGTGGGATGTGATCGAGAGCTGCGACATTAAGGGCTCGAGCGACGCGAGTATTCGCAACGTTGTGCCGGCACATATCGAGTGCATTACCGACGCAGCTCCCATTGAGCAGGTGATATGCAACGGTGGTACAGCTGGCCGGCTCTACAAGCGCTATCTACAAGAACGCACCGGACTGCCCGCCATCGTCCTGCCCTCGACAAGTCCCGCCAATGCGGCGTGGCGTCTGGAGCGCCTTGTCGAGCGGTGGAACGGCGCCGCTGATTGGCGGGCTTCTTCGATTTAGCAGTTTGAGTGTTTGGCAAGACGTCTCATAACGGCGCGCCAGATCGGTGCGGGCAGCGCGGGCTTGACGCGCACCATGCCGTCGACATCGACGCTACCGGCATCGCCGCCGCCGAGCAGCTGCGCATGCTCAATGGAACAGCCCATGCGCACAGCGCCCACAAGCTTATCCATCGCTTCCGAAAATGGCCGACGCAAGAGGCCCATACGCGGGGAGTGGCGAAGCGCTGCGATGCCGCTGCCGGCACAGATGACAACGCCGTCGCACCATGGTAGGTCACGTAGAATACATGCCCGATACAGGCGGTCGAGGGCTTCGTCCGCCTGCCTGTTGTTTTTGGACGCGGCCTGGACGACGACATAGATGCGTGTCTCCGTATTTCCAAGGCGATCGAGTATCTGCTCGACAGCGATCATGGCCTCATCATCAAATGCATCATCAACAGCGAGCACCATGCCATCGACTGCGCCGGCATTATCCGCCTCCAAATCGATTGGGCGGGGGAGCGCGGTGCCAGAAAGCTGAGCATAGGCGGCGATGGCATCCTGCAAGTCCCAGAGCAAAAACTCAAGATCGGCGCTATTGGGAATGCTGATATACGCAATGGTTTGCAACGTTTTTGGTACATCGCCGCGTGCGGTCGTCTCCATGCCGCCTCCTTTCCGGTTGGTTTCCGTTTAGGTTACACCGTCTGGCGGCGCCTCGCCGCGCTATCCTAGTGCAACCCTTATGAAAGGAACGCCATGCGTCTGCCCATGAATACCTCGCTTGCCACGCTCAAGCCCTCCGGCATCCGTCGAATTAACGCGCTCGCCGCCCAGCATCCGGGGTGCATCGCGCTTGCGCTCGGCGAACCCGATTTTCCCACGCCCGATGTGATTAGCGCCGAGGTGACCGCATCGCTCGACCGCGGCGACACGCACTATCCGCCCAACAACGGTCGCCCCGCCCTGCGTGAGGCGCTGTCTGCCTACATGGGGGGCGCGGGCCTGGCGTTTTCCGCCGATGAGGTCATTCTGACCGACGGCGCGACCGAGGCCCTGTCGGCAACATTCATGGCTATGCTCAACCCTGGCGACGAGGTCATTATCCCCACGCCGGCCTTTGGCCTGTACGAGAGCATCGTCGTGGCCAACCATGCCAAGGCGGTCTTTTTGGATACGGAGTCTGCGCAATTCCAGATCGATGAGGAAGCGCTGCGCGCTTGCGTTACGCCGGCGACCAAGGCCATCGTCATCTGCTCGCCCAACAATCCTACGGGTTGTATCCTCAACGCGGCATCGCTCGACGCCGTGGCGCGCGTGGCGGAGCAGGCGGGCATCTACGTGGTCTGCGACGACGTATACAACCGCCTGGTTTATGTGGATGGCTACGAGCGCTTTGCCCAGCGTCACCCGGAGCTGCGTGAGCAGACGGTCGTCATTGAGAGCTTCTCCAAGCCCTGGGCTATGACCGGCTGGCGCCTGGGCTGGCTCGCAGCAGCGGCACCCGTCATCGCCGAGATCGCAAAAGCTCACCAATACCTAGTATCGAGCGCCGTCTCCTTCGAGATGGACGCCGCAGCCCGAGCCCTCACCGTCGACCCCACCCCCATGCTAAAAGTCTACCGAGCCCGCCGCGAGCGCGTACTCGAAGCCTTAAACGCCATGGGCCTCGACGTAGTGGAACCAGCCGGCGCCTTCTACGCCTTCCCCAGCATCAAACAGTACGGCCTAACCAGCGAAGACTTCTGTATCAAAGCCATCAAAGAAGCAAACGTAGCCCTAGTCCCGGGAGACTGCTTCGGAACCGAAGGCCACGTCCGCCTCAGCTACTGCGTCTCCGACAAAGACCTAGACGAAGGCCTCCGCCGCCTGTCCACCTTCATTTCAACCTTGTAGCCCTCAGGGATGCAACACATCAGCCCACCGACCCAAGCATTATGAGTGGGGGCGTCAGCCAACGAAAACCCGGGCTGCCCAAAGTCAACGCAGGCACGCGCCGCCGAAGGCCAGGCACAAGGTTTTCGTAGATTCCGCACGAGCCGAAGACCACTTAATGTGGTCTTCGCGCGAGCCAGGACTTGACCGAGCGAAAACCTTGCGCCTGGCCTTCGGCGGCGCGTGCCGGATGGTGGAATTGTGTGCAGCCCGGTTTTCCGTTGACCGACGCCGGGGTCCCCGCCATAATACTCTCGGTTCACGCACGAATCCGCTGCCAGAGACAGCCGGCGCAAACGGGTCTTACCCGCGAGCTTAATGGGATATCCCGCCAGCCGAGGTGGTCGAGTAGATATGTCTTCTCGCCCCCGTCGCTCATGCAGCGCGGGGGCTTTCTTTTTGGACATGCCCCCGTCACGTCCTTGTGGCGGACCGTGCCCGGAAAGAATTCGAGGAGGTGTAATTCATGCCCCAGCAGTACAAAATCGACAAGGTTGCAGAGATCGAGTCCCGTATCGCCGAGAACGCCGGTCTGTTCGTCGTCAACTACAACGGTCTGATGGTTAAGCAGGCTCAGGAGCTGCGTCATCAGCTTCGCGAGTGCGGCGCCGAGATGAAGGTCTACAAGAACAACCTGGTCAAGATCGCCCTCAAGAACCAGGAGCAGCCCGAGATCGACGAGATTCTCGCCGGCCCCGTCGCTTATGTGTTCTACGAGACCGAGCCGGTCGAGGCCGCTAAGGCCCTTAAGGACTTCTCCGCTAAGTCCAAGGGCGTCCTTGAGATCAAGGGCGGTATCTCCGACGGCAAGGCCGTTTCCGCTGATGATGTTAAGGCTATCGCCGAGCTGCCCACCAAGGATCAGCTTCTCGGCCAGATCGCCGGTCTCATCTCCGGTTTCGCTCGCGACATCGCTGTCTGCGTCAACGGCGTTTCCTCTGGTCTCGCTCGTTCGATCCAGCAGGTCTCCGAGCAGAAGGCAGCCTAGTTGCTGTTTTCACCCGCGGCGGCAACGCCGCACCCCTGGCGCATTCGCGTCGTGTTTTAACTGATCTCCGTGCATCCGCACGGAAACCGAAAGGACTTAGAAATGGCTAAGCTTACCACCGATGAGATCATCGATGCTCTTAAGGAAATGACCCTTCTCGAGGCTTCCGAGCTCGTCAAGGCTATCGAGGACACCTTCGGCGTTTCCGCCGCTGCTCCTGCCGCTGTTGTCGCCGCTCCCGCTGCTGGCGCTGCTGAGGCTGAGGAGAAGACCGAGTTTGACGTCGTGCTCGAGGGCTTCGGCGACAACAAGATCCAGGTCATCAAGGCCGTCCGTGAGCTCACCAACCTTGGCCTGAAGGAGGCCAAGGAGGTCGTCGAGGGCGCTCCCAAGGCTGTTCTCGAGGGTGCCAAGAAGGAGGACGCCGAGGCTGCCAAGGAGAAGCTCGAGGCTGCTGGCGCTGCTGTCACCCTCAAGTAATCAGGCTTTCTCGCCAGATTTCTTTAAAGACGGGGTTTGCATTGCGAGCCCCGTCTTTTTTGTATTTCGGTCCCTCGGCATCGGTTGCTCAAACTGCCATATTCTGTGATTTGCGTCGTATCGGGTGCCCTGCCGTTGGGCAATAAAATTGCACCATTCGAGCAATAATTTGCGTTGACCTGCTGAAGAATTGCCTCTGCCTTGTAGCGACATATAGTTCCAGCGGTAAGATGCTTGGGTATCGCAATTTGGTCTGCGGCTGTGTGCCGCACGCATGGGGCGCTTTTGCGCCTGCGAAAGGATCTTTGAATAACATGAAGGCAATCATCCCCGCCGCCGGTCTTGGCACGCGTTTTCTGCCTGGCACCAAGTGCACGCCCAAAGAGATGCTGCCGGTGCTCGACAAGCCCGTCATTCAGTACGTCGTCGAGGAGGCGCTCGACCCCGAGGAAGTCGACGACGCCATCATCGTTACATCTCCCGGTAAGCCCGAGCTACTGAACTACTTCCAGCCCGATCGCTCGCTCGAGAACCTGCTGCGCGAGCGCGGCAAGAACGCCTATGCCGATGCCGTCGCCCACGCTGGCGGTATGCCGGTCGACTTCCGTTATCAGTACGAGCCCAAGGGCCTCGGCCATGCTATCCGCTCTGCTGCCGACGCCGTGGCAGGGGAGAACTTCCTGGTTCTTCTGGGCGACTACGTTGTGCCTAATCGCGACATCTGCGACAAGATGCTCGCCGTTTCCAAGGAGCACGGTGGAGCTTCGGTTATCGCCGTCGCTGCTTGCTCGCCCGAGGAAGTCAGCCGCTACGGCGTTATCGCCGGCGAGCGCGTCGGTTCGCTCGAGGGCGCCGAGGACGTTGCCGATGCAGAGCCGGGCGCTGTCTGGCGTATCGGCGGTCTGGTCGAGAAGCCCGCTCCCGAGGCGGCTCCGTCCAACCTGTACATCGTCGGTCGCTACCTGCTGAGCCCGCTGGTCATGGACCTGCTGGCAGATCAGCAGGCCGGCAAGGGCGGCGAGATCCAGCTCACCGACGCCATGGCCCGTTCGCTCGACCGTGAGGCCATGTATGCCGTCGTCATCGACCCGCTGTCGGGCTACGACACCGGCACTCCCTCTGGCTGGATGGCCACCAACGCCCTCATGGCTGCAAGCGATCCCCGCTTTGCCGATGCCTTCTGGGACGCCATCGACGAGCGCGGCGGATTGATGCGCAAGTAAGCCTTCGGACATCGACATTTACGGGCGCGGACCTCGGTTCGCGCCCGATTTTTATAAGAGCTGCGATTGCCGGCTCTCTGTTCACAGAAAATATATGAACAGATGTTCGATACACATACATCTACCTGCGTGTTTTCTGCCGAAAAACTTTGCTACTCCAAAAACTCAATCGCGTCAAGGCTTTTCTTGCCCAACGGTCGGTACCTGATAAACTATTAGGTTGCGATAACTGGCGAAGCTATGCCTCGCCAACCCACCGAGCATTTCCGTGAAGGAGGAAAAACCTGGTGACCTACGCATACACTGCCACTGAGCGCAAGCGCGTCAGCTTCGGGAAAATCCCGGAGGCCATGGAGCTCCCCAACCTTATCTCTGTTCAAAGGGAATCCTTTGAGCGTTTTAAGGACGAGGGCCTTCGTGAGGCGTTCAAGGAATCCAGCCCCATCCAGAGCCAGAACCATGTTCTCGAGGTTACCTTCGGCGAGCATCAGTTCGGCGACCCCGCGCACACCGTCGAGGAGTGCCGCGAGAAGGACATGACCTATCAGGCCCCGCTTCTGACCGACGTCCGTCTCACCAACAAGGAGACCGGCGAGATCAAGGAGCAGCTCGTCTTTATGGGCGACTTCCCCATGATGACCGATCAGGGCACCTTCATCATCAACGG
>CAMQJB010000013.1 GCA_947002045.1 uncultured Collinsella sp.
CCTATATTCGGGTCGGGATCTCGGCCCCCCTTTATCGACGACTGGCGAACGTAATGCTCAACAATCTTTCCGACAATCAGAAACGCACCTTGGCGCTTGCCGCCATGGCGTTGCTTGCCCTGGCGTGCCTGTGCGGCACGCTGGCTTTTACCGTGGACATGGTGCCCGCGAGCAACGTCGTGTCGTTTGGCAGCGTGAAGGTACGAGTCTGCGAATTCACCCTCAACGATCAAGGCGAAGAGATCCCGTTTGAGCCCAACGCGCATGGGGACTATCCCGATACCAAGGCCACGGGCTCTGACATCAGCCGCATCGTGCGCGTGGAGAATGCCGGCGCACAGCCCGAGTACGTTCGCGCGCGCCTGCGCATGACGGCGGTGGCGCCTGACGGCACGACCGCGGATGCCTCGGGCAACGTCGCCTTTAACGTGATCGCGGGCGAAGGCTCCCCGTGGGTCGATGGCGGCGATGGATGGTTTTACTATCGCGGCCTTACCGGACGCGGCGGCGTACTCGATCCCGGCACGACGACGGAGAGTCTCATGGACTCTCTGCGCTTTGTGGGCGACTACCACGACGCCGCGCGCGGCGGCTCATTCAGGCTCGATATCGACGTTCAGGCCGTGCAGGCCAAAAACCAGCAGGCAAACGATACCGTCCTCGACGTGCTTGACGTCGTGGGCTGGCCGGAGGCGAACTAGCCCATGAAGATCAAGAACATGAACCGGGGCGTGCTCAGCAGGCTGGTTGCCGTCGCGGCGATCGCCCTTTGCTGCGTTGTGGCGCTGCCGGCGACAGCGCATGCCGAGGATGCGCCTGAGGGCCAGACCGAGTTTCATATCGAAAACAGGAACGACTTCTTGTCGTGTGTCGCGCTGTCGCGTCAACGCGACACGTCGAAGTGGCTCGTCTATCTCGATAACGATATCGTTCTTAACGATGAAGATATGAACGCCATTGTTGCGAATACGGTCAAGCACCTCTCCTTTGGCAACAAGGACTATCCCTTTAGGGGCGTCTTCGATGGCCAGAACCACACCGTGACGGGTCTTAACTACGCCAACAATATGTTGGATCCCGAGCGCGATACGGGCTTTTTTGCCGAGACCGATGGCGCCACCATCAAGAACTTCCTGGTCAAGGACGCTAACATTTGGGCAGACTTCCGTGGCGGCATTATCGTGGGCAAGGCGGTTAAGACTCACTTCGAAAACGTCATGGTCATGGAGAGCACCCTGCACGTTACATGCGCCAACAACATGCTCAACGTTATTACCAACGCGGGCTTTGAGGGTGGATTGATTGCCGGCGAGCTCGACGGCTGCACCCTCTACAACTGCGAGGTCCGTGGTGGCCGCGCCGTTAACAACACGACTTCGGGCGTGCAGGCCATCGGCGGCGAGGGCCTGTATATGGCGGCGTTTGCCGGCTACGTCAAAAACTCGACCATCGAGTATTGCCGCGTGACGCCTACGCGCAAAAAGGACGGCTCGATTGCCGAGAAGGGCATGACCGACGTCACCAATAAGTACGATGTGGCCATTGGCGCCCTGGGCGGCAACAACGTGTATGCCTCGGGCTTTGTGGGCTGCATGGCGGGCGGTGCCAAGATTATCGACTGCTTCTCGACGGCGCAGTGCTACAGCTATGCCGCATCGTACGTGGGCGTCGTCTCCGTGACGCGCGCGTGGACGGGCGGCCTGGCGGGCCGTATTTTAACCGAAGAAGGTAATGAACTCGTTCGCAGCCACTTTGCGGGTGACCTGAGCTCACGTCAGTACAATCCCATCGCCGTGATTCCCATTATTCAAAACGACGTGAACTTGGGCGGTATTGCTGCGCGCGCCAACAAGGGCGACGCGACGGTCGCCGAGTGCTACTTTAAGCCGAGCGTGAGCCTTTCTGGCAATAGCCAGGGCAATCCTGCCAAAAAGAAGATCCCTTCGTTTGGCGGCGACGGTACCACCAAGGGCGACAGCTACGGTCCGTGGGATGACGAGCGTTACATCACGCGTGAGCTGTGGGAAGAGCACGACTACGACTTCTGTGCCGGTACCATGCGCTCGACTGCTAACGACAAGACTCCGGGCGCCCAGCACGCCAACGACCTGCCTCCAAGGGGCCCGCACGCCAATGAGTGGGCGATGGACTATAAGCTGAATATCCCCGTGCATGGCCAGAGCGTTAAGGCGACGATCGATTTTCCCGGCGCGGGCACCGCGACAATCGAGGCGACCAAACTTGGTATTGAACAGAAGACCTCGGATCCGTACACCTTTGCCGTGAGCGCCGTGCTGGCGGGAACTGCTCAGGGCTTGGCCAAGGGCGATACTTCGGTGACGTTTAAACAGGATACCTCCGCAACGCCTAAGGGGCTGAGCGAGGCGAACGGCGGCTACCGCTTTATGGGCTGGTTCCGCGAGCCCGATGTGCGTGTGAACCGAATTGGACAAGACAACAGCTGGTTTGACGGCAAGACCGATGCCGATGCTGTGGCTGCTGGCAAGCAGGTCCAGAAGAACGAGGAGTACGACAAAACGCAGACCTCTTATACTGCCGATAACGAGAAAGTGCCCAAGGCTTTTGAGGGCAATGACCTGTTTATCGCTTCGTACGAGGCACAGGTGCTGTTCTATAACGTTAAGGGCGAGACGCTTGATTGGAAAACCGGTGCTGCGCACGGCAAGTCAACTGATTGGTACCGCTATGGCGTGGGTTTGACGCCCGCTGCCCCCGCGGATCGCGGCAACTTGAAGCCTACCGCGACATTTATCGGCTGGACCACGCAGCCTAGCAGCGAGGCGGGGATGAATGGTGGCTATGCCGCCATCACCTCGACTCAGTTAGCCGAGCTTAAAAATCAGGGAGCTTTTTATCCTGCGGGTTGCGAGATCACGGTTGTCCGTCCTACCGACTTCTACCCGGTGTACAGCGACTACGTGTCGAACATCATAACGGTGTTCGAGGGCAATGAGCAGGACACAACCGACGATAAAACTCTGCGCGACGGTGTGGGCAAAACCAATGTCGACGTCCAGACTACCGAGGACAGCACCAGCGTCTACACGGTACAGGTGTGCAACACGGAAGGTACGCCCCTGTCCAATGGCGGCAAGCTGCCCGATGGCTATCGCTTCTTGGGTTGGTACGAAAACAAGGGAACCGAGGATGCTCCGCTCGAGGTGCGCGTAAGCCGCGATCCCAGCTATACGCTCCCCGCAGATGTCGATTTAACCGCGCCGCATACCTACATCGCCCGCTTTGAGTACCGAGTGGATTATTACGTTCGGGCTTATACCAACCATGAGTTTACGGACAGCAAGCTACTTTGTTCCGTTTGGAATCGCTATCAAACGCCCTTTGAGGAAAACGTCGGTAGTACCTTCGTGCGTGAAAACGTCGTCCACTGGGGTCCGGAGCATGTTGACCACGGTATAAAGAATAGGTATGACGAAACGTGTGGCACGCGCTTCACGAAGGAAACCCTTGTCGTGAGTCCCCTTAACGCGTACTCGCACAACGTTAAAAACGATATGGGAGCCGATACTCTAAAAAACCTCTATGCCGATACTGATTTTCCAGGCGCTGCAACTCTAAGCGATACTTGGACTTCGGCTTCGCTGAACGTAACGGCCAAACTGGTGAATGATCGCTATCGCCTGAATTTCTGGACGCTTGAGCGCGATGGTGAATATTGGACATATGTGAAAAATCCCATCGAGAGCATAGTGCGTACAGATAAGAAGTACTACGTTCGCGCGATGATTACCACGGACGTTAATTTCTACAACAAGGGCGATAATGTCGTGAGGACTGCCACGCGGCGCTATGAGAGTAACTTGCTGCAGACCAAGGTGAACGGGGCGGATCCGACGTTCACGTATTACTACCCGCATGTTAATAAGTCGGTTAAAGTGGCCGAAAAACCAGAAGATGGTGAGAAAGGATCGTATGAGAGCCCCCTGACCCTCGAAGCTTCCCCGACCGATGCCGACATGGCCGTGCCGGGCTATAAGTTCCTGGGCTGGATTTCGACCGCCGAGGTCAAGAAGGATTCTGCCGTCTGGAAATATATCTATGATGTCGCCAACGACCCCTATGTGACGAGCGATCCGGAGAAGGCGACGCCATACTTGGCGACCGACGCGTCCAAGGTTACCCAGTGGCAGGATGCCTATCCCGTATACGTAAAATATAACGTTAACTACACCACCAACCTGCACCGCAAGGGCTTTGATGGAACGTCGGGCATCAATGTTCCGCGATTCGACATTACGCCTAAACTTGATCCTCAGCAGAACGGTGACGTGGTGGCTACGGTGAGCCCCGACATTACGACGACGGTGTATGCCGACGGTACTGGTGGCGCCTATCAGCTTAAGAAGCTCGAGATCGAGCTTCCCGACGGAACGGTAAAGAAGCTCGATCCGACGGGCGAAGGCGGCAATACCTATTCCTATACCGTGGAGCCGGGTAAACCCTATACGTTTGTGGCCTACTACACGCCCATTGCGGTGGTGTATCACCTGAACGACACCGATATCGATGGCAAGCTCGCGCAGGAGGGCAATACGCTCGGCAGCCTTAAGGATGGCATGCCACTGCCGACGTATAACGTTGGCGACATCGATGCTGCAACGAACGCATACAATGCCTTCGTAGGCTGGACGGAAACTAAACCGGCATCCGGCAACGGTTATGTCATTTGGTCGGACGGCCTCTCCATGGTGAATACAAACACTGTGGTTAACGCCCCCATGGAGCTGTACCCGGTCTACCGTGCCAGCGCGGTAATTGTCCAATCGAATATCGATGCCAATCTGGATAACCCCGATTCCGTGCGTTTTCTTTCGCGCACCGACTCTGGCGATCAAATTTCGCTGGAAGTAAGAGCTACAGCTGAGGTTGTCGGCAGGGATGGCACCAAGTACGACTTTGTCGGCTGGTCGCGTGACTATGAATCCGATAGTAAATACACTCTGATGACCGAAGGCGATAAGTATCCCCTCGAGGGTAGTGAACCCTTTAAGGGCGCGACGTATACCGCGGTGTACAAGGTCACGCCGTATAAGGTGCGCTATCACAGCGTCGACGGGGCGGTCATCTTTACGGCGACGGTCGACTCGGGCGACGAGCGTGCGCAGGACGGTAAGCCTGGCTTTGTCTACACGGTCGATGTTCCCAAAATGGACGAGAGCGGCAACCCTGTCTACGACAACGACGGCAATCCTGTGATGGAGCAAAAATCCGTGGCGTACGATCCGGACGCCCACTCCAAGATCGTCGCGCTGCTCGATGAACAGGCTGCTGCCAATGGCGATAAGCGTGAGCTCTTCTTGGAGTGGCGATATGTGGGTGCGGATGGCAATGCGAAGTCTTGGGATGAGTTTAAGAGTGAGCCAGTCAAGGGTGACATGGACCTGTATCCCGTGACGTATCGCGTGGTTGCCAACGATACGTCTGATCCCGCGAGCCCCGTAACTATGACCGCGCAGCTTAAATGGCTGCTCGATCCCGCCGCCGCCAACACCGTCGATGACGGTGCCGACAAGGCGCCGTTTAAGGTCTGCTTTGCCGAGCCGTTTATGGGGACGCAACTGACTGTTACGGTAACGCAGGCAAGCTACGGCCCTGGTGCAGAGGGCGTTTCTGCGGCGGAAGAGCCTGTGAACGGCAAGTTTGTCTCGCTCTACAGCCTGGGTTCGGGTAATGGTTCGTTCGACCTGGCCAACCGTCTGGAGTATAAAAAGACGGGTGAAGACGGCCAAGGCGACGGCAATGCCGTGTTCAACTTTGACCAGACTCATGCGCTGACGATCGTTAAAAAGACTACCGATGCTAGTGCCATGGGACAGACGTTCCGCTTTAAGGTGACGAAGACGGCGGAGGGAGCCTCTCCCGAGACGCGCGTGGTCGAGGTGAAGGTCGATAAGCAGCAGCCGGAAAACGGTGAGACCTGGTATGTCGGCAGCGTGCAGTTCGCCGCTCCGGCGGGCATCTATACCGTCGAGGAAGACACGAATTGGGCATGGCGCTACGAGGGCGAGCTGAGCACGCCGGGCAAGGCGTCCGGTAAATCTGCCGAGCTGACGATTTCGTCTGCTTCGAGCGCGGGCGATGCGGTGGTGACGTGCGTCAACACGCGCGCGAAGGACAAATGGGTCGATGGAGGCTCGCGTGCCAAGAATGTTTGGGAAAACGGCATGCTGGGGAGGGAGGACAAGGATGACTAAGCGCAAGCGGATCGTTGCCCTCCTTGTCGGCATCCTCCTTTTGGCCGGCGTCGTCGGCACCTTTGCGTGGCTTTCGGTTACGGGCGTGCTGGTCAACGAGTTTGGCTTTGGCTCGGTGGCGCCTTCGGTGGACGAGACGCTCAAGGACAACGTGAAAAGGGATGTCTCGGTAAAAAACACGGGCTCGGCTCCGGCATACCTGCGTGTCGCGGTGGATATCTACTGGCAGGATAAGGATGGCGCGCGCCTGTGGGATGAGCCGGTTGCCGGCACCGACTACACCATTAAGTGGGGCGATAAAGGCGATGCCTCCGCCACTAACAGACCTTCGTCTTGGGTTCTTGCGAGCGACGGGTTCTACTACTGGACGTCTTCTGTTAAGCCGCTCGACAAGACGGGCGTGCTCATCAAGAGCGTGTCCGAGAAGAAGGCAGACGGTAAAAACCTAGTCGTCGACATTTCGACCCAGGCGATTCAGTCCACGCCCGACGATGCGGTCACCGAGGCATGGAACTGTACGGTCAAAGATGGCGTGCTGGTGCCGCCGCACGGAGGTGCGTGAGTATGGCATTCCCGATTCGCAAAGGCGTTGCGCGCTCCGTGCGTTGTGTGGTCGCGGCCATTCTCTGCATGGTCGCGCTCGCCGTTCCTGCCCGCGCGTTTGCCGAGACTCCCGCGATTGCCTATGACGGAAATGCGCACCAGCTGACGGTATCGGGGGCGACGGGCTCCTCGGGGGAGCCCGATCTGTTTCCCGCCTTTAAAGATCTAATGCCCGGCGATGTGCGCGAGCAACAGATTGAGGTTCGTGCCATGGGCGTAAAGTCCCAGGTACGCGTGTTTGTGCGGGCCGTTGTCGATCACGAGACGGCACACCTGCTGTCGCCCATTACCTTAACGGCGTCGGCTGGCGATGCGTCTGACGGTTGGCTCCAGACGGGAACGCCGGGCAGCGTGTTCGCCTATCCCACGCAGGTCGCCACGTTCACGAGCGATGGCAGCACGGTGCTCAATCTGCAGCTGAGTGTCCCGACGTCGGTGGGCAACGAGCTTGCCGACGCAAACAAGACCATTCGCTGGGAGATCACCGCCGAGGACGATGGCGAAACAATTCCTGCGCAGCCCGCTGGCTCCAAAAAGCCCAGCCTGTTTGGCCTGGCTGCGACGGGCGACAACTCGCTCGCTCTGCTTTTGACGCTGCTAACGCTAGCGATTATCGCTTTCATGGCTGCGCTGATCTTGTCCCGAAGGAATAAACGCTAGGTCCATCTTCAAATTGTTTCGCCCGCCCGGCGGCGGAATATAAGGTTTCCTGCTCTACAGTCCTGCGCAAGACAAAGGCCACATTAAGTGGCCTTCTTTGCGTGCGGAACTCGCGATGAACTTCGTGCCCCGCCGTCCGGGAGGACGCCTCTTTATTGATGGGAGGCCTGATAGGTCGATGGTTCCGTGCCCGGATGCGTCCAAAGTGGGACGGGCTTTCCGGATGGGCAGGCTTTCGAAAAATGCGTCCCGGAATTTGCCTTTGGAATGGGACGTAGTTTCCCGTTGAGGTGCTTTGCGGAAAGTGCATCCCACTCTGGGCGGTCGAAGTGGGACACACTTTCCCAAAGGCGCTCCGACGGGAAATTGCGTCCCATTATTCGGTCAAGAAACGGGATGCATTTTCCCAATGAGAGCAAAACCGGAAAATGCATCCCACAATCAGCCCTCAAAGTGGGACGCCGTTTCCCAATGAGGCTCAAGCGGAAAATGCATCCCGGAAATTGCGCTCAAAGTGGGATACGGTTTCCGGTTGAGGGTCTAAGGGGAAAGTGCGTCCCAGAATCGACGCTTGAAATGGGATGCAGTTTCCCGATGAGGCACTCGACGGAAAATACATCCCAGAAATGGCCTTTGAGCTGGGATAAGATTTCCGCGGCATCTCGGATTCTCAAAAATGAGACACGCCGTTGGCGAAAATGAGACACGTGATATCGGGCATCGGATGTAGCATTTGCAAAAATGAGTCCACTCCACTCGAGTAAAGCGAGGTCCCTCATGTACGTTCCACACCCCCGTATCCGTAGGCTGTCGAAAATCCCGCTTGTTGGGACGGCGGCGCTTGCTGCGTTGATCGCCACGAGCGTCGCCTGCTTCACGGCCACGCCCCAGGTTGCCCAGGCGGCAGACGCGCCCGCAATCACCGATATGACCGAGCAGGATTATCAAGCCCTGGGTCTGGGCACGAGCGAGGACATTCCGGCCGATACCGTTGGCCCCTATTCCACTGATACCCCCACGACGTTTGCCACGCGCAGCGAGGTCTATATGGCAGCTAACGGTAGCCATGGCAATCGCTACACTCTGCGCGACAAGCTCGAGAACGTCGAGCGCGGTGACATTGGCGGCAGCAGCAAACTCACCGATGGCTATGGAAGTGTGTGGGGCGCCGCAAAGTTCTGGCAAAACGTCAACAACTTCGATACGAACAGCGATCTCTACAAGCATAGCGACTACGGTGGCGGCACCTGGTCGTACCTAAGCAACAATGAGTCCTCAACAGTACTCGCCAACGACAACAACGGTTTCTCGGGCATTCACGCCACGAGTGTTGAGTTCTGCAGCGACGCCAGCACGGGCAAAAAGAGCCGCGTTGCCGAGCTCCGTGCCTACGGCGACAGTTCCTCCACGACGATTGACGGCAAGTCATACGCCGGAAAGGTTGAGCTGGTCCTCTACTCGTTTAGCAACGGGCGCACGCGCACTCTCGACACACACCTGCCGGTGACGGTCAACACTAATATGATGTACGAAGGCCGTTTTAAGTACCTGGATGCCGGTTACCTGCAAGAGCACGACGCCGTCTTTGATGTCGAGGCGGGCGATGTCGATGGCGACGGCGTCGACGAGCTTTTTGTCTACGCGGGCTGCTATGTCGACGAGAACGGCGTGCGCAAGGCTGTAGTCGACATGTATGACTTGGAGGGCGGCAACTGGAAGCAAAGCGTCGTCAAGATCGATGCCGGTAACGCCGCGGACTACACCACGCACAACAAGGGCGGGAACGACTCCTGGACGCAGCTTCAGTCAGCTCCTGTCGTTTCGCTAGCGGCCGGCGACCTCGATCGCGATTTTTGCGATGACCTCGCCATCGTGGTCTCGGCACCCTACGGCAAGAAGAATATTGATAAGTCGACGCATTGCGAGCTGTTTTCGTGGGATGCATCCAAGGGTGCGCTCGTCCATGTCGATGCTCTGGGCGACGCGGGCGCAATCTCCCTCTCCGCGAACGGCAAGACCATGGTCGCTGCGAATGCGACGTTCGGCACGTTTGCCGCCTACGATGAAGAAGGAAAGAAGACGGGTGAAACCGTCACGGGCCTTATTCTTGCGGGCTATGACTGGCAACGCGGCGCTTTTGATTACGGCGCTTCTGACGGCAGCAAGGGGCTGTACGGCGCGCTGTACCGCTATGCGTATTTTGACTCGGAGTCTGGCGAGTTCAAGCTTTCCGATTGCAAGGAATACAGAGACGGGCTCCTCGCCTCCTATGGGCTGATGCATGTGCCCAACAGCGCATGGAAGGATAGCGCTCAGGATAAGCGCTATCCGTGCACCTTGGCGCCTATTGCCCTTGCCACTGCCAACCTTGACGGCCTGTCCGAGCAGCTGGCGGTCGACGAGGTGCTCGTGGGCGGCGATGTGTTCCGCGACTTTGCCTGCAACACGGCACAGAGCGGGGCTCAGGGCTTGGGGTCCATGGTCGGAACCATGAGCATGAGCGGTCAGCAATACAACAGCAGCAACAAGCATGACCACAAGGGTATAGAGCAGGTGTGGATCAGCGACGTCAAGGCGGGCAGCGTCTCGGGTTCGGACCGCTATAACGAGAGCTTTATCGCCGTGGTGGGCAAGCACCGCGACGAGGACCTGCGCAAGAACGATGACTACTATTGGATGACCGCCTCGCATTTTTCGCTCGACGAGAACGGAAAGGTGCGCCGCGGCGAGGAGCAGGTGATTAGCGAGAGCAACCGTCGCGGCACTACCTACGGCACATTTATCTCGCTCGCGCTGCCCGATGTCGACAACGACAGCGTCAAGATCACGTACAAGGACCGCTACAAGGTCTATACCAACCCGCGCGTGCTTGCCGTGCTGCAGGATGCGCCCTATGTTGAGGATCTGGAGCAGGCATACGGCTATCTGGTGTTGGGCGGCACGTCATACGGAGAGGAAAAGGGCACGGGGACATCCCAGGGCTATACCATTGGCGCCGAGTTGGGCGTTGCCGTCGAGGTGCAGACCGGTCCGCCCCTGGTCGCGATGAATGCTTCAGTCGATTTTGCCGCCGAGGGATGCTATGACTACCGGAGCGAGCGCACGGTCAGCGCAAGCGTAAGCTATGAGTCGCATGCCGGCGAGGGTGACAAGGCCGTGCTCTACACGATTCCGATGGTCTATTACGAGTATGAGATCGAAAATGAGGAAACTGGTGGCAAGGGCGTGATGGCGGCGCCCGTGTCGCTCGGCGCGCAGACCTCGGTCGTTAATGTCGAGGCCTATGACCGCATTGCCAAACAGCACAATATGACGCCGCTCAGCTACTTTTTGACCAACCGGTCGGGAGAACCCGGAACCTATCAAACGACGCTCAACGGCGAGACTCCCGTTGGGGATTCCTTTGGCCTGGGCAAGCCTGGCGTAACGCGCGCCTACACGCACGATGGGTTTAACGGCGCCGCCGCGCAGTCGGGGGCGAGCATTGAGCAGACCATCGAAGTCGAGGAGGGCAAGGAGCAGGAGCTCGAGCTCGGCTTGACGCTGAACGGCAGCGTTGTCATGGGCGCGAAGTTCGCAAAGCACGAGTTGTTTGGCGGCCTGTGCTTTGGTGCCAACGCCGGCTTTACTACGGGTAACTCCTCGAGTGAATCGACCGAATACGGCGGCACCGTCGACAACCTGCCCGAGGCCGCGCAGGGCAAGTACGGTTTTGTGTGGCGTCTGGGCGTCAACGCGGTGGATGTCGACAAGTTCGAGGCAGACTCGGGCGACAAGCTCGGCACCAAGGACACCGACCAGTTCTGGATCGTGGGCTATGACGTTAAGGACGTCGAGATGCCCGACGCGCCGGCCGTGACGGGCTTTACGGCAAACGCCGTCGATTCGACCAGCGTTACGTTTAGCTGGGACGATGTACTCGCAAACAAGAGTGGCTTTAGCTACGGCGTGGGCATGCTGCAGAGCAATGCGGCGGATGCGGTCGTCAATAGCTGGAAGATTGCCGACAACACGCAGACCTCGCTCAAGTGGGATGGGCTGCAGCCCAATACGGAGTATCGATTCGCCATCGCCGCCGTTAAGAATGGATCCACGACCGAAACAGGTATTCGCTCGGCAATCATCACGGTCAAGACCATGCCCGATGGCATGACGATGACCGTGAGCGGACCTGCGGCGGATGCTGCGGAGGGGTCGGATCTTGGATACGACTCTTCGGTTGAGCGCACGGCGGGAAGCCACCTGACGCTCTCGGCGATTGGCCATGTGAAGCAACTCGGTGCCGACGATAGCGAAACAGGGCTGGCACCGACCTATATGTGGTACCGCAAGGGCCGCGGCGAGACAGAGTTTAAGCTCGTGGGTGCCGATGGCAACCTCGCGGCTGGAACGGCCTCAAAGCTCGAGATTGACCTGACCGCAGACGATGACGGTGCGCAGTATTACTGCCACGTGGGATACAACGACGTGGGCCTCGACACCGGCACGACGCTCGTGAATATCGAGGCCGAGGAGACGGCGCCCACAACGGTGAACGCCACCCCGATCCGCATGCGCCGCCTGTTCTCACAGGCAAGTGCGGGCGCCAAGAAGTTCCTGGACCATACGCTGGTAAACACCGCCGGCCCAACCGATTCCGAAGGCTCAAAGGACCCCGAGACTCCTGAGACCCCGACGAACCCGGACAAGCCCAAGTCCGACAACGGAGCTAAGACCGACACCAAGGTCAAGACTACGACCACAGCGAAGAACCTCGCAAATACCGGCGACCAAACATTCGCCCTAGTCGCCACCGCAGCAGCAGCGGGAGCAACGCTCGTAGTGATAGCCCTCATCATGCTGATCAAGCGCCGCAAGACCCACTAGTAGCCAGTCGAACATATCGACAACCCAAAAACCCGGGTAGCCAAAAAACAGGCCACCCGGGTTTTCTGTTGAGTGGAGACTCCGCAAGCGGAAACTGCATCCCACAATTAGCGCCCGGAACGGGACACATTTTCCGTCAAGCCCTCATCCGGAAAATCCATCCCAGTTTGAGCGCCCAGACCGGGACGCACTTTCCCAACGAGCCTCAACCGGAAAATACATCCCGGAATCCAGCTGAATAGTGGGACACACTTTCCCAATCGGGTCCCAAGCGGAAACTGCATCCCATTCCAGACAAGAATTCCGGGACACACTTTCCGCAAACAAAGAAGGCCACATAACGTGGCCTTCAACTTATATATGTTCGGCGATACACCCAAGACAAGCCACGCTCCAACAACAGGGCGTCTGTCCGGGCGGAGGTATGTAAGGTTCATCGCGAGTTCCGCACACAAAGGAGGCCACTTAATGTGGCCTCCGTCTTGCGCAGGACTGTTTGAGCAGGGAACCTTACGTTCCGCGTCGCCGGGCAGACGAACCAGTTAAGACGCGCTGCTACTTGATCTTGGTCGTACCTGGCGCCAGGTTGGGGTCGGTCTCGTTGGCTTCGGTCTGGAAGTGCTCGGTGTAGACGTTCTTGCCGTCGCGGAACATCTCGTAGTACTGCATCTTGGCGTAATCCTCGCGCGCCTTGGTGGCAGCCGCGGCCTCGGCGTCGTCGCCGGTGACGTTGGAGGAGAGCGCCCAACGCAGGCTAGCGTCCTCGTAGCCCACCGAGTTGATGGCGGGCAGCGACTCGCGCAGCGTCATGTGCGCTTTCTGGTAGTCGGTCAGCGGTGCGCCAATCAGCTGCATCAGCTGGGTGGACAGATAGTTGGTGGACAGGTCGTCGACCTCACTCGTCTGGTTGCAACCGGCAACGTCGTAGTTGGCCCAGATGATGTAGTCGGTCTGCCACAGACGCTCCTGATGCGTGGCGTCGTCCTCGCCGGTAAACCACTTATCGTTGAACTTGGACGGGAAGAACGGCTGGTGATCGCCCCAGAACACCACGACCACCTTGCGGTCGAGCTTGCTCAAGGCGTTGAGGAAGTAGCGCAGCGCCTGGTCGGACTGCTCGATGCACGAGACGTACTCGTCGACATCGGACAGCGTGCCGTCCTCGATGGTCTTGGCGTCCAGATCGGTCGTGTCGATGTTCAGGTGCATCTGCTTGTCGGCCGGCAGCAGGCCCGTGTCGTAGCCCGAGTGGTTCTGCATGGTCACGTCGAAGATAAACTGCGGATCGGCGTTCTGGTCGAGCAGCTCAAGAATCTTGTCGTAGGTCGCCTGGTCGGTCACCATGCCGCGCAGGGTATCGGCGCCTTGGAAATCGTTGATGGACAGGAACTGGTCAAAGCCAAAGTCCTTGTAGACGTTCTCGCGGTTCCAGTTGGTGGCGTGGTTGGGGTGCATGGCCGTGGTGGAATAGCCGAGCGACTTGAACTGCTCTGCTAGATTCCCGGTCGTTTCCATGTTGTAGATGGTGTAGGGGTACACGCCCGAGCCCAGGTTGGCCATGGAGTTGCCGGTCATAAACTCAAACTCGGTATTGGCGGTGCCGCCGCCGTAGGCGCTCACGTAGAGCTTGCCGCGGCTGAGGCAGTTGGACAGGTTTTTAAAGTACTGCGGACCCTCGTAGCCGGCGCGCATGTTCTGGTAGATCGACAGATCCGAGAAGGTCTCGTTCATGATGGCGATGACCGTGGGCTTCTCGCTGTCGAACTGCTCCTTTGCGGCGGTGCGCTCGTCGCTCTTGGCGGCGTCGGACTTGTCGTAGGCCTTGGCGTACTTTTTGAGCGTGGCCTTGGCATCGTCGACGGAGTAGTCGGCGGGTTTGGGCGGCTTGATGGACTGCGCTGCACTAATAAAAGCGGGCAGGTAGCCCTCGCGCCAGTAGCTCTCGAGCGGGCGCCAGGTGTAGACGGTGATGCCGAGAGTGTTGTAGTAGTCGATGAGCGTGACATGCGCGGTCACGCCACCCAGGCACAGCACGGCGACGAGCAGGTTGGTGAGCAGCATGCGCTTGGCGTTGGCGGCACCCTTCTGACGGTGCGGTGCCACCAGGCCGGCGTACTCGCATAGCAGCATGGCGATGGCGGTAAAGCCCATGGATAGCACGCAGAACAGCGAGATCGAGAAGGTGTAGCCGGTGCCGGCGACCGCAGCGGCGGTGGAAATGGCCGAAAGGTCGCCCGGCTGGATGGGCATTGATTTAAACGTGATGACGAAGAACTCGGCAATGCCCAGGACAAAGAGGGCAAAGGCCAGGACCGCGGGAGCTGCGCCGTGGCGCTGGAACAGGAAGAACAGGCCGACCATGAGCGTGGTGATGATGGCCCACTCGAGCAGGATGCACAGGGGGTAGACCCAGGTAAAGTCGTGGTTGGACGAGACCTCCATGCCCAGCAGCGCAAAGACGCCGGCGAGCAGCAGGCACAGGACGGCGGCGACGAGCGGTTTGCCCACAAAGGCGCCGCGCAGGCGGGCGAGCTTGCCGGTGGGGGCGGGGGCATCGGTAGCAGCGAACGCAAAGACGCGCGGGGTGATGCGGTCGCGGGCGATGCTGGCCCAAGCGCAGCCGGTGAGGATGGCGGTGGTCAGGATGAGCATCACAAAGGCGAGCGGCTCGTTTTGCGCGACGAGGCCAATAGCGCCCCAAATGGTCAAAAAGAGCTGGAACAGGCCGAAGGCGACGCTCCAGGCGAAGGCGCCCTTGGCAACGGTGCCCGACTGAGCGCGAATGGCCTTGGCCTCGCGCAAAACAAGGTAGACGGTCGCCGCAAGACCGACGAGCGAGATGGCGGCAGCGAACATGCTGAGACTCCTCACAAACTTAAAACCTACGAAAGCGGGGGTTTACCCGATTGTTACCTAAATATGCGCTGCATTTGCGGGCTGCGCACAACAACCAGCCATATTAACGCGCATGTGCGGCGGTGTGGCGCAATGTAGTGGTGACCTGCGCGATAATGGACGGGAATTACACGGAAACGTAAAGGCTTCTTAAAGAAATGGCGAGGATAGAGCTATGGGCGAGCAGGTTTGTATGACGGGTGCCGAGTACTGCGGCGGAGCTGCGGGCGTGGATACGAACGGCTACCCGGTCGAGACCACGGGCAATGCGGTGCTGGACATCTTGGAGCATCGCTCGTCTACGCGTGCCTTCGCGCGTGATGACGACGACCGTCCCGTGGCGGTGACCGACGAGCAGCGGGCGGCGATTCTGCACGCGGCGAGCCGTGCGCCGTCGGCGGGTGCCATGATGATGTATTCCATCGTGAGCATCCGCGAGCAGGCTACGCTCGACCGCCTGGCCGACCTGTGCGACCACCAGCCCATGATCGCCAAGGCGCCCTGGGCACTAATATTTGTGGTCGATTATGCCAAGTGGATCGATCTGTTTGAGCATGTGGGTTGCTTTGAGCCCGAGTTTGTAGAGCGTACGGGCAAGTCGCCCCGTCGTGCACCGGGTCTGGGCGACTTTGCCATTGCGGCGCAGGACGCCGTGGTCGCCGCGCAAAACGCCGTGGTTGCCGCCGAGGCCCTGGGGCTGGGGAGCTGCTATATCGGTGATATCGTCGAGAATGCCGAGGAAGTTGCCGAGCTGCTCGATCTGCCGCCCTATACCATGCCGCTGTCGATGCTCATCATCGGCACGCCCCGTAAGGAGCGTCCGGCGATCGCGCACCCCGTGGTGAACCTGGTGCACGAGGAGCGCTACTGCCGTGCGGATGCCGCGACTATGGATGCGCAGGTGGCCGAGATGGATGCGATGTTTCGCCCGCATGCCCGCGAGGTGGGCGAGCGCGTGGTGGATATCTACACCCGCAAACACACCAGTCCCTTTATGGCCGAGATGAGCCGCTCCATGGAGTGGTGGTTCAAAAACTGGCTCGGAAAATGACGGATGTGACAAAGGGACAGTCCCTTTGTCACATTCCATATCGCCGCGGTGGCCTAAAGGCCGTATAAATGTTTATCTAGCTGGGAAAACAGTGCCATTCAAACATAGGACGATTACCTATAATTCCTTCGAACATTAAAGTTGGGAGGAAACCGGCTTATGGAACAAAAGGCCAAGGAGGCAGCCTCGCACGCTGCGATTCCTGTGAGCATCTCGGCGATGCTCGTCACGCTGGGCGTGGTGTATGGCGATATCGGCACCAGCCCCATGTATGTAACCAAGGCGCTCGTCGCCGGCAACGGCGGCATCGGAAGCGTCACGGAGGAGTTCGTGCTCGGCGCGCTCTCCCTTGTCGTGTGGACGGTCACGCTGCTGACCACCATCAAGTATGTGCTCATCTCGCTGCGCGCCGATAACCATGGTGAGGGCGGCATCTTTGCCCTGTACAGCCTGGTCAAGCGCTGCGGCAAGTGGCTTATCATCCCCGCCATGCTGGGTGGCGCCGCGCTGCTCGCCGACGGCATCCTGACGCCGGCCGTTACCGTTACCACGGCCATCGAGGGCCTGCGCACCATCCCGGCGGTCCATGCCGTGCTGGGCGATGACCAGGGCCGCGTCGTCGCCATCACGCTCGCCATCATCATCGTGCTCTTCTTGGTACAGCGCATCGGTACGGCCAAGATCGGTCACGCCTTTGGCCCCATCATGACGCTGTGGTTCCTGTTCCTGGGCGGCACGGGTCTGTTCTTTGTCTTCCAGCACCCCGCCGTGCTGCTGTGCCTCAACCCGGTGCGCGGCATCGCCTTTTTGCTGAGCCCCAACAACCACGCGGGCATCATGATTCTGGGCAGCTGCTTCCTCGCCACCACCGGTGCCGAGGCGCTCTACTCCGACATGGGCCACGTCGGCCGCGGCAACATCTACGCTACCTGGCCGTTCGTTAAGTGCTGCCTGCTGCTTTCCTATATGGGCCAGGGCGCATGGCTTATGAACAACGCTGCCAACCCCGAGCTCATGGGCATTGCCGACCTCAACCCGTTCTACCAGATGCTCGCCCCGGGCCTGCGTCCCTTTGCCGTAGGCCTTTCCACCGTTGCGGCCATCATTGCCTCGCAGGCGCTCATCACCGGCGCATTCTCGCTGGTGTCCGAGGCCAGCCGTCTGGACCTCATGCCGCACATGCAGGTCTTCTACCCTGCCGAGACCAAGGGCCAGCTCTACATCCCCATGGTCAACAACGTCATGCTTGTCGGCTGCGTCATCGTGGTGCTGCTGTTCCAGAACTCGGCGCATATGGAAGCCGCGTACGGCCTTGCCATTACGCTGACTATGATGTGCACCACGCTGCTGCTCTTCTTCTACCTGCACGAGGAGCGCAAGCTCAAGGTTGCTCCGTGGATCTTCGCGGCCTTCTTCCTTTTGCTCGAAGGCTTCTTCTTCGTGAGCTCGCTCACCAAGTTCTTCCACGGCGGCTATTTCACCATCCTCATGGCTGCACTCATCATGGGCATTATGGTGTGCTGGTACAACGGCACGGCGGTCGAGCAGCGCCAGTTTACGCTGCTGCCGCTGCGCAGCTACCTGCCGCAGCTCAAGCGCCTGCGCGACGACGACCGTTACGAGCGCATGAGTGACAACGTCGTGTACCTGACCAAGGACACCCATACCGACTACATCGACCGCGATATCGTCTATTCGATCTTGGACAAGCATCCCAAGCGTGCCCGCGCCTGGTGGTTCGTGAATGTCGAGACCATGGACGAACCGCACACCTTTGCCTATTCGGTCGAGACGTTCGGCACCGACTACGTGTTCCGCGTGCACCTGTACCTGGGCTACAAGATCAACCAGCGCGTCAATGCCTACCTGCGTCAGGTTGTTCAGGACCTGGCTGCCACCGGCGAGCTGCCGCCGCAGACGCATGACTACTCGGTCTACAAGGATCCGGGTAACATCGGCACGTTCAAGTTCGTCCTGATCCGTAAGCTTCTGGCGCCCGAAAGCGATGTGGAGCCCAGCGAGCGTACGGCCATCACGCTCAAGTACATCATTCGCCGCGCCGCCGGCACGCCCGCGCGTTGGTACGGCCTGGAGAACTCCAACGTGAGCTTTGAGTACGTGCCGCTGTTCACCAAGTTCAAAGCCGTGAACAAGATGCAGCGCCTGGCCCCCAACGAGCGACCGTAGTCGACGCTCGAGGTTTGTCTGCGAACGGGCGGGTTTGTATTGACGGGGATTGAGTCCTGGGAGGAAACCATGGATGCAAAGGTGCTTGACGGTTGCGATCTTGCGACCGAGCTGGTGCGTGAGGTACGCGCCGATGCTGCCGAAGATCGGTTCTTTACGAATCGGGCCAACATGGATATGGCCGACCGCGTGATCTCGATTGTGGCACTGGTATTTGGAGCAGTGTGCGTGTGTGCCCTACTCGCGCACGTGCTGTTTGTCTAGCGACCGCCGGTTGCAAAGGCTATACACTTGGAACCACCACAAGGGAAACCACCACAAAGGTGCCTGTCCCTTTGTGGTGGTTTTTGTTTTTGAGAGAGGGGCGGGGCGCTGATGGACGTCCGTACGGACGGCGATATTGCCGATAGCTTTTGGTGGCGGCGCACAACGCTGACGCGCCGCACTCCTCTGTATGACGCCTGCGTGTCGGTGGGGCTGTTGGTGGCGGCGACGATTGTGGGCGCGCTGCTCGACCATCCGGGTCTCGCGCCGAGCATCATGATCGTCTATGTGTTCGCCGTGCAGCTGTGCGCATTCTTTACCTGGAGTCGCCTGTATTGCTTGCTGAGCTCGGCTGCCGCCGTGGCGCTCTACAACTTCTTGTTTGTCGACCCGCGCTACTCGCTGTCGCTTATCGACCGCGGCTATCCCGGCATGTTCTTCATCATGTTTGTGGTCTCGCTTGTATCGAGCTCGATTGCGTTAGCCCTGCGCCGGGCCTTGGCGCAGGCTGCCGCCAGCGACCGTCGCACGCATATGGTGCTCGAGACCAACCGCATGCTGCAGCGCTGCGCCGACGAGCAGCAGATCGTTCACGCCATGGCCACGCAGCTGGCGCGTCTTTCGGGCTGTCCGGTCGTGTGGTACAGCGCCGACGCCGAGGGCGATGACCTGCTGCCGCGTTCGACATACACGGCCGTGGGCGATGCTGCACCGGTGCACGAACTGGCGCCGCAGATGCCGCCGCGGCTCTCGGCGTCCGCCTATGTGGGAACGCCGCTCGACGCCACGTTTGGCGGCTCGGCGTTTTATGGCATCTACCTGACGGTTCGCACAGGCGACGGCTTCGCGCGCTCGGGCGACCCCGCCTCGGTGGTGGGCGTGCTGGCTATCGTTGCCGAGCCCGACGTGCTGACGCACGAGGAGCGAACACTTGCCGATGCCATCGTGAGCGAAGGCGAGCTGGCACTTGATCGCGCTCGCGCCATGGAGGCCCGCGAGGAGGCGGCGGTGCTTGCAAAAAACGAGCAGCTGCGCGCCAACCTACTGCGCTCCATCTCGCACGACCTGCGCACGCCGCTCACCAGTATTTCGGGTAATGCCGACGTGCTGCTCGACCAGGGCTCGACCGGCACCGCCGTGCTCGACGCCCAGACGCGCCGCGGCCTGCTCCTGTCCATTCGCTCGGATGCGCTGTGGCTCAACGCCACTGTCGAGAACCTACTCGCCATCACCAAGCTCGAGGGCGGCGGCATGCATCTTTCGACTACGCTCGAGCTCATGGACGATATCGTCGAGGAGGCGCTGCGCCACGTAAGTCCGGCCGTGCGTGAACACGATCTTAAGGTGGTGCCGTGCGACGAGCCGGCGCTCGTCAACGTCGATGCGCGCCTGATGGTGCAGCTGGTGGTCAATCTGGTGAACAACGCCATCACCTATACGCCCGCAGGCTCGCATATCGTGATTTCGATTGGCGTCGACGATGGACGCGTAGCGTGCTCGGTGGCCGATGACGGCCCGGGCATTGCGCCCGAGGATCGCGAGCGGATCTTTGAGTCGTTCTACACCGCCAACCACGGTCTTGCCGACAGCCATCGCAGCGTGGGCCTGGGTCTTTCGCTCTGCCGCTCCATTGCGTTGGCGCATGGCGGTAGCATAGAGGTTGCCGCGGCGGACCCGCACGGCTCGGTCTTTACGATTGAGCTTCCCGTCGCCGATGTTTCGTTTGATAAGGAGTAGCGCCGTGCCGAACTCTGCCGTAAAACCGCTCATCTTGGTCGTTGAGGACGATCCCGCCGTTCGCAACTTAATCGTTGCCGCGCTCGAGGCGCACGGCTTGCGTCATATGGCCGTGGAGACCGCCCATGCCGCCATCGCCGCCGCCTCATCGCAGACGCCGAGCATCGTGCTTCTCGATTTGGGCCTGCCCGATATGGACGGCGTCAAGGTGGTGGAGTCGGTGCGCACATGGTCGGGCATGCCGATCATTGTGGTCTCGGCGCGCAGCGAGGATGCGGACAAGATCCGCGCGCTCGATGCTGGCGCCGACGACTACCTGACCAAGCCGTTTTCGGTCGAGGAGCTGCTCGCGCGCATTCGCACGACGCTCAGGCGCCTTTCGTATGCGCAAACGGGCGGCGTTGCCTCTGAGGGCTCATTCGATACCGGTGAGCTGCATATCGACTTTGACGCCGGCATCGCCACGATGGATGGCGAGGAGCTGCATCTGACGCCGATTGAGTACAAGCTCCTGTGCCTGCTGGCGCACAACGCCGACAAGGTGCTGACGCATCAGTTTATCCTGCACGAGATTTGGGGCACGGCAACTAAGAGCGACCTGGCGAGCCTGCGTGTCTTTATGGGCACGTTGCGTAAGAAAATCGAGTCCGACCCCGCGCATCCGCGCTACATCCAAACCCACGTAGGCATTGGCTACCGCCTAGTCACCCAAGGCTAGATCGCCGGCCACCATCCCAATATGAGTTGCGGTGAAATACAGTCTAAATTTGCCTCATTCCAGGCAAAACAGTCCGTATTCCACCGCAACTTTGTTATTTGCCCTTGGGCTTGCTGGCGTAGAACTTCTTCTTTTTGGGCTTGCCGGCGGGGGAGGGTTTGCCGGCAAAGTTCGACTTGCCGTTGCCGGCCTGCGCGTGCGCGGGTACTGACGCACGGGGCTTGCGGGCCTCGGGGTTGCGCAGCTCCTCGGTTCGCTCGGCAATTTCCTCGGCGCTAAAGCCGACCTCGGCCATGGCGTCCTCGATGGGCAGGCGGCGCACGATATAGCAATGATGCACCTTCTGGTTGCGCGCGAAATCCTCGGGGATGGTCTGCGCCGTAATGTCCTCCAGCACCACGCCCGCGCGCGCGAGCTTGCGCGTCTCGGGACGGAAGCCACGCAGGTTGCAGCTAAAGATGGCATGTCCACCCTGTGCGAGCAGGCGCGATACGCCGGCCAAAAGCTCGACATGGTCGCGCTGGACATCCCAGGTGCGGCGGCCCATCTTGGACGAGTTCGAGAACGTGGGCGGGTCGACAAAGATCAGGTCCCAGCGGTTGCGCGTCTGGCGTTGGTCGCGAATCCAGGCGAGCACGTCGTCGCGCACAAAATGATGCTGCGGTCCCACAAAGCCGTTTTGGCGCATGTTGCGCTCGGCCCAGTCCAGGTAGGTGTTGGAGAGGTCGACCGTCACGGTCTCCTCGACGCCGCCGTCCGCCGCGTAGCAGGTGGCGGTGCCGGTATAGGCAAACAGGTTGAGGAAGCGACGCGCCTGCTTGGCGTGCTCGCGCACCAGGTTGCGGGTGACGCGGTGATCCAGGAAGATGCCCACATCCAGATAATCGTCAAAGTTGACGGCAAAGGTGAGTCCGCCCTCTTCGATGAGCGGCAGGCGACGGCGAGCGATGTTGGCGCGCTCGCCTGATGCGCCCTTACCGGCGCCCTGCTTGCCGTACTGCGAGCCGCCACGCGAGCGCATGCGGGCCTTGGCGTGCACATGCTCGGCCGGAACATCCAGGATGCGCGGCGCGATGGCCAAGATGTCGAGCATACGGGCCTGGGCTAGTGCGGGGTCGATGGTCTTGGGCGCGGCGTATTCGGCGATGACGAGCCAGCGGCCCGGCGTCTGCGGGCAGCCCTCGTACAGGTCGATGGCGGCGGAGTAATCGGGCAGGTCGGCATCGTAGACGCGGTAGCAGCTCACGCCCTCGCGCTTGGCCCACTTGCGGCGCAGACGGGCATTCTTGCGCAGGCGGTTGGCGAACTGCTCCGACTCCGGGATGAGCACGGGCAGTGGCTTGCCGTCGCCCAGGTCGAGTGTGGCGGCAGGCTCGAGCATGGGGGTGTCGGCGGCGTTGTCGTTGACTTCGTCGGCATCCGTGACCTCGGCCTCGGCATCCGCACTGGTCGAAGCCTCAAACGCCGCGGCGGCCTGCTCGAGCGAAGGCCAGACTTCGACGGTCGCCTCCTCGTTGTTGGACATGACGGCGATCGCGCGCTCGGGCTCGGCGTGGAGCGCGCGGGCCAGCAATCCGTCGCGGGTGAGCGCGGCGACCGGCGCCGAAGCGAGCTCGGGCGCGCGGTGCAGCTCGCCGATGAGCGTCATGGCGTCGTGCATAAGCGACAGCGGTGTCTCGGTCGTATCCGCGACCACGGCGGCACCGGCGACGGCGCCCGCGTGGTCCAGTACGGTCGCGGACTTAGCGGCGCAAAAATCGACAAAGCGCTTGTAGCCGGCGCACTTGACCATGCGCTCAGCGGTTTTGCGGGCGGCGGGGTCAACATCCACGGCCACGATGCGTGCCTGCCGCTCGCGTGCTGCCGCCTCGCGCTCGCGTGCCTCGGCAAGCAGCTGCTCCCACAGGGCGGCGTCGTGCAGCTGCCAGCCCTCAAAGCCCCAGCGCTCGCGGGCGGCCCCCGGGGCGCGGTCGGTTAGGATATTCACGGCTTCCAGCAGCAGGCCGCCGCCGGCGCACGAGGCGTCGACCAGCGTGGGCAGGGCTTCGTTCTCGTAATCGTCGGCCGTTAGCTCGCGCTCGCACAGCGTGGTCCAGCCGACCTGCGAAAGCACCAGGGCGGCGTAGTCGGGGCGCAGCACGTGCGAGCCCTCGCCGGCGCGGGTCGCTGCGGGCGGCAGGCGCTTGAATAACGGATCGCCCGAAAGGTCCAGGCTGATGCTCGCGCGACGCTGGCGCAGCGAAAGCAGCAGGTGAACGTCGGGGTCGGCGGCATCGACATCGGCGCGACGGCCCGTGGTCTCGGCCAGGCGGTCGCACAGCGCGTCTTTGGCGCGCAGGGCAGAGAAGCGCGTGTTGCGCAGCTGCTCGGTCACGCCGCGGGCGGTGATGGCGATGGTGGCTCCGGGGCGGATGATGGTCTCCCAGGCGATGTCGTAAACGCTATCGTACAGCTCGTCGGCATCCTGTGCCTCAAAGCGTCCGAGTACCACGAACACGCGGCTCGCCAGGCGCGACCATAGACAGGCGCGGTAGCCTTCTTCGAGCTCGCCCTCAAACGTGGCGCGGCCCTTCAGGCGGCGGACATGCGAAAGCCCGAGGCGTTTAAGCTCATCGGCGAGTGCGGACTCAAAGCCCTCGGGGCAGCTTGCGTAAAATTCCATGGGTGACCTCTCTGGTTGCGTCGCTCCATTATATGATGGATGCTTCGTTTGCCCTTATCCTCGAAAGGAACCCATATGATTGATGCGTGTCCCGAACCCGCTGTGCTCTTTTTTGACGTGGACGGCACGCTGACGTCGTTCGATCCCGACGATATGACCGATAAGGACTTTTCGGCGGTTCGCCCCTCGCAGATGGTCGTCGAGGCGTTTCATCGTCTGCGCGACGCGGGGCACAAGGCGTTTATCTGCACGGGTCGCCCCCTGTGGCTCATCGCGGACAGCTTGCGTGCGCTCGACCCCGCGGGTGTCGTTGCCATGGCGGGAGCGACGCTCGAGGTCGAGGGCCGCGTGGTGCATGAGGACTGCTTTGACGAGGACGTTATCGAGGAGCTTGCGCGCCGTATGGCCGCGGCAGGGATTGAGGCCTTTTTCGAGACCAACGTGGCTACTTTTGCCCTGGAACCCGCGGGTGTTGAGCAGTCGTCTCTGATCGGCACTTCTGTGGTGCACAGAACCGAGGAAATGCGCGTCGACGGCAGTCTGCGCGTGGGCAAGGTATGCCTCAGTGTGCCCAGTTTGGCTCGCGTGGCCAACGATGACGGCTTTATCGATCGCGAGTTTGAGCTGTGCAACACCGGTGGCCAGAATCGCGAGCTGAGCCCCAAGGGCATTGACAAGGGCGTGGGCGTGGCGCGAGCGCTGGCGTATCTGGGCCGCGAGGGAAATGCGCGCACCTTTGGCTTTGGCGATTCGGGCAACGACCTGGGCATGCTCGCCGCCGTCGAGACAGCCGTGGCCATGGCTAACGCCATGCCCGAGGTCAAGGCGGTCGCCGACTATGTGACCGACGATGTCGCACACGACGGTACCGTCACAGCGATGCAGCATTTCGGCCTCATCTAATGAATCCCGCGTTCTGACGTTTGCTCAAACTGCGACTCTTTGCTTTTGCATGCTCAATCGATTTATCAATCCAAACACTGAGGTGTTTATACCGTTCGCCGAGAAGATAAAAACCCGCAGTTCACGCCTTGATAAACATAGGTAAAGTGTTTAGCAGTTTATCGGCCGTATGCTAACGAAAGGAATCAGGCAGATGGCAATCAAGGTGTTCGCTGACGGTGCAAACCTCGAAGGCATGCTCGACATGTACGAGAACGGCAACGTTCAGGGTTTCACAACCAACCCGTCCCTTATGAAGAAGGGCGGCGTGACGGATTACCGCGCGTTTGCCAAGGAGGTCCTGACCCACATCACCGATGTGTCCGTCTCGTTCGAGGTCTTTGCCGACGACGTCGAGACCATGGAGGTCGAGGCGCGCGAGATCGCTACCTGGGCCGAGAACGTCTACGTCAAGATTCCGTGCGTGACCACCAAGGGCGAGTCCACCGCCGAGTTGGTCCGCAAGCTTTCGGCCGACGGCATCAAGGTCAACGTCACCACCATCTTTACGCCTACGCAGGTCGACGAGATGGTCGAGGCCGTTGACGCCGAGACGCCGTCTATCATCTCGCTCTTTGCCGGCCGCATCGCCGACACCGGCGTCGATCCCATTCCGTTTATGACGGAGTCGGTCAAGAAGGCCGCCGCCAAGCCCAACTGCGAGGTCCTGTGGGCGTCCACGCGCGAGCTCATCAACATTTACCAGGCCGAGGCCTGCGGTTGCCAGATCATCACGGTGCCCAACAGCATCCTGGCCAAGCGCAAGAACATCGGCCGCGACCCGTACGAGGTCTCGCTCGATACCGTGCGCGGCTTTGCCAAGGATATCGCCTCGCTCGGCTTCCATATTCTGCCGTAAGCAAGGGTACCCCCTGCAGCGACGTGCAAAATCGCGAGTTTTCAGCATGGTAAAGACTTTTACCAGCTGGTTGAAGCACGGAACGGCCCCCGTTTTGGCTCTAGAACCGCCAAAACGGGGGCCGTTTTTGCTTTTATGGCCCTTTGAGGCGCTGCGGGGCTATCGGGAGATGCTGAAAACTCGCGATTTTGCACGCCGTGAAGAGGGGGACGTCCGCTTTGGCGGCTATTTGCCCTGCACCATGGTGAGCGAGATCTTTTTGCGGTCGCGATCGACCTTCTCGACCCACACCTTGACCGTATCGCCGACGCGCACCACGTCGCTCGGGTGCTTGACGAAGCGGTTGGCCAGCTTGGAGATGTGTACGAGGCCGTCCTGGTGCACGCCCACGTCGACGAACGCGCCAAAGTCGACGACGTTGCGCACCGTGCCCTTGAGTTCCATGCCGGGCTCCAGGTCGTCGATGGAAAGTGCCGAGCGGCTAAAGACCACCTCGGGCGCGTCGTCGCGTGGGTCGCGACCGGGCTTCTTGAGTTCGTTGACAATGTCGATGAGCGTCAGGGTGCCGCAGTCCAGGTCGCTTGCCAGCGCCGAGATGCTGCCCAGACGGCGCTCAATGTCGGGCACGCCGCCGCGGCTGAGCTCGTTGGCCTTAACGCCGGCGCGCTCCAGGACAGACGTGGCCACCTCGTAGCTCTCGGGGTGGACGCTTGTCGCGTCGAGCGGGTTCTTGCCGCCGCTGATGCGCAGGAAGCCCGCGGCGTTGAGATATGCCTTGGGTCCCAGCTTGGGGACCTTTTTAAGCTGGCGGCGATCGGTAAAGGCGCCATTTTCCTCGCGGTAGGCCACGATATTCTTGGCCACGCTCGGCGTGATGCCCGATACATATCTCAGCAGGCTTGCGCTCGCGGTGTTTACGTCGACGCCCACGCGGTTGACGACGTCCTCCACCACGTGGCCCAGGGTGCGCGAGAGTTCGGCCTGGTCAAGGTCGTGCTGGTACTGGCCAACGCCGATGGACTGGGGCGGAATCTTGACGAGTTCTGCCAGCGGGTCCTGCAGGCGGCGGCCCAGGCTCATGGCGCCGCGTACGGTGACGTCCAGGTCGGGATATTCCTGGCTGGCAAGCTCGGAAGCGGAGTACACCGATGCGCCGGCCTCGTTGACGATGGTGTATCGCAGTCCAGGTGCCTGCTCGGCGATAAACTCCGAGACGACTTCCTCGGTCTCGCGGCTGGCGGTGCCGTTGCCGATGACGATGGTGTTGACGCCGTCCTTCTTGACGAGGCGGGCGAGCTCGCGCTTGGTGCCGGCGACGTCGTGGCGCGGCTTGGTGGGGTAGACCACGCCGTGGTCGAGCAGCTTGCCGGTCTCGTCCATGACGGCGACCTTGCAGCCGGTGCGGTAGCCCGGGTCGAGCGCGAGCACACGGGCGCCGCGCACGGGGCGTGCCGAGAGCAGGCCCTCGAGATTCTTGGCAAAGACGTTGATGGCCTCGGTCTGGGCGCGGACGGTGAGCTTGGCGCGGGCCTCGCGCTCCAGCGAGGGGGCCATGAGGCGCTTGTAACCGTCGGCGATAGCGGCGTCAAAGACAGGCGCGAACACACCCTGGCGACGGGGCCAGCGGCTGCCGAGGCGTGCCGTGGCGGCAGCGCCGTCGACGTTCACGCGCACGCGGAGCTTGCCCTCGCGCTCACCGCGGTCGATAGCCAGCACGCGGTGGTTGGGAATACGGCGCAGCGGCTCGTCAAAGTTGTAGTAGGGTTCGTAGGGAGTCTTTTCGGCGGGGTCGGTCGCCTCGACGACGATGTCGGCGGTGTTTTGTGTAAAGGCGCGCAGGTCGGCGACGTTCTCGGGGTCCTCGGCCACCGTCTCGGCCACGATGTCCGCCGCGCCGGCGAGCGCCTTCTCGGGTGTGTCGAAGCCGGCCTCCTCGTTGACGTATGCCGCGGCGGCGTCGAGTGCGCTGCCCTTGGCCGAGGCCTGCATGATGATCATGTTGGCGAGTGGCTCCAGGCCGGCCTCGCGGGCCTTCTGCGCGCGGGTCATGCGCTTTTTGCGGTAGGGCTTGTAGAGGTCCTCGACACGCTGGAGCTGCGTGGCCTCGCGAATCTGTTGCTCGAGCTCGGGCGTGAGCTTGCCCTGGGCGTCGATAAGCAGAATAACGTCCTCTTTGCGCTGCTCAAGATTGCGCAGGTAAGACAGACGCTCGTCGAGGGCGCGCAGGGCGACGTCGTCCATGCCGCCCGTTGCTTCCTTGCGGTAGCGCGAGATAAAGGGGATGGTGTTGCCCTCGTCGATGAGCTTGACGGCTGCCTTGACGTTGGCGGCCTTAAGGTTGAGCTCGCGGGCGAGCTGGGCGATAAGATCCATGAAACTCCTTGCGGTAAAGGTGCGTTTGCAGCACAGGGCTACCAAGGATACCACCCGTCCCAAAAGACTGTTTTGGAGCCGCGCCACGAAAACGACCTATCTACTACGTTTGAACCGTATGGGTCGACCATGCCTGGTTTTACCGAAAATCGGCAAGCCGTCTACCTGCGGTTTTTATTTCGCGATATTTGGCATGGTTGAGGGCGATCGGTTAAACGTAGTAGATAGGCGCATTTCGTGGCGAACGAACCAAGCCAAGGTACAAAATAGCCCCCGTCCTAGAAAAATCATCGGCAAGGTAGCAAAATGCCCCGCGGGTAGGAGGCTGCTCGCGGGGCAAAGAAGAGGGGCTTATTTGCGGCGGTCCGAGGTGCTCGGCGTGGAGTTTTATCGTGGCCCACCCTAAGGCATTACAGCTCGACGAGCTGGCCGGTCTCGGCGGCCTCCTTGATGGCGTTGAGAAGTGTGAGCGTCTTGACGTTATCGGCGGGGGTCACGACGGGCTCAACCTCGCGGCGGACGACCTTCACAAAGTGCTTGAGCTGCATCTTGTGCGGTAGTGCCGGGTCCACGGCCGGAATCTCCATCTGCAGCGGCTTGTGCCAGTTGGAGGCGCCGTCGTAGGAGAACTGGTGCAGGCGGGGCAGCGACAGGGCGCCCAAGGTTCCGCCGATAAAGTAGGCGTCGGCGTCGAAGGGACGGTACTGCGGATCCTCGCGAGCGGTTGCCTCCCAGTTCCAGGGGCTGGCGGTGGCGTCGGAGATGGTCATGCTCGCGAGCGCGCCATCGGCAAAACGAACGTTGACCACGGCGGAGTCCTCGGTCTCAAAACCGCGGGCGGCGCTGGACTGCATACCCTGGACGGCAACGGGCTCGCCCAGCAGGTAGCGGAGCAGGTCGACGTCGTGCACCAGGTTGACCAGGATCGGGCCGGCACCCTTCTTGCGGCGCCACTCGACATCGAAGTACTCGTCATTCTTATAGATCATGTAGTGGAAGCTCGACACGGTGAGCTTGCCCAGCTCGCCGGACTCGATGATCTCCTTAGCCTTGTTGACGAAGGGGTTGTGGCGACGGTGCTGACCCACGAGCACGGGCACGCCGGCGGTCTCGGCCTCGGCGGCGAAGGCCTGGGCATCCTCAAGGTCGTTGGAGATCGGCTTTTCGACCAGCGGCACGATGTTGCGCTTGATGGCCTCGCGAGCAACGCCCAGGTGCAGGTCGTTGGGGGTGGCGATGATGACGGCCTCGGGCTTGACCTCGTCCATCATCTGGGCGGGATCGGTATAGAACGGCACGCCGGCGGCCTCGGCCGTGGCGCGGGCGCCCTCAAAGGCGTCGGCGATGGCGATGAGCTCGGCCTCGGGCTCCTCGGTGACAAAGCGGATGTGGTTGCGGCCCATGGCGCCGGCGCCGATAACGGCAATGCGGACGGGGTTGAGCTCAGACATTTCGACTCCTTAATACTGGTGACCGGTGGAATGCGACAAAGGGGCTGTCCCTTTGTCGCATCGGTAAAACTAGGCGGACTTCTTCTTGCTGTCGGAGACCATCATGTAGACGGTGAGCACGACGGCGATGGCGGCGATCACAATGGCACCGTAGAAGGACTGCTGGTAGGCGGCGCTGCCGGCCTCGGCGTGATACAGCACGGCGGTGATGGGCTGGCTGATCCAGGTGGAAGCGGCGTAGCCCAAAAACATGATGCCGTAGTTGACGCCGATGTTGCTGGTGCCAAAGGCGCCACCGGTGAGCGGCGGGTAGATGACGAGCAGGGCGCCAAAGCTAAAGCCGAGCAGGGCGAGCGCCACGAAGAACATGCACTGCGTAAAGCTCATCGACATGATAACGAGGGCGACGATGGTGACGACAAGGCTGATGAGCAGCGACTTGTAGGCGCCGAGCTTGTCGATGATCTGGCCAAAGGACAGACGGCCAACCAGGTTGGCGCAGGTGTTGACGGAGACCACCACACCGCCGAGGGCGACGGCCGCGGCGCTCGTGGGGTCGGAGAAGAGCTGAACGGCGGCGATGGAGGCAACCTTGCCCACGAGCAGGGTGCCCGCGGTGGCGGCAAAGGCGAAGGTGACGATGAGGACCCAGAAGCGCGGGGTCTTGACCATCTCGCCCGGGGTGAGGTCGCCGAAGGTGCCGGCATGTGCACCGCCCTTGGGGGCCTCGAAGCCCTCGGGCAGCCAACCGGCCTCGGGGGCCTTCAGGAACAGGGCGGAGGCGGCGATCGTCACAAAGAAGATGACGCCGAGTGCCTTGAGGGCGCCAAAGATGCCCAGGCTCGGGATGAGCAGCGAGGCGAGCACTGGGGACAGCACGGCGGGGCCGGCGGTCGAAGCGGCCAGGGTGATGCCGGAGGCAAGGCCCTTCTTGTCGATGAACCACTTTTGGCCGGTGGTGAGCGCCGGGTTGTAGCCCAGGCCGTTGCCGATAGCGGCGACGAGCGAGAACCACAGGTAGAACTGCCACGGCTCGGTGACGGTGCCGGACATGAACCAGCCCAGGCCGTAGCACACGGCGGCGGCGATCACGACGTTGCGCGGGCCGATCTTATCGGAGATGCGGCCGGCGAAGATGCCCGTTACGGCCATGATGGTCTGAAAGACGGGGAAAGCCCAGGTAAGGGCACTCGACCACTCGGGGTAGACGGCGAGCAGATTCTTGCTCACGACGGAATACAGCGCGATGGAGCTAATGAAGAACATGGTGACGCACGCGGCGGAAAGCACGACGGCGCGACCCTTGTTGGAGTTGGTGGAAGCCATTGGACTCTTTCTAATCGATACGGGGGAGGAGCGGGCGTGTCCGCGGGGCCTCCCTGTCAGGTTGGTTTACTGGTCAGTCGGCTTGGCGACGCCGGACTCATCGGACCAGAGCTCGACACCCTTGTTCTTAAGGTAGTTGTCGGCATAGGCGCGACGGCCGCCGGGCTTGGCGGTGAGGTCGCCCATCATGTTGGAGAAGCCGCCGTCGACCTTGATGGCGTCGCCGGTGGTAAAGTCCGAGCGCGTGGACGCCAGGAACATGACGGCGTTGGCGATATCGCTAACCTCGCCGATGCGGCGCGTGGCGATCAGACGGCTGCGGCTCTTTTCGACCTCGGGGTCGGCGTAGAAGTTGGCCGACATCGGGGTCTTAACGAAGCAGGGCTCGACGCAGTTGGAGCGCACGCCGTAGGGGCCCCATTCGGCGGCGAGCATCTTGGACATCATGTTGACGCCGGCCTTGGTGGAGCTGTACACGCCCGAGAACGTCTCGGGAGAGTGGCTGGCGACGGTCGAGACGTGCACCAGGCGACCCTGGCCGGCCTTGATCATTTCGCGACCAAAGCGCTGCGAGGTGATGAAGTAGCCGGTGAGGTTGACGTTGATGACCTCGTTCCAGTCGGAGAGCGGCAGGTCCTCCATGGCGGCGAAGCGCAGGATACCGGCGGTGTTGACGAGGACGTCGACACGGCCGAAGTCGGCGATGGTGGCATCGACGGCGGCCTGAACCTCGGCCTCGTCGGTGGCGTTCATCTTGTAGCCCTCGGCGTGGATTCCAAACTCGGCGGCGAGGTCGGCGGCTGCGGCCTTGACCTTTTCCTCGTCCAGGTCGAGCAGGACGACGTTGGCGCCGTTGCGGGCGAACTCGCGGCAAATCGCGACGCCCATACCGCCGAGTGCGCCGGTTACGGCGCAGACATCGCCCTCGAGCTTAAGCCAGTTGCTCATAGGAACTTCCCTTCTTGTGCCTCCCTGTGGGTCGTTCTCATTAATCGACCCACGTGGTTTTCGCAGGTTATCGTATGCTTTGCATTTGCGCAGGTGAATTGCATATTTGTTAGAATGGCGTTAACCGTAGGTTTACACTGTGCGATGCAGCTCATTCTCAATTGAGCGTGTGACCTGCGAAAACAACCCCCTGTGGCACCATGCGGTCACGGGCGCGAAAACGGGAGATTGACGTGTACGATCGACGACTTGAGGCCATATCGGCCGCCGCGGAGCTGGGGAGCTTCTCGCGTGCGGCGGCAAGATTGCGCGTGTCGACCCCGGCCCTCGTCAAGCAGGTGTCGGGCTTCGAGGCCGAGTTCGGCATCACGTTGTTCGAGCGCTCGCACTCGGGCGTCAAGGTGACGCCGGCCGGCGCACTGCTGGTGGACGACGCGCGCTCGATCATGCGGCAGTCCGAGGACGCGCTGCGCCGTGCCCGACGCGCGGCGGGCGATGGTGGTGCCGTGCGCCTGGGCGTGTCAATGATGTGCCCAGGACGCCAGACGCTGTCGATGTGGTCGGGCATCCACGATCTGGAACCGTCGCTACGATTTGAGATCGTGCCGGTAAGTGACCTCTACGACGAGCGCGAGACCGTCATGCGCAGCTTGGGCCGCGAGGTCGATGTGGTGCAGTCGAGTTTTTCTACCCCACGCTGGGGCGACGCTTGCCAAAAGCTCCACATCGTTAACGTACCGTTTTATATCGACCTGCCGCGCGCGAGCCCGCTGGCGCGCAAGAATCGCATTACGGTTGCCGACCTAGAGGGCATGCGCCTGCGCGTGCTCCGTCACGGCAACGATGCGATGGACAGCCTACGCATCGACCTTTTGGCCGACGGCGGCGTGGACGTGATCGATGTGGATAGCTTTGACTTTGCGCTCTTTAACGAGGCGGAGGAAAAGGGCGATGCGGTACTCACCTGTGGCGCATGGTCAGGGGTGCACCCGGCCTTTGTGGGCGTGCCGTTCCTGTGCGGGCGAGAGGTGCCGGTCTTTTTGCACTATCCGCTCGAGCCAACCCTCCAAGTCCAAAAATTCGTCAACGCCATGGCCCAACTTCTCAAATAGCTCATTTGGGACGGGGCTTTTTGACTCCTTACAAAATGAGGCCCTGGCCAAACGGCCAGGGCCTCACCACTTCTTTTCAGGCTGCGAGAAAAGACTGTGTGCGTAGGACCTCCCCGAGGGAGACGGGGTGTTTGCTCCGCGCGCAGTTTCGCAGCGAAGCGAGAATGTTTGAGCACGGAGTAAACACCCCGTCTCCCTCGGGGAGGTCCGTTGGGAGCGTAGGGGCTGTTTTGAGCTACTCCAGCTCAAACGCTCCGGTATAGAGCTGGTAGTAATACCCACGCTTGGCGATCAGCTCGTCGTGGTTGCCGCGCTCGATAATGCGGCCGTGGTCCAGGCAGATGATCGCGTCGGAGTTGCGCACGGTGGACAGGCGGTGCGCGATGACAAACGTCGTGCGGCCCTCCATGAGCTTGTCCATGCCCGCTTGCACGATGGCCTCGGTGCGGGTGTCGATGGAGCTCGTGGCCTCGTCCAGAATCATTGCCGGCGGATCGGCGACGGCGGCGCGTGCGATCGAGATCAGCTGGCGCTGGCCCTGCGACAGCTGGGCGCCGTTGCCGGTGAGCATCGTGTCGTAGCCGTCGGGCAGTCGGGTGATAAAGTCGTCGGCGCCCGCGAGCTTGGCTGCCGCGATGCACTCCTCGTCGGTGGCGTCCAGGTTGCCGTAGCGGATGTTATCCATCACGGTGCCGGTGAACAGGTTCACGTCCTGCAGTACCACGCCCAGCGAGCGGCGCAGATCGGCCTTGCGGATCTTGTTGACGTTGATGCCGTCGTAGCGGATCTTGCCATCGGCGATGTCATAGAAGCGGTTGATGAGGTTGGTGATGGTCGTCTTGCCGGCACCGGTGGCACCGACAAACGCGACCTTCTGGCCCGGCTTGGCAAACACGGACACGCCGTGCAGCACCTCATGGTCGGGTGTGTATCCAAAGTCCACGTTGTCCATGACCAGGTCGCCGCGCAGCGGTACGTACTCGATCTCGCCGGTTGCGCGGTGCGGATGCTTCCACGCCCACATGCCGGTGTGGTGGTCGGCTTCCTCGAGCTGCCAGGTATCGGGGTTCACCTGCGCGTTGACGAGCGTCACGTAGCCTTCGTCGGTCTCGGGCTTCTCGTCGATGAGCTCAAAGATACGGTCGGCGCCGGCGAGGCCCATGACCACGGCGTTGATCTGCTGCGAGATCTGGCCGATCTGTCCGCAGAACTGCTTGGTCATGTTGAGGAACGGCACTACGACGGCGATGGACAGCGTCATGCCCGAGATGCTCAGGTTGGGCACGCCCAGCGCCAGGAAAATGCCGCCTGCCAGTGCGACCAGCACGTAGAGCAGGTTGCCCAGGTTCATAAGGATGGGCATGAGGATGTTGGCGTACATGTTGGCCTTCTGGGAAACCTCGAAGAGCTTTTCGTTGCGCTCGTCAAAATCGGCCTCGGCGGCAGACTCGTGGCAGAATGCCTTGACGACCTTCTGGCCGTTCATGACTTCCTCGATATGGCCCTCGACCACGCCGAGCTCGGTCTGCTGCGCAATAAAGAAACGCGCGGAGTTGGAGCCGAGCAGCTTGGTCATAAAGGTCATAAAGGCGACGCCTGCCACAATGACCAGGCACATCCAAACGCTGTAGTACAGCATGATAAAGAACACCGTGACGATGACGATGGTCGTCATGAGCAGGTTGGGCAGCGACTGGCTGATCATCTGGCGCAGCGTGTCGATGTCGTTGGTGTAGTGGCTCATGATGTCGCCGCGCTGATGCGTGTCGAAGTAGCGGATCGGCAGGTCCTGCATGCGGTTGAACATCTTCTCGCGCAGCTTCTCGAGCGAGCCCTGCGTGACAATGGCCATGGCGCGGTTCCAGAAGAGCGAGGACAGGATGCCGACGCCGTAGATGCAGGCGAGGGTGGTCACGAGCTGTGCGATCTTGGGCTGTGCGGCTTCCCAATCGCCCGACTGCCACGATTCGCTAATAATCTGCAGGGCGCTCTGAAGGAAGGTCGCGCCGATGGAGTTGATGATGGCGCAGAGTACCACGCCGACGACGACGAGGGGCAAAAGCACGGGGTAGAAGCCAAAGAGCGTCTTGATGAGGCGCGACATGGTGCCGCCCTTGCGGTTGAGCGCGCGCTCGGCGGTCGTTGCCTTACTCATGTGCCTCGCCTCCTTCCTGGGTCTGAGCTTGTGTTGCGGATGCCTCGGTGTCGGCCTCGACGGCCTCTTCGCCCTCGGCAGACATCTTGTTCTGCGAGGTAAAGGTCTCGCGGTAGATCTCGCTCGTCTTGAGCAGCTCATCGTGGTTGCCGATCTGCGCGATACGGCCGCCCTCCATGACGATGATGCGATCGGCGTCCTGCACGGAGCTAATGCGCTGGGCGATGATGAGCTTGGTCGTGTTGGGCAGATAGCTTGCCAGCCCTGCGCGGATCTTGGCGTCGGTCTTGGTGTCGACGGCGCTGGTGGAGTCGTCCAGGATCAAGATCTTGGGGCGACGCAGCAGGGCGCGCGCAATGCACAGGCGCTGCTTCTGGCCGCCGGAAACATTGGAGCCGCCCTGCTCGATCCAGGTGTCGTAGCCCTTGGGGAAGCCGTCGACAAACTCATCGGCGCAGGCCAGATGCGCCGCCTCGCGGACTTCCTCGTCGGTGGCGTTCGGGTCGCCCCAGCGCAGGTTTTCGGCAATGGTGCCGCTAAACAGTACGTTTTTCTGCAGCACCATGGCCACCTGGTGGCGCAGGGCGTCCAAGTCGTAGTCGCGCACGTCCATGCCGCCCACGCGCACGGTGCCCTCGGTGGCGTCGTACAGGCGGGCGATGAGGTTAACGAGCGTGGACTTGGCCGAGCCGGTACCGCCGATGATGCCGATGGTTTCGCCGCTCTTAATGTGCAGGTCGATATCGTCGAGCGCCTGGCGCTTTGCATGCGCGGAATACTTAAAGCTCACGTGGTCAAAGTCGATGGAACCGTCGGCAACCTCGAGCACGGGCTCGGCGGGATCGGCGATCGTGGGCTCGGCGGCCAGCACCTCGGTAATGCGGTGCGCCGATTCGTCGGCCATGGTCACCATGACAAAGATCATCGACAGCTGCATCAGGCTCATGAGGATCGCGAAGCCATAGGTAAAGATCGAGGAGAGCTGGCCCACGTCGAACAGCGTGCCCTGGCTCGTGATGATGAGCTTGGATCCCAGGTAGATGATGACGACAAATGCGCCGTTGACGCAGATGTTCATCATGGGGTTGTTAAAGGCGAGCAGCTTCTCGGCGCGGGTGAAGTCCATCTGGACGTCGCGCGCGGCGGTGGCGAACTTCTCCTTCTCAAAGTCTTCGCGCACATAGCTCTTGACCACGCGCATGCCGGTGACGTTTTCCTCGACGGACTCGTTAAGGGCATCGTACTTGTGGAACACGCGCGAGAAGATGGGGCGCACCTTAAAGATGATAAAGAACAGCCCAAAGCCCAGCAGCGGAATGATGACCAGGTAGACCATGGCAACGCTGCCGCCCATGATAAACGCCATGGTAAAGGCGAAGATCAATACCAGCGGCGCGCGCACGGCGATACGGATGATCATCATAAAGGCCTGCTGCACGTTGTTGATATCGGTGGTCAGGCGCGTGACGAGCGAGGAGCTCGAGAACTCATCGATGTTGGCAAAGCTGAACGTCTGGATCTTGTAGAACAGGTCGTGACGCAGGTTCTTGGCGAAGCCGCAGCTCGCATGGCTGCAGGTGACGCCGGCGGCGGCACCAA
This sequence comes from uncultured Collinsella sp., assembly GCA_947002045.1. Lineage (GTDB taxonomy): Bacteria > Actinomycetota > Coriobacteriia > Coriobacteriales > Coriobacteriaceae > Collinsella. The sequence continues at coordinate 36,642 of CAMQJB010000013.1, forward strand.
AAGCAAGCGACGTCAGCGCGATGAGCACCAAAAAGCCCGCGGTGGGAAGCATCTCGGCTACGGTGGCGCCGTCTTTGATGGCGTCGATCAGGTTGGCGGTGATAAATGGAATCAGCATCTCGCAGAGCACCTCGCCAAGCACGAGCAATGGCGTAGCAACAGCGACTTTCATATAGTCGCGGATGCTGCCCGTGAGGGTTTTAATCATCCAGTTCCTCCCAGGTTACACGGATTTTCTCGAGCATTTCGGCGAGCTGCTCGCGCTCGTCGTGAGTGAGGGCACTAAAGGCCCGTTCTCTAAAGCGGATGCGGGCCGCCTGGTCGATGCGGGCGTTTTCCCGGCCGGTTTCGGTCAGGCGAATGGTGAGCTGCCGTCGATCCTTGGGGTTACGGCTGCGCTCGATGAGACCGTTGACCTCGAGCTTGGACAGGATCTCGGAAAGCGACCCCGGCTTGAGGTCAAAGTGCATGCCGAGTTCCTGCTGCGACATCTCGCCGCCGGGCTGCTTGGCCAGCAGGCAGATGATGGGCGCCTTGCCGGACACGCCTCCGCCATGAAAATGCATGTAATGGCCGCAAAAACCCAGGCCGCTCAGGATGCGCTTGGCGAGTTTGCCTTCGGCACTGGCCGCTTCGGGTACATCCGCCGGCTGTGACGGGTCGCCGCCGGGCTCGTGCGAACAAAGGTTAAGAGGTTCATCGCACATGAATTAGTGTTGCTCCTTTCTTTAGTTAGGTAGTGGAATTGTTTTGTGCCTAACCAATCTAGGAGCATGAGAAATGAATGTCAAGGTACCAAACTTATTAAGTTACGGCGTTTTGCCAAACGCCGTAACCGCTCGACGTTGCAAACGTTCCTAAGCGGCAATCTGGCGTTCAATCGTCGGGCATGGCCACAAGGCCTATGCCCTCCTCTTTCACGTCACCTTGCTCGCTTAGGAACGCTTTCGCTGTCCGTCCTCAATCTGCAGCGCTGCCTCGGTTGGCATTTGAGTGATCCGTGGGGGACGGAGGAAAACGAATCATTTTGGGCTGCGGTGACACCCTTTCGAAGTTGCTTTGTCCAAAACTATGCCGGATTACTACGATGAATTCGAAATATCAGACCTCGGCATTGTTTTTCGTAAAATCACAAGCTGTCTACCTGCGGTTTTGCCGGAGTGCAATTCGTTGTGGTTGGAGGCTAACGGTTTATCGTAGTAATCCGGCATAGTTTTGGAATGGTAGTAAATAGGTGGCAGCTACTGTGCCGCTACCGCCGCGATTTTGCCTCCCATTTCCGTAACCTTTCCGCAACAATGTGCCCTCCTCGGCGCCTGCGCCCGCTTGCAACGCCCCCTGCGCTACACTTAGTCGCACTATGGCGCCGTCGCGTCGCACCCGACCCAAGGGGGACACTCATGAAGAACACTCAGCTGCTGCTGATCAACGATATGTGCGGCTACGGTAAGGTCGCGCTTTCTGCCATGCTGCCGGTGCTGTCGCACATGGGTTACCGTATCCACAACCTGCCGACGGCCCTCGTTTCCGATACGCTCAACTACCCCAAGTTTTACATCCACGACACCACGGAGTACGTGCGTCAGAGTCTTGCCATCTGGGAGGAGCTCGGCTTTGAATTCGACGCCATCTCGACCGGCTTTATCGTGACCGAGGAAGAGGCGCGCATCATCTCGGACTTTTGCCACCGCCGTTCGCAAAAAGGCACCAAGGTGTTCGTCGACCCCATCATGGCCGACAACGGCAGGCTCTACGCCGGCGTGCCCGAATCGACCATCGGCCTTATGCGCAGCCTGGTCGAGTGCGCCGACTACGCGGTGCCCAACTATACCGAGGCGTGTCTGCTCACCGATACGCCTATGGCCGAGCAGATTACGGCCGATGAGGCTCGTGCGCTCGTGGACGCCATGCTCGCGCTGGGCGCCAAGTCGGTGGTCATTACGAGCGCGAAGGTCGACGGGGCGAGTGCCGTCATCGGCTACGACCATGTGGCGGGAGAGTACTTCACGATTCCCTTTGAGCTGATCCCGGTGTATTTCCCGGGCACGGGCGATACGTTCTCGTCGGTGCTCGTGGGTCGCGTTATGGCCGGCTGGAGCTTACAGCGTGCGACGACCGACGCCATGCGTGTGGTGGCCGAGCTTATCGAGCGCAATGCCGACCAAGAAGACAAGTCGGCCGGCCTTCCCATCGAGGCCTGCCTGGATGTGATCGACCATGAGTAACGCCGGCGAGGGCGGCATCAAGCCTGCGGGCGAGAACGGGCCGCTCGGTGCGCCGCGTGGCAAGCGTCCGCGTATCCGCGTGAGCTGCGTGGACCAGCTGGGTGCGTGCCGTTGTCACCATGGTCACAAGCCGGGAGACGTCTTCGACTTCGATCGAGACCGCGGCAAGATGTGCGCTATGGCCTGTCACGTGGGCTTTCCCTATATCGATATCCTGCGCTACGGCGGAACCGTGCCTGGCAACGAGCCCGGTACGGCAAAGTTCTGCTGCCCCGAGGTCGATACGCTGAACGTTTGGCTTGCCGAGGTCGTCGACGAGTAGCTGAGCGCAATGTGACAAAGGGACAGTTCTTTTGTCACATTCGCGGGTGGTGTCCCTTCTTTTTGCTTATAATCTCAAATCTCTGCATTTCATCAGATTTTAGGTTCTAAAAATTCTGCGTTTCATCGATAATCAAGCGTATAAAACTTTGCATTTCATTTGATGACACCGAGGGGAGAGCCTATGCTGCGCAGGAAAATAGCGGCAGAGCTGGAGCGTTGGCTGAAGTCTTCCGAGCAAAAGGCCTTGTTCATTACGGGTTCTCGCCAGATTGGCAAAAGCTATTCGATTCGCGCATTTGGCAAAGCCAACCATGCAACCTACATCGAGCTTAACCTCATGGAAAACCGCCAGGCAAAAGATGCTCTTCTCGAGGCGCGGAATGCCGATGATTTCATCAGCAGGGTGACGCTTCTTTCGGGAAAGTCGATTGCGCCAGGCAAAACGCTCGTGTTTATCGATGAGGTCCAAGAGGCCCCCGACATCATGACGATGGCAAAGTTCCTTGTTGAGGACGGGAGGTGCCGCTGGGCGTTTTCGGGGTCAATGCTCGGGACTCAGTTCAAGGGCGTCAGGTCCTATCCCGTGGGGTATGTCCACGAGCTTAGGATGTTCCCGCTCGATTTTGAGGAGTTTTGCTGGGCAACCGGGGTGAGCGAGGGGGCTCGCCAAACGATACGTGACGCGTGTATCAGCGAGAGGCCCGTTCCTGATTACATTCATGACGCGATGATGGCAAACTTCAGGACCTATACCGTTGTCGGCGGAATGCCGGAGGTCGTGCAGCGTTTCCTTGACACGCAGGGCGACCTTACCTCTGTTCGTCAGCTACAGTCAGAGCTCAACGAACAGTACCGGCGGGATATCTCCAAGTATGCAAGCGGGCGAGCCCTTCAGGTGCAGAGCATTTACGATCAGCTCCCTATTATGCTCGAGGGCGAAAACAAGCGCTTCGTGCTCAATTCCATTGACCCCAAGGCTCACTACGAGAAGTATCAGCGAGATTTTGTATGGCTTGTCGATGCCGGCGTTGCTCTCAAAGCCGATATCGTAACCGAGCCAAAATCGCCCTTGCTCAAGACGGCACGGCCATCGCAGTTCAAGCTATATCAATCGGATACGGGCATGTTGATGGCGCGCTACCCCGTCGGAGTCGCCCAAGCGGCGTATCTTGATAGCAAGGAGCCCAATCTGGGCGGCATTTACGAAAACGTGGTGGCCCAGCAGCTGGCTGCCCAAAATCGCCAGCTTTACTACTATCAGACAAAAAAGCGCGGTGAAGTGGACTTTGTGGTCGATGGACCGGATGGGACGGCTGTTCCGATCGAGGTTAAATCGGGCTCCTATTACCACGCGCACGCTGCGCTCGGTCATGTGCTTGATACGGCTGAATATGGCGTAAGGCTCGGGATTGTTTTCTCGAGAGGCAACGTTGAGCGCAACGGAGCGGTTCTCTATTTGCCGCTATATGCGACCTGGGCCCTTTCGGATGTTTTGGGCGACTCCTGCGCCGAGGGGATAAAGCTGGAGGTCAAGCCGGTCTAGGGCTAGTCCCGGATGTGACAAAGGCGTGGCCCGCGACCTCGATTGCCTACAGCTGCTCGAGCATAGCGGTGCAGCCGTCGAGTACGTCGCGGTAGGTGGCATCGAAATTGCCGGTGTACCAGGGGTCGGCCACGTCGCCGGGGCGCTCGGTCCAATCGAGCATGCGCGTAATCTTGCCGTCGGGGTCGTCGCCAAAGATGCGACGCAGGCCACGCGCGTTCTCGTCGTCCATATAGACAATGTGGTCCCAGTCGCCATACTCCGCGCGACGCACCTGACGTGCACGATGTGCGACGACGGGAATCCCGACCTCGCGCAGCTTGGCAACGGTACCGTGGTGTGGCGGGTTGCCGATCTCCTCGGTCGAGGTCGCAGCGGAGTCAATGACAAACTCGCCCGCGCGCCCGGCGCGCCGCACCAGCTCGGTAAACACCGACTCAGCCATCGTCGAGCGACAGATGTTGCCATGGCAGATAAACAGTATGCGTTGCATGAGCGGTTTCCTTTCTAGGCGGTCGTGCAGGGCTTACAGACTGCTCTTGAGGCAGTTTGCTTCAATAAAGCCCGCTGCGTACAAGGGGAGGTGGCGTAGCTCGCGCCCGTCATCGGTTTCGCTGCGGAAAAAATTGTTCTCGGACAAAATGTAGGCATATGGCGATCGGGCTTTGTCCATGAACGACCCGAGGGTTCTCGCGCGCACGTTGCGTGCGGACTTTACCTCGACGGGCACGATTTCCATACGGTCGGTCTGAAGTAGAAAATCGAGCTCGCCGGTCGTCTTCCAAGACGACGGCGGCACCCAGTAATACGTCTGCAAGCTGTTACCCGAAAATGCTTGCATGACCGAGTTTTCCGCCAGGGCGCCTCGGAAGTCGGAAGATAGCGCTATGGCGGAATCTTCTTTGAGGTCGAGCCAGAGCCTCGGGTTGATGCCGAGTTTGTAGAACATGAGGCCGGTATCGAGAAGATAGACCTTAAAGAAACTTCCATCTTCGTCGTCGAAGGGAACGAGGGGAGGCTCGATGCCTTCGGTCAGGTTGTTGACCGATATGATACCGGCGCCTTCGAGCCAGTCGAGCGGCTCGATAAGCTTGGCGCGACGGCCTCCGCGTTCGACCTCGGAGTACTTGAATTTTTTTGTGGACGATCTCAGCAGCTGGGACGGAATGGAGCGCCAGACCTTGCGTGCCGCCACGCCGCTGATCCCGTTTTCGGGGTCGGTCATATCGGCGGTATAGGTCTCGTTGATTTCGCGCTGCTCGACGCGCGCATCCTCGATGGATAACGTCTTGCGATATGCGTTGACGGCGGCGGGCATGCCGCCCACGATCTGGTATCGATGAAACAGGCTGAGCGCGGCTTGGTGCGCGGCGTAGGTCTCGAGCGTGCCGGCGTGGGTACGAATGGCATCGGCCATCTGCTCCTCATCGAGCGCCCAGAGAAACTCCTCGAACGACATAGGATGCATGGTCTCTTGACGAACGCCGCTGGGAAAAGGCAGCTTACGTTTGCGCGTGGCGACGCCGAGCTGACTGCCGGTCGCGCATATGCGCCAGCCCGAACCCGAAAAAAAGCGAAGCGAGTTGAGCGCCCGTTCGCAGAGCTGCACCTCGTCAAACAGGATGAAGGTGGTTTCTTTGCGAATGGGGGCGCGTTTATAGTCTGAAATCCGCGCCACGATGGTGTCAACGTCGTCGGTGGGACAATCGAACAGCGGAGCGATCAGCTCAAGATCGGTCTGAAAGTCGAGTTTGACAAACGCATCGCCGGCGATTCGCCTGCCGATTTCCTCGGCAGCGTACGTTTTGCCTACGCGTCGCGCACCACGGATGAGGAGGGGGCGTGAGGCGTCCTTTGTCGCCCATGATTCGATAACGGACTCGATTGATCTGCGCATGGGGCCGCCTTTCCAATTTCGTGTACTTCAGATACATAGTTTAGTACGATTTCATGTACTTGAAATACACGAAATAATAGAAAAGCGTGTATCTCAAATACACGAAATTGCACTGCTGAAGCTTCCAGGCGGATAAACATACTCATATTGGGCGGTTTTCACCGGTTGCTCGCCGCCCTGGGCTGTGTTCGTCCCTATGCCCGCATCGAGGGCTGTGCTGATTGACAGCGACGCTCCCAGCGGGCGAGCTTAATCGTCACCAGCGTGAGCGCCCAGGCCACAAGCGAGAACGCGGCGCCCACGGCGCCCACGTACGCAATGCCAACGCTACTTACCACGGCTCCGCCTACCGCGGTGCCAAACGAGATGCCGACGTTAAACGCCATGGGCTCAACCGAACTTGCGAGTACCATCGACTTGGGATGGCGGCTGCGTGCCACATCCATAAAATGCGTGATGCACGATACCGAGAACAGGTACATGAGCAGCGCCAAGCTAAAGACAAAGACCAGCGCGAGCGGCATGGTGCCGCCCACAGCAAACAGTCCGAGTAACGCCGCAGCCTGCAGCACAAACGTCACAAGCAGTGCCTTCATGCCAAAGCGAGCATCGATCCATCCGCCCAGGATGTTCGAGATCAGGCAGAACACGCCATAGGCCATGAGCGTGGTGCTGGCTTCGACCGTGCCCATGCCCAGTACCTGCTCAAGATAAGGCGTCACGTAGCCGTAGAACACATAGACCGACCCCACGCCAAACAAGAAGATGAGCATGCCGGTGATGATGCTCGGCTCGCGTAGCAGCCCCGCCTGCTCGCGGAAGGTGGCAGGCTCGTCGGTTTGCCCAGCGCGCGGCATAAACGCCACGAGCGCGCTACAGATCAAAACGGCAAAGGTCAGCGTGCCGTACATGGCCACGTGCCAATCGAGTGTGTCGGCCACAAACTTGCCAATCGAGGTCACAAAGACCATCGCCACGGAAAACGCGCCGTACACGACCGAGATGGCAAGTGAGGTTTGCTGCGGGGATAGCAGCTCAGGGATGTACGTCACGCCCACGGCGAGCAGCGCACCCGAGACAGAGCCCAGGACAATGCGTGAGATAAACAGCACCTGGAAGTTGGGAGCCAACGCCATGACCAGGTTGCCGAGCACAAAGACGACGCTATAGCACACGAGCAGCTGGTAGCGGCGGAATCGCCCCGTGCTGAGCGCGAGCACCGGCGTCGCGATAGCGTAGACGAGCGCAAACACGCTGATGAGCTGGCCCGCAGTGGCAAGTGATATGCCGAGTTCCGTTGCCAAGTCGCTTTCGATGCCGATGACCACGAACTCGGAGCAGCCGAGCGAGAATCCCAACAGCACGAGCAGCGCCAGGCAGAGCTTGGTGCGCGCGGGGGAGAGCGCGGCGGCGGTTGGCTTACTTTTAGGCGTGGTTGCGGCGGTCAAGGTTGTCACTCCAATGTCGCATGAATAAGCGGGATTCAATCCCTGCAACTCTAACAGAATGTGACAAAGGGGCAGTCCCTTTGTCACATGGAGGGCTTGCCTGTATAGTCGCAATACAGGCGAAGATGGTCTCAGGTACATCGCGGGCGGCAGGAGATCCCATGGGTATGCACACGACAAAGGTTGCAGTGGGCGAGGGCAAGTTTGCGCTCGAGGCCCAGCTGACGGTGACGCCGCGAGGCATGGCGGTGTACGCCTGCTCGCCGGAGTTTGCGCACCTGGGCGCCACGGCGCAGGCCATTCCGCGCCCCGAGCCCGGCCGTACGGCAACGGTGAGCATCCTGGCCGTTCCGTGCCATCGAGACGAGATCCCGGCGCACGATATCGCGGCGGCGCTGGCCACGCGCTTTGGCGTGCCGGTAGTTGCAAGCACGGGTTTTCATGTTGAACAAGCGAGCGGTGACGACCTGCAGCGCGTGCTCGACACCACCAAGGAGCTCATCGCCGCGCTCGAGGAAGCCGCAGCCCGCATTCTGCGCGCCGGCTGGGATGAGGGCGGTGCGGGCGCCGAGGTCGTGGCGGTCGATGCTGCGACCGGCGAGGCGCTTGGCCCCGTCGACCGCATCGAGGCCCATGCTGGTGAGGGCATCCTGCATCAGGCATTTCTGACGCTTTTGGTCGAGGGCCGGGGCGAAGACGCGCGCCTGCTGCTCTGTCGCCGCAGTCCGCTCAAGCGCCTGTGGGGCGGGGTGCTGGCCGATAGCTGCGCCGGCCATCCGCTCCCCGGGGAAGACGTCGCGGCCGCCACGGCGCGCCGCATCAACGAAGAGCTCGGCATTACGCGCGAGCCCGATCAGCTCAAGCACCTCGGACACGTGGTGTACCGCGAGGACCACGGCGACGGTCGCTGCGAGTGCGAATGGTGCGAGGTCTACCTTGCCCATGTTGAGCCGGGCGAGCTGCATATCAACCAAGAGGAGATCTCGGAAGTGCGTCGCGTGGCTCCGTCCGAGCTCAAAGGCTACCTGCAGGGTCACCCCGAGCAGCTGGCCCCCTGGCTCCGCGAGGCCCTCGGCGACCCATTCATCCGCACGGCCCTCGCTATGTAAAAAAGACAGTCCCTTTGCCACATCCAAACCGTCACAACATTCGGCGAAAATCTCGAAAACGAGGAAAAGCGTCGAATGTTGTGACGGTTTTTGTCTAGGGAATCGCTTCTCATCCAAAAAATCCGCTTGACTGTATTGCCGCAACACAGCGCAACGTAAGGGGTGTCCGATAACGGGCGCCCCTTTTTAAGCGGCAACATGGCTGCGAATTCGGAGCGCCCCCAACAAGAAAGGTGGGGAGATGGAAGCGGAAAAGAAGGCGTTTAAGATCACCAAGCGCGAAATTGGCTTTGTGCTGGGTATCGTTGTCTTTTTGCTGGTGAAGTTTCTTCCTTTGGCGGAGCTGAGCTCGACGGTCGAGCTCACGGTCGGCGGTCAGACCTGTCTGGCACTGACGCTCGCCACGGTGGTGTTCTGGGCATGCGGCGTGGCACAGCCGGGCTTTGTGGGCCTGCTCTACTGCGCACTGCTCGTCCTGTTCAAGGTGTGCGTGGACGACACGGGCGCCGCGAGCATCTCGGCGACGGTCGCCTCCACGTTTAGCTCGTGGACCAAGGCCACCATGTGGCTCGTCATCGGCGCCTACCTCATCGCCAGCGCGGTCAAGGAGTCGGGCCTGGGCGAGCGCATCGCCTACGCGTTCATGCTCAAGTTCGTGCGCGACGCCAAGTCGCTCATCATCTCGATCTTCGCGCTCACCTTTGTGCTGTCGCTGCTGATCCCGCATCCGTTCCCCCGCGCCTTCCTCATCCTCGCCGTCGTCTCGGTCATCGCCGAGTCCGCCGGCTACGGTGACGACGACAAGGGCAAGCTCGGCTTCCTCGTGTTTGCCGCTGCCGCCCCGGGTTCCATGTTCTTCCTGACGGGCGACTCCACGCTTAACCCGCTCGTTGCGCAGTACAGTGCCGAGGCCGGCGGCATGAGCCCGTCCTTCGTCGACTGGTTCCTGTACATGAGCGTGCCTATGCTGGTTGCGCTGCTGTGCACCCTGTTCCTGGGCCTTTTCCTCTTTAAGCCCAGCAAGGAGCTCGTCTACGATCGCGAGCAGATCGTGGCCAAGCAGGCCGCGCTCGGCAAGCTCTCCGTCAAGGAGATCCGCACCATCGTGTGGCTTGTCATCGCCATCGCGCTGTGGCTCACCGTCTCGGGCGACTATATCGGCTGGGTCACCCTGGCCATTGGCGTTGCTCTCGCCATGCCCATCATCGGCGAAGTCCTCACTCCCGCCAGCTGGAACGCTGTCGACATCAAGTCCCTCATGTTCCTGACGGCCGCCATGGCCGTGGGCTCCGTGGGCGGTGCCACCGGCATGAACGCCTGGATCGCCGACGTCGTGCTCCCCAGCTCCGTGCCTGAGAACATCTTCCTGTTCGCCCTGCTCGTCGCCGCGCTTTCCATGATCATCCACATGTTCATGGGCTCGGTCATGGCCGTGCTCGGCGTGTGCGTGCCGGCATTTATCAGCTTTGCCGCCGGCTCCAGCGTGAGCCCACTCGCCGTGGCGCTCATCGTCTTCACGTCCATCAACATCCACTACATCCTGCCGTTCCATAACCTGCCGATCCTTATCGGCGAAGGCAAGGACGCCGGCGGCTACACCTCCAAAGAGGCTATGCGCATGGGCATCCCCCTCACCGCGGTCGTCTTTGTCGTCGTGCTGGTCGAGGCCGCCTGGTTCCACCTCTTTGGCCTGATGTAAGCGGTCGAGCGCCCCGGCTGTAAGCAGCCAAGCGCTTGAACTTCGAGTGGTCGAGCGCTCCATTTGTGAGCGCCGCGGCCCCATTACGTTACCCCGTCCGGCGGCACCCCGTCGCCGGACACTCTCCCGAAAGGAGTACGCCATGTCCACTACCGATGCTTCCCAGATCCACGACCTGCGTTCCGCGCTCGACTTTTTGCGTGAGATGCCGGGCCAGCTGCTCGAGACCGACACCCAGGTCGATCCCGATGCCGAGGTCTCGGGCGTCTACCGTCACGTCGGTGCTGGCGGCACCGTCATGCGCCCGACCAAAGAGGGTCCGGCGATGGTCTTCAACAACGTCAAGGGCTTTGACGACGCCAAGGTCTGCATCGGTATGCTTGCCAGCCGCAAGCGCGTTGCCGCCCTGCTCGACCTGGACGAGGAGCACCTGGGCCTCGAGATCGGCAAGCGCTTCGAGAACCTGATCGCCCCCGAGCAGATCGCCGAGGGCAAGCACGTCGACTGCCAGGAGGTCGTGTACAAGGCGACCGACGAGGGCTTTGACCTGCGCAAGATCGTTCCCGCTCCCACCAACACGCCCGTTGACGGCGGCCCCTACATCACCATGGGCCTCGCCTATGGCACGAGCCCCGATGGCACCCAGTCCGACGTAACCATCCACCGCTTCTCCTGCGTCGACAAGGACAAGCTCGCCATGTGGATCACCCCGGGCAGCCGTCACCTGGGTGCGTTCTTTGACGAGTACTGCCAGCGCGGCGAGGATATGCCCATCTCCATCTCCATCGGCCTGGACCCCGCCGTGTACATGTGCTGCGGCTTCGAGGCTCCCACCACGCCGCTCGGCTTCAACGAGCTGCAGATCGCCGGCGCCCTGCGCGGCCGCGCCGTCGAGCTTGCCGACTGCGTCACCGTTCCGCAGAAGTGCATTGCCAATGCCGAGTACGTGCTCGAGGGCTACCTCATGCACGACGAGACCATCAACGAGGATGTCAACGGCCACGGCTACGCCATGCCCGAGTTCCCCGGCTACACCGGTGGCGCCAAGGTCTGCCCGGTGATCAAGATCACCGCCGTCACCACGCGCGTCAACCCCATTATGGAGAGCTGCATCGGCCCTTCGCACGAGCACGTGTCCATGGCCGGTATCCCCACCGAGGCCTCCATCTACAAGATGGTCGAGACCGCTATCCCGGGCCGCCTGCTCAACGTTCACGCCGCTCCCTGCGGTGGCGGCAAGTTCGTTGCCATCATGCAGTTCAAGAAGTCGAGCAAGAATGACGAGGGCCGTCAGCGCAACGCCGCCATGCTCGCCTTCTCGGCGTTCTCCGAGCTCAAGCACGTCATCCTTGTCGACGAGGATGTCGACATCTTCGATATGAGCGACGTGATGTGGGCCATGACCACACGCTTCCAGGCCGACGTGGACCTCATCACCATCCCCGGTTGCCACTGCCACGTGCTCGATCCGTCCAACGACCCCGCGTTCGATCCTTCGATCCGCGAGCACGGTATCGCCTGCAAGGCCATCTTCGACTGCACGGTTCCGTTTAACCTCAAGAAGAACTTCATCCGCTCGCAGTTCATGGAGATCGACAAGGACAAGTGGGCCGCCGAGCTCGCCTTCTAGTAAGTAGCCCTACCAAGTAGTTAAGGAGTTGTCATGCCTGAGTCTTCTGTTCGTCCCCGTCGCATTGTCGTTGGCGTGTCTGGCGCCAGCGGTGCGGCACTGGGCCTTGAATGCCTCAAATGCCTGCGCCAGGCCGGCGCTGAGTCGGCGCTTGTCGTCACGCGCGGGGGAGAGATCACCATCGAGCAGGAGCTCGGCATGACGCTCGACGAGTTTGCGTGCTATGCCGATGTGGTCTACGACAACAAGAACATTGGCGCTGCCATCGCAAGCGGCACCTATCCGGTCGACGGCATGATCGTGGCTCCCTGCTCCATGAAGACGCTCGCCGGCATCGCGAGCGGCTACAGCGAAAACCTGTTGCTGCGTGCGGCCGATGTGCAGATGAAAGAGCAGCGCCGCCTGGTGCTTATGGTGCGCGAGACGCCCTTCAGTGCGATCCATGTCGACAACATGGCACGCCTGGCGCGCGTGCCGGGCGTCATGCTCATGCCGCCCATGCTCACGTTTTACAACGGCCCCGCCACGCTCGATGAGGCGGTGCATCACATCGCCGCCAAGGCACTCGAGGCCGTCGGCGTGTCGTGCGCCAACTATAAGCGCTGGTCATAGGCATCTTTAGGGTAGGATACGAGTAGTGTTTGAGCCCGCTGCCCCTGTGGGCGGCGGGCTTTTCGTGTCAAAGGGTGTGTCGGGAGGACCTATGCAGACGGGTATGTATGCGATTAGCGAGATGGCGAGCTTGTTTAACGTTTCGCGCCAAACGCTCATCTACTACGACAAGATCGGTCTGTTTAAACCCGCCGTGGTTAACGAAAAAGGCTACCGTTTCTATTCGCCCACGCAGATCCCGCTCATGCGTCTGATCTGCATGCTGCGCGACTTGGGACTGGAACTCGATGAGATCGATCGCCTGACCTCGACGTTCGACATTGGAGAGATGACCGATCACCTGCGCTCGCGGGTGCAGGCGCTCGACGAGCAGATTGCCGGGCTCAAAGCCGAGCGCGCGAGCGTGCAGGAGCGGCTGAGTTTTTACGACGAGGCGGTCTATTGGCGCGAGCGCGAGGGCAAACCGGAGCTCAAGCAATTCGAGCGCCGCTACGTGGTCTTTGAGGAGTTCCCGAGCGATATCGAGCGTGGCCGCTCGATGCTGCACCCCACGCTCATGCGGGCGATTCTGCGCATGCGTGCGCTCACGGGCACACGCCCCATGCGCGGTTGGGGCGCCATGCTGCGTCGCGAGGCGCTGCATTCCGACGACCCCATCGCCGGTGCCGGTTCCTTTGCCGTGTTGCCGCGTGGTGCCGAGGAAATACTGCCGAGCGATCCTGCCGAGCTGGCGGAGATTGGCGTCGAGGTGCTGCCCGAGGGCACGTACCTGTGCATGAGTCGCTGGGGCATGCCGTACGAGCCCGAGGGTATCCGCGCCATCGTGGCCTGCATGGACAGGCACGCGCTCCAGCCCATCGGCAATGCTTTCGATTTTTGCTACCTGGACACCACGAGCTACGACGAGTCTCACCAAGAGGACTTCTGCTGTATCCAAATCCCCGTCGCCCTCAAATAACTTGCGGTGAAATAGTCCCTAAATAGCTCGAGGGGGGTGCGGACGATTTCTTGGACCGCGCCTAGGCGTATCCAAGCTTCCTGCGGT
>CAMQJB010000014.1 GCA_947002045.1 uncultured Collinsella sp.
GCGAACCTCCAGTCCGGACCGCTTCACGGTCCAACTTTCTGTCCGCACCCCCTTTGCGGGCTAAGCAGGAACTATTTCACCGCAACTGAATTTCAGGTCAGGCACCCGCAGCAAGAAGACGAATAGCCTCGGCCTCCCTAGTTACCGCAGGAGGCCCCAGGGCTTACCTCCCAAATCTTTCCGCAGGACGGAAGGACCCCGCCGCGCGAAGCGCACGGCGGGGTCCTGACATGTCCGAGGACGATTTGGGAGGTAAGCCCTGGGGGCTCCGATGGGGGCGGTTCCAGCCGAGGCTATTCGTCGCCGAAGCTGATGCCCAGCGCCTTGGCCTCGCGCACCAGATCACTCTGGGGGTCGACAAACTTGAGCTTGCCGGCGACATCCTCGAGCGGCATGTGGCACATTTTGCCGTCGCGCAGGGCAATCATGTAGCCAAACTCGCCACGCAGGCAGCCAAGCGCGGCCTCGACGCCGCACTGGGTCGCAAAGATGCGGTCCTGAGCGTCGGGCTGGCCACCGCGCTGCGTGTGACCGGGGATGGCGACGCGGGTCTCGCGACCGGTCTTGGCTTCGATCTCCTTGGCGATGTCGTACACGATTGACGGGCTTGTGCGCTCGGCGAGCTTCTTCTTGTACTCCTTCTTGGACAGTGCCGCGTCCTCTTTGGAGATGGCGCCCTCGGCGACGGCCACGATGGTAAAGCGGCTGCCGGTCTCCATGCGATGCTCAATGGTCTTGATGACGTTATCCATGTCGTAGGGAATCTCGGGAATCAAGATGACATCTGCGCCGCCCGCGACGCCGGCATACAGCGGGATCCAGCCAACCTTGTGGCCCATGATCTCGATAACGAACACGCGCCCGTGACTCGACGCGGTGGTGTGGATGTCGTCGATGCACTTGGTAGCGACGTCGATGGCGCTCGTAAAGCCAAACGTCAACTCGGTGCCCCAGGTGTCGTTATCGATGGTCTTGGGCAGCGCGATAACGTTGAGGCCCTCTTCGCGCAGGCGGTTGGCGGTCTTGGTGGATCCGTTGCCACCCAGCATAAACAGGCAGTCGAGCTGCAGCTTATGATAGGTGTGGACCATTGCGGGCACCTTCTCGACGCCGTCGGCCTCGGGAGTGTCCAGGCGCTTGAACGGCGTACGGCTCGTGCCCAGGATGGTGCCGCCGCGGGTGAGGATGCCGCTAAAATCGGCGGGAGTCATGACACGGAATCTGCTGTAGATAAGGCCCTGGTAGCCGTCCTCAAAACCATAGATCTCGATAGGCTCTTCGCTGTTGGTCATAAGTGTTTTGACAATGCCGCGCATGGTGGCGTTGAGTGCCTGGCAGTCGCCGCCACTGGTAAGAAGACCGATCCTAAGCATGATGAATCCTTCCGGGCAAGTTATAACATGCGCATAAGTTTACCCCCGCACACTGTTGACGCGGGGGTAAAACGTGTTAGCTCAAGCGTATGGAAATGTAAACAACGTCAGGCGAGCGTAAGGCCGACAGGCCTGGCTCCTTACAGTGCGAAGGCGTCGACGTCGCCCCAGTGGCGGCGCAGCGTAATAGCGGCGGCGGGTTCGGTATTGTCAAAGACGACCGACCATTGCGTATTGCTGGTGATGTCTTCCGGATTGGGTTCTTGCGCTGCGGCGCGCAGGGCTTCCCAGACAATCGTTTCGTCCTGGGCACCGACATGGGCGTCAAGAACATCGGCGATTGCGACGGCGCGCTCTTTACCATGGCCCAGCTCGCCATTCTTTTGGTTGGGCAGCACTTCGTCGTCATAGCAGGCGTAGAAGTTCGTAACCTGGCGTACAGGAGTCGCTTTGAAAGCGCGGTCCGGATCGCGCGGGTCCCATTCTACTACGCGCGCGTCACCGGCGGCGTCGTTGATAAAGAAGTGGTAATCGCGTCCTGCCATGGCGTGCATGTCGTAGGCGAAAAGCAGGTCGACAGCTTCTTGCGTGGTGGCGGCACGGTCGAGCACCAGACGGATGGCGAGCGAGGTGTTGATGACGGGCCGTTGCGTGTCCTGGTCACAGGGCTTGGAATCCAGGGTGAGTACGGCAATGGACACGCCGCATTCGTTAACACCGTCGAGCTGGGCAAACGGGCCCATGAGTGCCGCGGCGCGTCCGGCGACGGAGTCAAGTGGAGTGTTATCGCCCAGGTTGTTAAGGGCGGCAAGCCCGATGGAAGCATAGCCGCCGCGTGGGTGATTGCGCACCAGCAGCGCCGAGGTGTCGTCCTTAAAGTCGTAATTGCGACCGGTGCGCACGCGGCCTTCGGCATCTACGGCGACAAAAGCGCTGCAGGCAAACTGGGGCGCCTGGACATGTGCCGGCACACCGGGCAGCACCTGCGCCACCACGGCATCGATGTAGGCCTGGTCGTCGCGCACGCCAGCGGCGATGATGCGATCGAGATCGTAGTCGTAGGCGATGTCGATTGCGTACAGGTCATAGCCATCCGCGTAGCCGGTCAAGCGTTTGAGCGACGCGGCGGACTTGATTTGCTTGTGATAAACGATACCGGTGGCAGCGGCAAGGCCGACGGCGACTCCCGCGACACCGCAGGTGATGGCAATGTTACGTGGCTTCATGACGGCTCCTCTCGTCCTGTTAGCGCAATTGTCGCAAAAGGAGCGCGGGCATGATGGCTCAACTTGGTGAGTGGCGCGGAATTAAGCACGGAATGAAGAGTGCGGCGCTGGCGTGGCGGGGTATGCTGGAGGGGACCATCAACCCAGCGAAAGGGGAGAGCATGACGGATCAGGAAACGCCCGAGCGCGCGCATGTGACGGCCGATGATATCGAGGCCGCCAACGACCTTATCGACTTTATCGAGGCATGCCCCAGCATGTTCCATACGGCGGCGACCATTATGGCCGAGCTCGACGAGGCGGGCTTTACCTACCTGCCCGAGAATGCGGCGTGGGACATCGAGCCGGGCGGGCGTTATTACACGCAGCGCAACACCTCGAGCGTTGTTGCCTTTAAGGTGGGCGAGGACCTGGCCGCGACGTGGGGCGAGGACGGTGTTGCCGGTGACTATCATTTTCAGCTCACGGCGTCGCACAGCGATTCTCCGACGTTTAAGGTCAAGGCCGTGCCCGAACTTGACGGTGCGGGCGAGACGCTGCGTCTGAACATCGAGGCCTACGGCGGCATGATCGACTACACTTGGTTCGATCGCCCGCTGGCGCTCGCGGGCCGCGTACTGGTGCGCGAGGGCGACCGTATCGAGAGCCGCCTGCTTGCTACCGAGCGCGAGGTCGCTATCATTCCGAGCCTTGCCATCCACATGAACCGCGGCGTTAACGAGGGCTTTGCTCCCAACCGAGCCGTCGACCTGTGCCCGCTCATCAGCGCCGGCGAGCTTAAACAGGGAGATTTTGACGCACTGATCGCTGACGAACTGGACGTTGAGCCCGAGCAGATCCTAGGTCGCGATCTGTTCCTGGTCAATCGTCAGGATGCGCGCATTTGGGGCTGGGCCGACGAGTTTATCTCGACGCCCAAGCTCGACGACCTGGCCTGCGCTTACACCTCGCTGCAGGCATTTTTGGGTGCCGAGAATGCGCATGACATCTCGGTCTTTTGCTGCTTTGATAACGAGGAGGTTGGCTCCGAGACCAAGCAGGGCGCCATGTCGACGTTCTTGGCCGACGCGCTGCGCCGCATCAACGGATCGCTGGGCTTTGACGACGAGTCGTACCATCGCGCACTTGCCGCCTCGATGCTTGTGAGCTGCGACAATGCGCATGCCGTGCACCCCAACCACGCCGAGAAGTGCGATGCTCGCAATCAGGTTGTGCTCAACGGCGGCATTGTCATTAAGGAAGCCGCCAACCAGCACTACTGCACCGATGCCTTTAGCCGCGCGGTGTTCCAGGCCATCTGTGATGACGCCGACGTACCCACACAGGCCTTCGCCAACAAGAGCGATATGGCCGGAGGCTCCACACTCGGCAACCTGTCCAATATGCAGGCGAGCATGCATGCCGTGGACGTGGGCCTGCCGCAGCTGGCCATGCACTCAAGCTACGAGACCGGCGGCGTACGCGACGTGATGTACGCCATCCGCGCCCTCACCGCCTTCTACGAGCGCGACCTCCATATCAACGGAGCCGAAAGCGCGGAGCTCTAAAACCTGCCAAAGAGGGATGTTGATTTCGGCAGGTTTTATCTGGGCGAATGCAAAGGGTGAAACCGAGCTAGATCTGTGATATGTGGCCGCCGAGGTGCAGTGTGCCTCGGCGGCTTTTTGTGTACAGAGTACGGCTAATGCTTATAAATGCTATACATGCTTTACGTATCTACCATAGAGTTTTATGATAGTTTTGAAGTATTAAGGAGGGGTCATGACCACAACAGCCGCTCAGATCAACGTGCGTCTCGATGCCGATCTTAAAAGGAGTGGGGACGCCGCTCTCTCCAGGGCCGGTATGACGCCGAGCCAAGCGGTGCGTGCGCTCTGGCAACTTGCGGCATCTCTGGCTGATCGGCCCGGCGCGCTCGAGGATATCCTGCTGCCCAGTCGTGCCCGGGCGGAACAGCGCGAGCGCGAAAAGGCCGCCAAACGTAAGCTCGAGCTCATGGATCAGGGGTCGAAGCTGTTCGCTGCCGCTTGCCGTGAGTCGGGAATCGATATGGTCAGGGCTCAGCCATCGGACGACGAAGAGCTCAAACGGAATGCCTATGCGGATCGCTATGGCGAGGAGATGAGCTGGCTCTATGAGTGAGGCTCCAAGGCGTATCTTGGTTGACACCAACGTGTGGCTCGATTACTTCATTCCCTCACGACGTGGTCGTTCGGTGGCGATTGAGTTTTTACGCGATGCATGCACGGCGCAGGTGGATTTGCTGTATGCGGCGACATCGTCCAAAGATCTGTTCTATTTGATTTCAAGCGAACATAAGGCATGGTATCGGCGCGAGCATGGCTCACTATCCCAAGATGCCGCCGTGGCGGCGACATCACTTGCATGGGATTGCCTCGACGTGTTGTCGCAACTTGCCACGCCGGTACCCTGCGACCTGAGTGACATATGGATGGCGAGCAAGCAGCGTAATCTCCATAGCGATTACGAAGACGATTTAATCATTGCGGCAGCGATGCGCTCCCAAGCAGATTTACTGGTCACCAACGATGTCAAACTCTGTTCACACGCGCCTGTCGCAGCAATGAGCGTAGAAGACGCAAAGAATTACTTAGCAACGCTCTAACAATTTGAAGACCCCACAGGTTGAGCAAAAGTCAGCGAGAGCCTGCCGTTTGAGCCAAGGTGCCGTGAAATGAAAAGGCGCTGACCTTCTGGTCGCGCCTTTGAAATTGAACGGCAGATTGGCCAAACGGCGGGCTCGCAGCGTCGACCGGTCCGCCGGTCGTTAGACGGGCGGAACCCATGGGGCTCGCAGCGTCGAGGGGTTCCGGCGTTTGGTAAAACGGCGGAACAAGATTAGTGCTCGATCCAACAACGTAAAGTTTCGCCTGCCTGCAGGTGACGCAGATTCTCCGCGGCAATGTCGACCACATTGTTGAGCGTGGCTGCCAGGTGGAACCAGCCCGAGATATGCGGCGTGATGAGCATGTTGGGCGCATCCCACAGTGGACTTGTCTCAGGCAACGGTTCGGGGTCGGTGACGTCGACCGCGGCGCCGGCGAGATGTCCCGACTCCAGGGCGACAACCAAGTCGTCGGCGACCACAAGATCGCCGCGGCCGCCGTTGGCAAAGAAGGCACCCGGTTTCATCGCGGCAAAGAACTCGGCATTTGCAATGCCGCGGGTCTCGGGCGTACTGGGCATAAAGGATGCGACGACGTCTGCCTCCGCCAGACGCTCAGACAGGGTGTCCATGCCGTCCATGTCCTCAAATACAATGGGGTAGACGAGCGGATGGCGCTTGATGCCGCGGACGTGTGCACCCATACTGCGGCAGAGCGTGGCGAAGTGGCCGCCGATATCGCCCGCGCCCAGCACCAGCACGTTGGCGTTTTTGAGCGAGGTGACCGGCCCTAAATCCTCCCAGCGATGCTCGCGCTGCAAGTCGTGATAGCCGGGCAAGCGCTTCATCATGGAAAGGACCATGGCAAACATGTGCTCGCTTACGGCCTGGCCATAGGCGCCCACCGAGCAGGAAAGCTTGGCGTCGGCTGGCACGGTGCCGGCGGCCAAGTAATCATCATAGCCCGCGGTCTGCAGTTGCAGCAGCTGGAGGTGCTCGCACGCGGTAAGCATGTCAGGGTCGATGTTGCCCAAGATCACGTCGGCATCGGCGACCTGCTCGCGCGTGATGGCGTCGGAGCTCGTGTAGATAAAGTCCTCGCCCGGAGCGCTCGACTCGAGGATCGCGCGATGGCGGTCGTTGACGGGCAACAAAACCAGGATGTTCACAAGCAGTCCTCTCCGCTCGACCTGCCAAAAAGGGACAGGTTTATTTTGGCAGGTTGTATCAGGCAAAACGTTCAAATAAAAACGCCGGATGCAAGACGAGCGTGCCCGTCAGCATCCGGCGCATCCACGGCTACCAGCTCAGCAGCTCGTAGCCGTCCTCGGTCACGACCAGCTGCACCTCGCACTGGGCGGAGTCGCTACCGTCCTTGGTGCGCACACACCAGCCGTCGCCCTTGCTGATTTTAATGTCGGGAGCTCCGGCATTGACCATGGGCTCGATGGTAAAGACCATGCCCGGGGCCATGATGGTGTCCACATCGGGCGCCTCGGTGGTAAAGCCCACAAACGGGTCCTCGTGGAACTCCTTACCGATGCCGTGTCCGCCGTACTCGCGCACCACGCTAAAACCGGCGTCCTCGACCGTCTTTTGCACGGCCTCGGCCATAACGGACAGCGGCAGCCATGGCTTGACGGCCGCCAGGCCCGCCTCCACGCTGGCGCGGGTGACGTCGACAAGACGCTGGCGCTCGGCCGAGACCTCGCCGATGCAGAACATGCGGCTCGAGTCGCTAAAGTAGCCGTCCAAGATCGTAGAGCAGTCCACATTGATGATGTCACCTTCGTGCAGCACGTCCGTATCGCAGGGGATGCCGTGGCAGACGACGTCGTTGATCGAGGTGCACACGCTTTTGGGGTAGCCCTCGTAGTTGAGGTCGGCCGGCGTGCCACCGTGCTCGACGGTGTAGTCGTAGATCATCTGGTCGATCTGGTTGGTGGTCATGCCCGCGGCGATGTGCTCGCCTACGTAGTCAAGCACGCCCACGTTGATGGCGGCAGAGCGCTTGATGCCCTCGATGTCGGCGGGCGTCTTGTAGAGTGTGCGGGGCAGAACCTCCCAGCCCTCTTCCCACAAGCGCTCGAGGCGCTCATCAAAGGCGCTATGGCATTTCTTGTATTTCTTGCCGCTGCCGCACCAGCAAGCGTCGTTGCGGCCAGGCACGGGTCCTTTGTCATACATGGCTAACTTCCTTTCATCCGCAGCTAGTATAGCCCACCCACGCGTCCATATAAGTTGCGGTGATATAGTTCCGATTTAAGCGGTTTAACAGCATAAAAAGGAACTATATCACCGCAACTGATGGAGCGGGATGGCGGGCACTGGCTGCTGCGTGGTTTTGCTAGTAGCTCACCTGGCAGGGAATGCCGATGGCGCGCACGCGCGCGGCAATGGCGTCGAGCACCTCAGGCGCCGCTTTGGCAAGGCCAGCGACCGGTGTCTCGCGCGCCACCGTGTAGATGGTCGCTTCTTGTGGGCGAATGCGCTCGAGCGCCGCGAGCCAGGGGGCAACGTACTCCTCGCCGGTGTTGTCGATGAGCTTGCCCTGATACTCGCCGGTCAAAAAGATCGTCTGGATAATAACGTGACCGTCAAAGCTCGCGAACGTCTCTATCTGGTGATCGACATCGTAGGGGCCAACAGGCTGGTCGAGCAGCTGGATAAACGCCGGGTCGACGGTATCGAGCTTAAGAATGTTGTCGTCGACCATCATGAGCGCGTCGTGCACCTCGGGGCGGTCGGCGCGCGTGCCGTTGGAGAGCACGGCGATCTTAGAGTTTGGGGCAAGCTCGTCGCGCAACGCGACGGCGCCGGCGATGGCCTGCGGAAACTCCGGTGCGGCAGTGGGCTCGCCGTTGCCTGCGAAGGTGATCACATCGGGGAGCTCGCCCTCGGCTGCCATCTCGCGCAGCTTTGCCTCGAGCGCGTCGAGTACCACGGCAGCTGTGTTGTACGGCTCATGACAGGGGCGCTCGGCGTTGAGGCCGTTTTCGCAGTAAATACAGTCGAACGTGCAGATTTTGCCGCTGGCCGGCATCATGTTGACGCCGAGCGAGAGACCAAGGCGACGGCTGCGAACGGGCCCAAAGATGGGGCTGGCATTCAAAAACGTAGACATAGGCATATGCTCCTCAAGACAATTGTGCCTAAGCATAGCATCGGCTCCAAAGCAAGGTGCGGGCTCTTGCTTTACAAGTTTCGTTTTTTCACGTCGCTCATTATGCCGTGCCATGAAAAGCCTCGGGTCGGGTACAGTTAATCTGTTAACAAGGCGTAAGGCAATGCGGGTCCATCCAACCGCACTGACGTGCAACTGGATGGGCGTTGATGATGGGGGCACAACATGGATTTTACGGTCGAGAATGCGGGCACCACGATTGCCTGTCGCGAATATGCCGGCCCGGATGTGTCGCCTGATGCTCCTGCCTTGGTGTGCGTGCACGGTGCTTGTGTCGACGGCACATTTTTCGACGGCATCGCTTGTGAGCTCAGCCGCAACTACCGCGTAATTGCCTACGACCGCCGCGGCTGCGGTGGCAGCAGCGATGCGGCAGACGGCAGCTATGATCTTGCCGCTCAGGCCGCCGACCTGCAAGCCGTGATCGAACACGTTGGCGCTCCGGCAAATGTGCTTGCGCATAGCGCCGGTACGTTGGTGGCGCTGGAGCTTCTTCGCACCGAACCCCATCTCGTCGCCCGTGCGATTCTGCATGAGCCGGCTGTGTCGGCCGAAGGCGTCGGCATGGGCGCAGCTCCGGTTTTGCTCGATATGATTGCGGCTGGAAAGGTTTCAAGGGCGCTCCGGCTTTTCTTGGGAGCCCTCGGCGACTTGGACCCCGAGGCTCCCGGGACGACCGAAGCGGAAGTCAAACATGCCCTGCGCAATGGTCGTTGCTTCATGGCCAATGAATACGGAACAAATATGACATATGCTCCCGACTGGGAGCGCGCCCGCGCGTCAAAGGCGGTGTCGGCTGTGTTTTTGGGCGAGCTTTCGGTCGGTACACCCCGCGAGGCGGGCACGAGGATGGCGGCTGAGCTTTTGGGCTGTCCACTCGTAATGGTTCCCGGCGCGCATAACGGTCTGCGCGATCGCCCCGTTACGGCGGCAAATGCCGTTCGCGATGTCTTGGAGCGTTAGCACGCTCGATGACCTGCGGGGAGAGGGGTTGTTAGCGTTTCGTCATTGTTGACGAATGCGTCCATAACCGCGCGCCCGCGGCTCCATTACCGCCGCTTGCCAGGTCATAAAAATGTAACGATAATCGCGCGTTTGCCTTCAGCTGTTAGATGTTACCCTTGTACCAATTGATATGCACCGTTGCCGTGCATAACGATAGAAAGGGCCCCATATGCTCAATAATCACGAGGTCAATCTAACCGACGAGGAGGCTGCCGCTGAGGTCGCCCGCGTCGCGAAGACCTACCCCGTGGTACGTTTGCTGTCGGCCGATCAGATTAAGAGCGAGCCTAACTGCCTGCTCGCCGGCGATCGCTGCCCTTGTCTGCGTCAGTCGAGTCTTGAGGCTTTGGCAGACTCCGATGAGGTGTCGGAGCAACTGCTCAACGATGGTGTTGAGTACCGCGCTCGTCTGCGTCCTCTGAAGGTCGAGGGTGAGCCTCACGTCTTGCTGATGGTGCGTCCGATTGATGAGCAAGAGGCCGCAGAAGAGGACCTTGTCTACACCGACGTGCTGACGAGTGTGCGTAATCGCCGATATTACGAGGAAAAGCTCCGTAGCGCCCGCATGAAGGCTGGCGTTGCGGTGATCGACCTTGATGATTTTAGGGTCTTCAACGATACGTGTGGTCGTCATGCCGGCGACCTTGCGCTCGGTGCTGTGGCGACGGCCATGCGCAGCGGAATTCGTTCGGCTGACGAGCTCGTACGCTATGGCTGCGA
Organism: uncultured Collinsella sp.; assembly: GCA_947002045.1. Classification (GTDB taxonomy): domain Bacteria; phylum Actinomycetota; class Coriobacteriia; order Coriobacteriales; family Coriobacteriaceae; genus Collinsella. The sequence continues at coordinate 10,135 of CAMQJB010000014.1, forward strand.
CAAGTTTGTGGCCGTCATGCCCAATATTCCCTCCGATGACTTCGCCCGTCGCCTGCGTCAGGTATCCGATGCCGTTCGTTCCGCGATTATTCCGGGCCATGAGCACGTGAGTTTGACGGCATGTGTTGGTGGCGTTCGCATTCATGGCGAGACGGTTGATGAGGGCGTTGGCCGCGCTGTCCAGTTGCTGAGCCGTGCCAAGGCAAAAGCCGGTACGGTCGTGACCGATGGCGATTTCATCGAGGCCTTCCAAAGCGAAAAACCTTTGGTGCTTATCGTCGATGACTCCGAGATGAACCGAGCCATTCTCAACGAGATGCTCAAGGACGAGTATTGCATCCTCGAGGCCGACAACGGTCGTACGGCGCTCGACATGGTCGACCGCTATGGCGATGAGTTGTCGCTCGTGCTGCTGGATATTGTCATGCCGGGCATAAGCGGCTTTGAGGTGCTGGCCGATCTGTCGCGCCGATCGGGTATCGACAATCTGCCTTTCATCATGATTTCGAGCGAAGATTCCGATGATATGGTTCTGCGCGCGTACGAGCTGGGCGCCCCGGACTATATCAACCGCCCGTTTGACTCCCGTGTCGTGCGCCGCCGTGTAAGCAACACCATCCGCCTATACGCCAAACAGCGCCGCCTGACGAGCCTGCTGTCCCAGCAGTACAACGAGCGCGTCAAGAACAGTCGCATGCTCATCGACATCATGGCCGGCGTCATGGAGCTTCGCAATGGCGAGAGCGGCAGGCACGTTACGAACATCGAAAAGCTGACCGAGCTGCTGCTTGGCTGTCTGGTCCAGCGTAGCGGCACGATCTCCCTCGACAATGAGGAACGCTCCACGATTGCCCTGGCTTCGGCGCTGCACGATATCGGCAAGATGTCGATTGACGATGCGATTCTCAACAAACCCGGGCGCCTTACGCCCGAGGAGTTCGAGATTATGAAGACGCATACCACGATGGGCGCCGACATGTTGCTTGAGCTGGGCCGCCATCACGTCGGCAATGCGCTTATGGAATATGCGTACCAGATTGCGCGTTGGCATCACGAGCGCTGGGACGGCAAGGGCTATCCCGATGGCCTTAAGGGCGACGAGATTCCCATTGCCGCGCAGGTGGTCTCGGTGGCCGACGTGTATGATGCGCTGACGAGCGTGCGCGTGTACAAGGACGCTATCCCGCACAAGGAGGCGATTCAGATGATCCTGGACGGTAAGTGCGGAACCTTTAACCCACTGTTGCTCGACTGCCTGCTCGAGGTGCAAGACCGTATTGCCGAGACGTTGGCACGCCCCGCCGACGTTGTCGCGTTTCCCACGATTTAGTTTGAACAAAGGAGTTTCAATCCATGATTTCCATGCGTGAGGCGTATGAGAAGATCGGCGCTAATTATGATGACGCGTGCGCTCGGCTGATGGGCGGGGAAATGCTTGCCCGCTTTGCCCTCAAGTTTTTGGATGACGAGAGCATGGACAAGCTGGAGGCCGCTATGGCGGCGGGAGACGCCGAAGGTGCGTTTATGGCAGCGCACACGCTCAAGGGCGTGAGCCAGAACCTGGGATTCGATAATCTGTACGGGCCGGCGGTCGTGGTAACCGAAGCGCTGCGCGGCGCCGATGCCGTTGACGGCGCCCGCGAGAGGATGCATGCGTTGCAGCAGCAATATGCGGCAACGATGTCGGCTCTGCGCGAGGCGGCTGAATAAGAGCTTGCGAGCCTTGGGCTGCTTGCCGGCCACATATAGGTGAAAGGGCGCCCCGCCGGACCATGTGGCCGGCGGGGCGCCCTTATCTGTTTTGTGGTTCGCGTGCTAGCGGGCCTGCTTGACCTTGGCTGCCGCCTCGACAAACGACTTCCAGAGGTTAAAGTCGGTTTCGAGCGTCTGCCAGGTGTACTCGGGATGCCATTGCACGCCCAGGCAGAAGGGTTGGCCTTCGACTTCGATGCACTCGGGCACGCCATCGGTTGCCTTGGCGACCAAGCGCGTGCTTTTACCCAGACGATCGATGCAGCAGTGGTGTGCGGAGTTGGTCTGGATAAGCCTGTGCCCGCCAAGCGCGCGCTCCAGCAACGAGCCCGGCACGACCTCGACGGGATGCACGGGGTCGTTGAGCACGTGGGTATGGCGCCACTGCGTGCGGCCCTCGCGCGCGCCCAGGCTTGGCACGTCCATGCACAGGGTGCCGCCGGTGGCGACATTGAGCAACTGCGTGCCGCGGCAGGTGGTAAAGAGCGGCTTTTTGGCGCGGAGCACCTCGCCGACCAGCTTAAACTCAAAGCTATCGCGGATCTCGCAGCAGAGGGTGGGGTCGTAGGGTCGATCATCGCCCCAACGTTTGGGATTGACATCGGGGCCGCCGGGAATGGCGATGCCGTCGGCGATATCGACGTAATGACGGATGACCTCAATGTCCTCGGTGATGGACATCTGCAGCGGCAGGCCGCCGGCGGCAAGGATGGCATCGACAAAGACGCTCGCAATCTCCTCGTTGGGGGAGAGCGTCTCGCTCAAATAGGGTTTCGCTTCTTCCCAGCGTGGTGCGACCAGGATGAGCGGACGGTCGGCGGGATCGACGTCGACGTGCGGAGTGTAGGACGATGAGGTGCGGGTTCCGATCATGGGCGTAGCTTTCGAATCCGGGTGGACATGGCACAGGGGTGGCGCGGAGCAAACGTTACTGATGAATTTGCCCGCGTGGCAATTGGGTTAGTGGCCCTTGATGGAGTTGAGGAAGTCCTGGGCGCGCTTGGTCTGGGGGTGGTCGAAGAACTCGTCGGGCGTGCCGGTTTCCACGATCTGGCCGTCGGCCATAAACACGACGCGATCGGCCACGCGGCGGGCGAAGTTCATCTCGTGCGTGATGACAATCATCGTCATGCCCTTCTGGGCCAGACGGACCATGACCTCGAGCACCTCGTTGATCATTTCGGGATCGAGGGCGCTTGTGGGCTCGTCAAAAAGCATGGCCTTGGGCTGCATGGCGAGTGAACGGGCGATGGCCACGCGCTGCTGCTGGCCGCCCGAAAGCTGTGCGGGCACCTTGTCGGCCTGCTCGGCCACGCCCACGCGGCCCAGCAGGTCCATGGCGCGCTCGCGGGCCTCGTCCTTGGAGACACCCAGCACATCGACCGGTCCCAGCATGACGTTCTGCAGCACGGTCATATGTGCGAACAGGTTGAACTGCTGAAACACCATGCCCAGCTCGGCACGCATGCGGGCAAGGTCCTTGCCTTCCTGCGGCAGGGGCTCGCCCTCGATGAGGATTTCGCCCGAGTCGATGGTTTCCAGGCGGTTGATGGTGCGGCACATGGTCGACTTGCCCGAGCCCGAGGGGCCGATCACAACGACGACCTCGCCGCGGTCGACCGAGAGATTGATGTCGTTGAGAACGTGCAGGTCGCCATAGTGCTTATCGACGTGTCTGAGCTCGATCAGCGGCTGATTGCCGGTGGAAGAGGTGCTCTGTGCCATGGTGCTCGGCTCCTTATGACTCGAAATGGTAAAGCGTTAGCGGATGATGGTCGCGCCGGTCTTGTGCGAAACATAGACAGCGGCCTTGTTGATCGCGACGTTGATGAGGATGTAGATGACTGCGATCACCAGGTAGACCGATACGAGGGCGTCGTAGTTGGTAATGAGCACGCGGGCGTTTTGCATGAGGTCGGGGTAGCTCACCACATAGGCGACGGTGGTGTCTTTGACTACGACCACGAGCTGCGAAATCAACGACGGAATAATAAACCGAATCGCCTGCGGCAGCACGATTTTAAAGGTGATTTTAGCTTTGGAGAGACCGAGCGCCTGGGCGGCTTCGACCTGGCCGCGCGGCACGGCGTTGACGCCGGCGCGGAAAATCTCGGCCAGCACGCCGGCCGCGGCGAGCGCGACGGGAAGCGCGAGCATCCAAAACGACGGTAGCGCGATCTTGTACTGGGGCAGCACCAAAAAGAAGAAGTAGATGAACAGCAGACTCGGCACACCGCGGAAGAAATCGGTGAGCACGCGGCAGACCAGCTGTAGCGGCTTGATGCCGCTGGTGCGGCCGAGCATAAGGGCTAAGCCCAGCACCAGCGCGATGGCGCCAGCGGTGAGTGCGACTTTAACGGTGCCCTCAAAGCCGGCAAGCAAGAACTTCCAGGTAGTGAGGTGCGTAAAGAAATACCAATAGTGGACCGAAAGCTGACCGGTCACATAAAAGCGCTGCAGTACCAGGATGGCGAGCGCGGCGACAGCAACAAGCGAGATGGCGGTGCCGATGTGAATCTTGGCGCGCATCTTGGGGCCGGGAGCCTCGTAGAGCGCATCGCGCATGGTGAGCGCGGAGGTGGAATGCTTGCTCATCGGAGGATCCTCACCTTCTTATCGATGTAGTTGCCAATGTGGCTCACCACAAAGGCCGTGCCCAGGTAGCCGAGCGCCGAGATAAAGAACGCGGCGACGCCGCCGAGCGAGCGGGTATTGATGTAGCTCACCACGCCGGTGAGTTCCTGCGGTTTAAGCGGCACCTGGCTGCCGAGCGCGGTGGTGAGCATGACGGCGATAAAGAGGTTGGTCATGGGCAATACGCTCGAGCGCAGTGCCTGCGGAATCACGATCTTGGCGAGGATGCGGCTGAAGCTCATGCCGAGCGAGCGGGCGGCTTCCACCTGACCGACGCCAACGGTGTTGATGCCGCTCATAAAGTTCTCGGAGCCAAAGGCCGAGCCCAAAAGGACCGTGGCGACGATAACGCAGGTGCGGTAGGGCAGGACGACCTTGAGCGGTGGCAGCGCATAGACGACGATGATGAGCAGTGCGATGCCGGGGATGTTACGGAAGACCTGCACATACAGGTCGCCAAAGACGCGCAGCGGCTTGAGCGGCGACACGCGCATCACGGTGACGGCGACGGCCAGCACCATGGCGATGGCAAACGACTCAAGCGTCATGCCCCAGGTTGCGAGCAGCGCGTCGATATAGTTCTGGCCATAGAGCGACCAGAGTTCGGAGAGACTCATGCGGACCTCCCGCCGATAAGGAAAGGGGCTCCCGTGTGTACGGAAGCCCCGACAACTCAGTGAGGAAACAGTTTAGCGCAATAAAGCGCATCGTGCGTTTCCGTATGGTTTCGCAACGGCCGTTACTAGGCTCGCTGTCTAGGCGCCGACCTCGGGCAGCTCGGGAACATTGGTGTCGCCCGTACGGTCGCCAATGCAGATCTGCCACAGCTCGGTCCAGGTGCCATCGTCCTCAATCTTCTTAAGGAAGTCGTTGACGAAGGCGACACCGTCGGAATCGAGCGGCAGGCCGATGCCATAGGGCTCCTTGTTGCCGAAGGGCTTGCCGGCGATCTTGTACTTACCAGGCTCGCGGACCAGGGCGCTCTGCTGCATGTTGTTATCGATGACGTAGGCGTCAACGCGGCCCTGCTGGAGTGCCTGGCGGGCCTCCTCGTCGGTCTTGAACTCCTGCTGGCTGGCCTTGGGAGCGAGCTCCTCCAGGATGGCGGGGCCGTTGGAGCCGGACTGGACGGCGACGTTCTTGTCGGCCAGGTCGTCGACGCTCTTGATGTCGTCGTTATCGGCGAGCACCAGGATGGCCTGCTGCGTGTAGTAATAGGGACCGGCAAAGGAGACAAGCTTCTTGCGCTCGTCAGTGATGGTGTAGGTGGCAAAGACGGCGTCGACCTGGCCGTTCTGCAAGACGGACTCGCGCGTGTCCGAGGTCACCTGGGTGATCTCGACCTTGTTCTCGCCCAGAATGTAGTTGGACAGGAGCTGTGCGATACCGGCGTCGAAGCCGCGGGTCTGACCGTCTTTCTCGTTGAGGAGGGAGAAGAGCGTGGAAGTCTGAACGCCACCGATCTTAAAGACGCCGGCGTCCTTGACGGCCGTGGCCCAGGTGCTGGCGGCGATGGCGTCGTCATCGGCCTTGGGGCCGTTGTCGACGAGCTTGTCGAATGCCTTAGCGTCGAGCGTGGTGGAAGCCTCGGTATCCTCGGAGCTCTTGGAGGAGCCGGCGGCGGAACCCTTGTCGGCCTCGGCGCTGGTGTCGGAGCAGCCGGCAAGACCAAGGCCGGCGACGGTTGCGAAGGTGGCGGCAACGAAGCCGCGGCGGTCGAGAACGACCTGCTGGGAGAGGTTCTTGCTCATGGTAGAACACCTTTCTCAATAAAATCCCTAGCGGTTGAGTAGAGTTATACCCTATCGCGCTCAAATGGGTCAACACGAAATAACTCAGAAACATACTTACCTTATGGGTAATTCTACCTACCAAAAAGGGACAGGTTTATTTTGGCAGGTTTTATCTGGGTAAACGTCGCTTATTGCAGCTGAGATAGCGCTTTGCAGACGGCATGGTCGGTGCGGCGGCATGCCTTGCTGCTTTGTCTCAATCTGTAACAGTTAGACGAGGAAATGGGTTCTACCTGTTACAGATCGAGATTTTCACTTCAGGGGAATTCGAATGTCTCGATCTGTAACATCTGGATGGCTAAAAGGTCTCTATCTGTTACAGATTGAGACAAAGGTCAGGGACTAAGACGTCTTGTCTAGATCTGTAACAGTTAGACGGGAATTCGGGCCTTGGATGTTACAGATTGAGATAATCGCGTCGCGAAAACAAAAACCTCCGCAGGGATGCTTTCCTTGCGGAGGTTTTTTACTCGTTGAGTAGCCTTACGGCTTCGGCGGCCATGTTCTCGACCGTCATGCCGTTCTGAGCGAGCAGCTCGTTGGGGTCGTAGCGGTCGGGGAAGCCCTTGGCGATGCCGAAGGTGCGCGTGCGCAACGGCGTGCATGCCAGATAGCATGCCACGCGCTCGCCCCAGCCGCCGTCCAAGATGCCGTCCTCGAGGGTGACGACAACGCGATGCTCGGCGGCAAGACTGTCGAGGAACTCGCGGTCGAGCTCGGTTGCAAAGCGCGGGTTGACGAGCGTGGCCTCGATGCCGTACTCGGCAGTCAGACGGTTTGCCACGCGCTCACCCAGCTCAAAGAAATCGCCAAGCGCGAGCACGGCAACGTCGCGGCCCTGACGCACCACGTTGTAGCGAACGGCGCTGTAGTCGGTGTCTTCGGCGGGCGCAAGGTCGGGGCGGCTTACCAGGCCGATGCCCGGTACGCGGATTGCCACGGGATGCTCGCGGTGGTCGAGCGACCAGCTCAGCATGGACAGATATTCCTCCATGCAGGCCGGCGCCAAGTAGTGCATGTTGGGAAGACCGCCCAGCATGGAAATATCAAAGAACGAAAGATGCGTCTCGGACGTGGTGCCAAAGATTGACGCACCAAACACCAAAATGGTTGCGGGGGCGTCGTTGAGGCACAGGTCGTGCCACAGCTCGTCGTAGGCGCGCTGCAAAAACGTACCGTACACACCAAAGACTGGCTTGGCGCCCGAGCGCGCAAGCGCGGTGGCAAAGGTCACGGCGTGCTCCTCGGCAATGCCCACATCGACGAACTGTTTGCCGGCGGCAGCGCGAAGCTCGGGTGTAAAGCCCATAATGTAGGGCGTGGCGGCCGTGATGCCAACGACCTGTGGATCGCGCTCGATGGCGGCGCTGAGCGCCTCGCCCGTAATGTCAGCATAGGTGCGCGGCGCGGGCTCGCTCGGATGGCCCGGGCAAAGCTTGCGCCCAGTCGCCATGTCAAACGGACCCACGTGGTGCCAGCGTTCGGGGTCGCTCTGGGCCGGCTCAAAGCCCTTGCCCTTGGCGGTGGAGACGTGCAGCACGATGGGATGATCGATATTGCGCAGTTCCTGCAGCGCGTCGACCAGGGCCAACACGTCGTTGCCGGCGTCCAAATAACGGTAGTCGAGTCCCATCGCGCGGAAAACGTTGCGCTCACAGGTGCCGTTGCTGGTGCGCAGCTCGGCCAGATTGCGATAGAGGCCACCGTGGTTCTCGGCGATGGACTGGTCGTTATCGTTGACGATGATGATCAGGTTGCTGTCGAGTTCGGCGGCATTGTTGAAGCCCTCAAACGCCAAGCCGCCCGAAAGCGAGCCGTCGCCAATGATGGTGATGACGTTGTAGCTGTCGCCCGCCAGATCGCGGGCGTGTGCCAAGCCGCAGCCCAGGCTCACCGATGTGGAGGTGTGGCCCATGGCGAACAGGTCGTGCTCGGACTCGTCGGGATTGGCAAAGCCAGAAGCCTCGCCAAAACGTTCCGGATCGATATAGGTATACGCGCGCCCGGTCAGCGCCTTGTGGGCGTAGGTCTGGTGCGAAACGTCAAAGACAATCTTGTCGATAGGGGAGTTAAACACGCGATGAAGCGCAACCGTAAGCTCAACGACGCCCAGGTTGGGGGCAACGTGTCCGCCGACAGCGGCGGAGCTTTCGAGGATGGCGTGGCGAATCTCGCCGCAGAGCAGCGGAAGCTCGGCGCGGTCGAGAGCCTTGACGTCCTCGGGCGTTGTCGTTTGCGTAAGCAGCATCGTTGTGGGTTACTCCATGCGAATCGAGCGCCGGCGCTCCCTCGGCCGACACAATTGCACAAGACAGTCTCGCACATTTTGGCGTTTGATATGTGACGGCGGCGCGGTAATTCGACAACTGGTGGGGCAAAACGTTTTGTCCGATGCCATACTGATAGATTCGATGATGATTTTTTCAATACGTGCAGGCCGTGGCTTGCCGCCGTGAGCCGCTGGAAGGAGGCAGCATGTCCGATGCCGTTCGTGCCGAGAAAATCGCGCACGAGGTCGACGATGCCGCCCGCCAGCTCGCCCAGGCGGGCCGCTTGGACCTGACGCGCGAGTTTATCCAGCATGGCGACGTGACGGTCTATGCACATGTGACCTCGGTGGCACGGGCAAGTCTGTCCTTTGCCGAGCGCTTGGGCCGTGCTGGCATTTCGGTCGACCGTGCCTCGCTGCTGCGCGGAGCCCTGTTACACGATTACTTTCTCTACGATTGGCACGACCCCGACCCGAGCCATCGCCTGCACGGATTTCGGCATCCGTTTTTTGCCCTGGCGCGTGCGGAAGAAGATTTTGAGCTGACGCCGCGCGAGCGGAATATTATCGTGCGGCATATGTTTCCGCTGGTGCCGGTGCCGCCGACGTGTCGTGAGGCTTGGATTGTATGCCTGGCAGACAAATGGTGCGCGCTGCGCGAGACAGTCGCCGGCCGCCTGCCGCGCAAGGACGAGGCGGACGATGGCGTGAGCAAAGCATCGAGCGAAAAGGGGAGAGGGTAGACGGTGGGAACCGCGATTGATATGGCTTTTGGCGGCTCGACGCTTGCCGCCTGCCCGCTTTCGGCACTGGTGCTCTCGTTTGCCTTTTACGGGTTTTGCGGTTGGGCATGGGAGTCGACGGTCTGCGCCATGCTCAATCACGGACGATTTGCCAACAGTGGCTTTTTGCTGGGGCCGTGTTGTCCTATCTATGGTGTGGGCGGCATTGCCTGCTGGCTTTTGCTGCGCGGAATTCCGGATGCCGCGAGCCAGTTTGTCGCCGCGGCGCTTGTGTGCAGCGTAATCGAGTACAGTGTGGGCCTCCTATTGGAAAAGACAACAGGCGCTCGCTTTTGGGACTATTCGCACCTGCCGTTTAACTTGCACGGACGCATCTGTCTGTACTGGGCCTGTGCGTTTGGCTTGGGTGCGTTGTGCATCTGTCGCGTGGTGGAGCCGGCGGTGTTGGGGCTGCTTGGCCATCTGCCGGTGCTGATTGTGCGGTTGTCCGCCTTTATCGTCGCGGTCGCGATGATGGTCGACGCGGTGTGCTCGTTGGCGAGCTGGCGGCGTCTGTCCGATCAGCTGGAGCGCGTGCGCGCCGACCTTGCCGACCGCATCAATGAGTCGCTTGCCGATGCGTCCGACTCAATGCTCGAGCGCATTCCCGAATCGACGATTGACTCGGTGGCACAGACGCATATCCGTAGCCGTGCCGTTAACGCGTGGCTGGCGGAGCTGGGCGATGCGACGCTCGATGCCCTGCGCGAGAAGGCTTCGATGCCGACGTTTATCGCGGATGGTGCTCGCGGCCTGGCGCTTGCCGCCCGCCGCGTGGCCGATGCCGCGCCGAACATGCCGCGTCCGTCGCTCAGTCGTCGCCTTGCCGGCAAGTGCATAAGCCGTCCGGTGCCGAGCGTGTCACTCAGCCGCCGCGACCTACGCTTCTTTAACGCCTTCCCGCGCCTGCGCATCAATCGCTACGAAGGTGTCATTCGAGCAACTAATCTCCGCGACCGCGCCCACGAGCTGTTCCGCCGCTAGCCGGGACGGGCGCGCTCACGGCTTCCTTGCTCGCGTATTTCCCGTCCGTTTCGCGTCCGTTGCCGCGCCGTTTCCAAGATTGCGGCACCGTTTCCATTCGACAACGCCGCGTTTAACAACGCCGTATCTGGTCTACACCAGTTGCCCCTCGGCCGCATTATGGGCGCCGACAACGTTCATGCGACCAAGGGAGAGCGAATGTACGATACGGGATCGACAACGTCTATGCTCGTCTGCACCATGCTCGTGTTTTTAATGACACCGGGTCTGGCGTTTTTCTATGGCGGCCTGTCCAGGCGCAAAAATGTCATCAACACCATGCTTATGTGCTTTGGCGCCATTGGCCTGGTTGGTGTGCTGTGGATTGTTGCCGGCTGGTCGCTGGCCTACGGCGGCGACGGTTCCAGCCCGTTTATTGGAGGCCTTGACCAGCTGCTGTGCCTGCCGGTACTCAACCAGGTGCTGCAGGCGGCCGAGGGCAATGCCGCGGACGGTGCCGCCTACCCTCAGATCATCAACATTGCCTTCCAGATGGCATTTGCCATGATCACGGCTGCTATCGTCACGGGCAGCCTGGCCGGCCGCGTTAAGTTTGGTGCCATGACGGCCTTCCTGGGCATTTGGCTGCTTGTGGTCTATGCGCCGCTCGCCCACATGGTTTGGGGCGGCGATGGCTCCTTTATCGGCGACATCATCGGCGCACTCGACTTTGCCGGCGGCGACGTGGTACACATTTCGTCCGGTCTGACGGGCCTGATTCTCTGCTTAATGCTCGGCCGTCGTCGTGGTTTTGGCATGGTGAGCTACCGTCCGCATAACGTGCCGTTTGTGGCGCTGGGCGCCGGCCTGCTTTGGTTTGGCTGGTTTGGCTTTAACGGCGGCAGCGAGTTTAAGGCCGACGCCGTGGCGGCGCTTGCCATCCTCAACACCGTGACGGCCAGCGCGGCGGGCATGGTCTCGTGGCTTGCCGTCGAGCGCGTGCATACCGGTCGCCCCACGCTGGTGGGCGCCAGCACCGGTCTGGTTGCGGGCCTTGTGGTGGTCACGCCGGGTGCGGGCTTTGTCGAGCCGTGGGCGGCGCTGGTCATGGGCCTGATCGTCTCGCCTGTCTGCTACCTGGCCATCAGCCATCTTAAGACCAAGTTTGGCTACGACGATGCGCTCGACGCGTTCGGTTGCCACGGCATCGGCGGCATCTTGGGCGGCGTGCTCACGGGCCTGTTCTGTGTGCCGGAGCTCTCGTGGACCGGTAAGGGTGGCCTGTTCTACACGGGCGACGTGTCGCTGCTCGTCTCGCAGATTTTGGGCATTGTGGTGACGGTCGCTATTGTACTGGTGCTCGACTTGGTGACCGCCGCGGTGGTCAAGGCGCTGTTCCACGGCAGCCTGCGCGTGGACGAGGCCGACGAGGCGCTGGGCCTGGACGCGAGTCAACACGGCGAGAGCGCATATCCCTCCTTCTCGGGACTTGACTAGCGGCTTCCCCAGGCACCGCACCTTGGGTTTCAAACCGTCGCTTGCGTACAAAAGTACGCGGCGCTCCTCTTTCAACCCAATCTGCGGCACCTGGGAAACCCGCGTCTCATGTAAAGGGATACGTTGATTATTGAGAGGAATTCATTATGAAAAAGATCACGGCTATCGTGCGCCAGGAAAAGCTTGAGGTTCTTAAAGATGCGCTGTTTGCTGCCGATGTTCGCGGCATGACTATCAACCAGGTGCAGGGCTGCGGTGCACAGCATGGCTGGAAGGAATACGCGCGCGGCAACGAGTTGCTTGTCAACACGATCCCTAAGGTGCAGTTCACGCTCATTTGCGCCGATGAGCATGTCGACGGAATTGTCGAGATTATCTGCAATGCTGCTCGCACCGGTGCCGTTGGAGACGGCAAGATCTGGGTCGAGCCGGTCGAGGAAGTTATCCGCATCCGCACCGGCGAACACGGCCCCGCCGCGGTGTAGGACAATCTTTCGCCTAGCGGGCGCGTCTCTCTTGGGACGCGCCCGCTCTCGTCTACAATATCGTGCAGACGAAGGAGAGGCATGCCCATGATCAAGATGTTTGCGAGTGACTTAGACGGAACGCTGTTGAATGCCCTGCACGAGGCAGACGGGACCATTCGCCGTGTCATTCGCGAGCTGACCGAGGCTGGCCTGCATGTGGTTCCCGCGACCGGACGCTCGACGCTGCCGATCGGCGAGCATGGCTTTACGGGCCTGGCGCTTGACGCCTGCTGCTCTAACGGCTCCATTGTGCGCGACAGTCATGGCGAGGTGCTCAAGACCTGGACCATCGACCCGCAGATCACCGAGGAGCTGCTCAAGGAGTTTCCGGACATTTGCTTTGATTGCTCCACGCCCGATGGCATGTTTTCGAGCGGATCGTTCGAGATGCACCAGGCGGGCTTTAAAAAGGACAGACCCATCAAGCGTATCGTGATGCGCGGCATGCGCGCGCGTGGCGGCTATCACGAGGAACAGTATTTCGATCAGTCGATCGGCGACATCCTGCGCCACGATGTGTGCAAGATCAACTGCCGCGTGACCTCGCCCGAGCTGGAGCGTGACCTTAAGGCGTATCTGGCCGAGCGCTCGGACCGCGTGGTCAACGCGCCGTTCGATCCGGTGATGTTTGAGATCACGGATGTGGCATGCAACAAGGGCGAGAGCGTGGCCTGGCTGGCGGGCTACTACGGCATTGCCGAGGACGAGGTTGCGGTTTACGGAGACGGCGGCAACGACATTGCCATGCTCAAACGTTTCCGCCACAGCTACGCGACCAAAAACGCAAGCGATGCAGCTAAGACCGCCGCGAGCGCGACCATCGGTAGCTGCATGGTCCACGCCGTCCCCAAACACATGCTCGCCACCATGCGCAAGCAGAATTCCTGCACCGTAATCGAATAATGTGACAAAGGGACAGCCCCTTTGTCACAGGTGACGCTGGTCTCTTGAAATACGAACAAACATTCGCATATCTAACTGCGCTTTGATAGAATTGATACTGTTGGCGGCAGTTCCATGTGCCGGGCAGCGCCCTCCATCTGATGGGAGGTGATGCCCATGACCGATTTGATTGATTTCGTGAGACTTCTGACCGCTTTGGTCTCGTTCTTCACGGCACTTGTCGGCCTTTCCGAGGCACTCAAGCAGCGTTCGAAGCGCAACAGAAGGGGTCGCCGCCGCTAAGGCGTTGACCCCCTAATGCAAACAACGGCGCTGCCCAGCTTTCCAGAACTTGGGCTGCCGTCGACACTATTCTACCCACGAATGACATTTTGAACAATCGGCAATGCCGCTTCAAAAGCCAGGCACAACTGGCACAACCTAGGCGGTCGCTGAATGTGACAAAGGGACAGCCCCTTTGTCACATCCAAAATATTGCCTTTACGTGTTGATACACACGGTGTGCAATAATACTCGCACTGTGCAATAGCGCGCAGACTGAGTAACAAGGAGGACGCTTGTCCCAGCTCGAGAAATGTGATCGCCGGTCCCTTCGCTCGCAGCGTGCCCTACGCCAAGCACTTGCCAGCGAGCTTGCCGAAAGCGGCGACCTTTCGCACATTAATGTCGCGTCGCTCACCGAGCGCGCTGGCCTTACGCGCCGCACGTTCTATTCGCACTACCGCGATATTCCCGACTTTATCAATCAAATCGAGGACGGCTTGCTGGCCGAGATCCGCGAGCGCATTGAGCTCATCACCGCAGCTCAGTTGCCCGATCTCTATCACAACATCGATGAGCTCGAGCCGGCGCCCGGTTCGGTTGAGTTGCTGCGCTACCTTGCGGCCAACCGCGATTTAATCGGATCGCTGCTGGGCCCGGGCGGCGACCAGGCTTTCATTAAGAAGATTATCGACACCGCGCGTGAGGCCGTGGTGCCTCGTGCACAGACGGGCATTTTGGGCCTGGCGCTGGGCACGTTCTTTGACTACTACGTTACCTACGTCGTGAGCGCCGAGGTCGGCATGATTCAGCGCTGGTTTGAGCACGGCCTCACCGAATCGCCCGAGGCCATGGCACGCATTATGACGGTTATCGCCTTTGTGCGTCCCGGCGACCTATATGGTCAACCCATCGATATCAACGTGCCGGAATACGGCTTGAAGCTATTGAACCTGCAGCTCGAGGATACGGCCGACACCGCCGCAACCGTCGAGTCCAACAACTAAGAGGAGAGATAATGAGCAAACTCGTCGATGGCATCAAGGATCGCATGGTCGCTGCCGCACGCGAGGCCGCGCCCGCCGTGGTGGACGCCGCGCAGAAGGCCGCGACCGCGGCTGCCGAGAAAGTTGCCGAGGCAGTTGCCGATGCCAAGAACGCGGCAGGGGAGACGTCCGTCGCCAGCGAGCCCGCTACCGCTGCCGAGCCCGTAGCCGCCGCCCACGCCCCCGAAGGCGCGATCTTCAACCCCGAGAACGCTCGCGGCAACCTGCACCTGGGCATCGACGTGGGCTCCACCACCGTTAAACTTGCCGTGCTCAACGACGACAACCAGATCGTCTACGCCAAGTACCAGCGCCACCACACCGACGTCCGTGCCTGCGCCCGCGACCTGTTCGAGGGCGCTGCGACCGTGCTGCCGACGGCCCAGATGACCTGCGCCATCACCGGCTCGGGCGGCCTTCTGCTGTCCCAGTGGCTCGACCTGGAGTTTGTCCAGGAGGTCATCGCCAGCAAGCGTGCCGTCGAGACCCTCATCCCGGCCACCGATGTCGCCATCGAGCTGGGCGGCGAGGATGCCAAGATCATCTACTTCGATAACGGCATCGAGCAGCGCATGAACGGCACCTGCGCCGGCGGCACGGGTGCGTTCATCGACCAGATGGCAACCCTGCTCCACACCGACGCCAGCGGCCTCAACGAGCTCGCGGCCAACGCCACCACCATCTATCCCATCGCCAGCCGCTGCGGCGTTTTTGCCAAGACCGACGTGCAGCCGCTGCTCAACGAGGGCGCCCGCCCCGAGGACGTGGCCGCCTCCATCTTCCAGGCTGTCGTGACCCAGACCATCTCGGGCCTGGCGTGCGGCCGTCCCATCCGCGGCAACGTCGCCTTCCTGGGCGGCCCGCTGCAGTATCTCTCCGAGCTGCGCCACCGCTTCTACCTCACGCTCAATCTGGACGAGGAGCACCGTATCGTGCCCCAAAACGCTCACCTGTTTGTGGCGAGCGGCGCCGCCATGGCGCACGAGTCCAACAAGCTCAGCACGTTCCCGCAGCTCATCGGGGCCATCGATGCCCTGGGTGACACGCAGGGTGCCGAGGTCGAGCGTCTGGATCCGCTCTTTGCCACCGACGAGGACTTTGCCGAGTTCAAGACCCGCCACGACACCGAGGTCGTCCCCAAGGGCAAGCTCGAAGGCTACACCGGACGCGTGTTCATCGGCATCGACGCCGGCTCCACCACCATGAAGGCCGCGCTCGTGGGCGAGGACGGTCAGCTGCTGCACACCTGGTACGGCAACAACAACGGCGACATCCTAGGCACGGCCAAGGTCATCATGGCCGATTTCTACAACCACATCCCCGCGGGCTGCACCATCGGCCACGTGACCACCACGGGCTACGGTGAGGCGCTGCTCATCGAGGCCCTCAAGGCCGATTCCGGCGAGATCGAGACCGTCGCGCACCTGCGCGGCGCCAAGGCGTTCCTGCCCGGCGTCGAGTTCATTCTGGACATTGGCGGCCAGGACATGAAGTGCCTGCGCGTCAAGGACGGCGTCATCGAGCACATCATGCTCAACGAGGCCTGCTCGTCGGGTTGCGGTAGCTTTATCGAGAGCTTCGCCGTCTCTATGAACATGGACGTGCGCGCGTTCGCCAACGCCGCCATCCATGCCAAAGCCCCGGTCGACCTGGGAAGTCGCTGCACGGTCTTTATGAACTCGCGCGTCAAGCAGGCGCAAAAGGAAGGCGCCACGGTGGGCGACATCGCCGCCGGCCTGTCCTATTCCGTCATCAAGAATGCCCTGTTCAAGGTCATTAAGCTGCGCGATCCCAAGGAGATCGGCAGCCAGGTAATCGTCCAGGGCGGCACCTTTATGTCCGATGCCACGCTGCGCGCGTTTGAGCAGCTCACCGGCGTTCATGCCGTGCGTCCCGACATCGCCGGCTGCATGGGCGCCTACGGTGCGGCCCTGCTCGCCCGCGATCGCGCCGGCGCCGACGGCACCTCGACCATTCTTTCGGCTGAGGACATCGCGCACCTCACCGTGACGCAAAAGCATGTCCGCTGCGGCCGTTGCTCCAACAACTGCCAGCTTACCGTCAACGACTTTGGCGGCGGTAGGCGCTTCATTACCGGCAACCGCTGCGAGAGGGGCGCCGGCCACAAAAAGCAGAAGACTGAGGCCCCCAACCTCTTCAAAAAGAAAAACGAGCTGCTCTTTGACCGCGAGGTCCTGAGCCCCGACGAGGCCCCGCGCGGCACCGTGGGTATCCCGCGCGCACTCAACATGTACGAGAACTACCCCTTCTGGCATGCGTTCTTTACGCGCCTGGGCTTTAGCGTGCAGCTGTCCGACCAGTCGAGCAAAAAGACCTACCAGGCGGGCATCGAGTCCATGCCGTCCGAGAGCGTGTGCTATCCGGCCAAGATGAGCCACGGCCACGTGATGAACCTCATTGACCGTGACGTCGACTTTATCTGGATGCCGTGCGTGCGCTGGGAGCGCAAGGAGGATCCGACCGCCGGCAACTGCTATAACTGCCCCATCGTCATGAGCTACCCCACGGCGCTGGCGCTCAACATCGACGAGATCCGTGAGCAGAACATCGAGTTCCTGTACCCGTTTGTGCCCTATCACGACAAGACCGAGCTCAAGCGCCGTCTATACCAGGTGCTCGCCGTCGACCGTGTGGCCGATGCTGAGGCCGGTCGCGGTCGCGTGCGCGGTCCCAAGATCACGCGCTCTGAGGTCGATGCCGCCGTCAACGCTGCCTTTGAGGCCGATGCGCGTTTCCACGAGGACATCCAGACTATGGGCGAGGAGGCTCTTAAGTGGGTCGAGGACCACGGCGGCCATGGCATCGTACTCGCCGGCCGTCCTTACCATAACGACCCCGAGATCAACCACGCCCTGCCCGAGCTTATTTCGAGCTTTGGCTTTGCGGTCTTTACCGAGGATTCGCTCGCGCATCTCGTGAAGCCCGAGCGCCCAATCCGCGTCGTCGACCAGTGGATGTACCACAGCCGCCTGTACGCCGTCGCCCGTTTTGTGACGATGCGCAACGATCTGGACCTGATCCAGCTCAACTCCTTCGGCTGCGGTCTCGACGCCCTGACTACCGATCAGGTGCAGGAAATCCTGGAGGCCAGCGGCAAGATCTACACCGTGCTCAAGATCGACGAGGTGTCCAACCTGGGCGCCGCGCGCATCCGCATCCGCTCGCTTATGGCCGCGCTTAAGGACCAGGAGGCCGAGCGCCTGGCCGAGGCCACGGCCGCGGGCGAGGCCTACGAGCAGGGTGACGCCGCGCCGGTGGCGCCCTCCACGGATGCCCCCGCGTTCGCGAGCCGCAAGTACACGTTCGAAGCGCAGCGTGAGAGCGCGTCGACCGCGTGGCCAAAGGTGCCCTTTACCGAGCAGATGCGCGAGGAGGGCTACACCATCCTGTGTCCGCAGATGGCGCCGATCCACTTTGATCTGGTCAAAGAGGTGTTCCGTGGTGCCGGCTACAACCTGGAGCTGCTGCCCTCGACTGATCACGATGCCGTCGAGGCCGGTCTGCGCTACGTGAACAACGACATCTGCTATCCGTCGATCCTGGTGACGGGCCAGATCATGGAGGCCATCGAGAGCGGTCGATACGACCTGTCCAAGACGGCCGTGGTTATCAGCCAGACCGGCGGCGGCTGCCGTGCCACCAACTACATCGCACTCATCCGCAAGGCCCTGCGCGAGAGCGGCCACCCCGAGATCCCGGTGATCTCGCTTTCGGCCGTGGCGCTGGGCGAGGACAACCCTGGCTTTAAGATTACGCCGGCGCTGCTTAAGCAGGCAGTCTACGCGGTGCTCTTTGGCGACGTGATGATGCAGATGCTCTATCGCTGCCGCCCGTACGAGGCTACGCCCGGTGCCGCCAACGCGCTCTACGAGGAGTACATGGCGCGCGCTCGCAAGCTGGCGCCCAAGTTTAACCGCCACAACTACACCAAGCTGTGCCGCGAGGCCATCCGCGCGTTCGACACCATGCCGCTCGTGGGCGAGGGTACCAAGCCGCGCGTGGGCGTGGTCGGCGAGATCCTGGTCAAGTTCCATCCCACAGCCAACAACCACGTGGTCGATGTCATCGAGCGCGAGGGCTGCGAGGCCGTGGTGCCGGGTCTGCTCGACTTTTTCCTGTACTTCATGAGCAACGCCGAGCTGCAGAAGGACGAGTTGGGAAGCTCCGCTACCACGCGCGCTGGTATGCAGGCGCTCATCAAGCTCGTGGACTGGATGCGCACGCCGGTGGAGGAGATGCTCGAGAAGTCCCGCCGCTTCGAGGCGCCCGAGCGCATCGGCACCATGGCCGACAAGGCCCGCACGGTGCTTTCGGTGTGCAACAACATGGGCGAGGGCTGGCTGCTCACGGCCGAGATGCTCGACCTGATCGATCATGGCGCACCCAATATCATCTGCACGCAGCCCTTCGCGTGCCTGCCCAATCACGTGGTGGGCAAGGCCGTGATTAAGGAGCTGCGCCGCCAGCATCCCGAGAGCAACATCATTGCGGTGGACTATGATCCTGGTGCGTCCGAGGTCAACCAGCTCAACCGTATTAAGCTCATGATCAGCGTGGCCAAGGAAAACATGCGCGCCGGCAAGGGCTTTAAGCTTGAGAAGGTGGCGCCGCTCGCGATGGACGAGGTCACCGGCCAGATGCGTGCCCACGACGGCTGCGTGAGCTGCGGTTCGGTCGATGAGAGCGCCGTGGCGTCGGTCGCTGAGCGCCTGGGACGCGGCATTAAGAAGTAGCTGGCCTGCTATGGGCTGGATATGAGACAAACGGGTGGTGGCCGTACCGGCTACCACCCGTTTTTGCTTGGACATATGTTGCGTAAACGCCCCGACTATCACCCTTTGCGAACTCAGATTTCGGAAGTATGCGGCAAAATCTGAATAGACCGAGCACACCGAATATGTCCAAGCCCTGTACCTGCGGTTTTATTGGCGGAAAATCGGGGGGTGCTCAAGGGTTCCGGAATTTGCCGCATACTTCCGCAAACGACGTCTCGGTGGCACAAAAAATCGCCCTCGGAACCCTGAGATAATGAACAGATGTAGCCGTTCGCCGCAAATTACCGTCCGTTTATAGAACCCACCCCCAGTGTGCAGCCCTCTTACGGTTGAATAAATACACATCTATGGAATTACGTAAGAGAGGACTGTTCCTATGAGCTACAAGACCGTTTGCGTTGCCGGCGGCGGCGTGCTGGGAAGCCAGATTGCCTTTCAGGCTGCCTACTGCGGCTTCGATGTAACGATTTGGCTGCGCAGCGAGGGCAGCATCGGTCGCACCCAGCCCAAGATCGATTATGTGCGCGAGGAGTACATCGCGGCAATCGAGGGTATGGCGGACGGCACGGGCGAGTGGTGCTCCGGTATCGCCGATAGCGGCAAGCCCTTCGACAAAGAGGCGGCACTCGCCGCCGTCGAGCGTGCCTACTCCACACTCAAGCTGGAGCTCGATCTTGCCAAGGCAGTGGCCGACGCCGACTTGGTCATCGAGTCTATGGCCGAGGACACCCAGGCAAAAATCGATTTTTACAAGAAGCTCGCTCCGGTCCTTCCGCAAAAGACCGTCGTCGTGACCAACTCCTCCACGTTACTGCCGAGTACCTTTGCCAAGTACACTGGCCGCCCCGAGAAGTACCTGTCGCTGCACTTTGCCAACTCTATCTGGAAGAACAACATGACCGAGGTCATGGCACAGGACCAGACCGACAAGCGCTACTTCGATGAACTCGTCGACTTTGCCAACGACATCCGTATGCTGGCGTTGCCCGTCAACAAGGAAAAGAACGGTTATCTGCTCAACTCCATGTTGGTACCGTGGCTGCTTTCGGGCCTTGATCTGTACGTCTCGGGCGTGAGCGATCCCAAGAGCATCGACCTCGCGTGGACGCGTGGCACCGGCGCTCCCAAGGGCCCGTTCCGCGTATTCGACACGGTGGGTATCCAGACGGCCTACAACATCGTCATGCAGTATCAGAAGGTGCCGGGCCTGGTGAGCCCGCTGCTCAAGAAGATGATGATGCCCTACAACTTTAAGGCCATGGCCTCCGTTCTCAAGAAAATGCTCGACGAAGGCAAGCTGGGCGAAAGCTCGGGCGAGGGCTTCTTCAAGTACTAAGAACGATCCCTCGGGGTCGGAGGAAAACGGATCATTTTCGGCCGCCAGCAGTGAGAAGATGGACCCAGAAATAGAAAGGAGTGGCAATGGGCTGGCTCGGGCTTTGAAGACAAGTTATTGCAGGCCCAGGGCGATTTCTCGCTCAATGCAGGCCAGCACAGCGTGACGTATCTGCCGAGTTCTGACACGGCAGCGACTGGTCGCTACCAGGTGCTGCTATACGACAACAACTTTGGTGCGACCGAGCGCTATCCCAAGTTCGACTGGGGCCAGCTGGGCGCCGCGGTGGCGACCGACTACAGCAAGGGAACGCATTCGTTTGGGCGCATCTTTACGGTGGACGAGACCGTGCGCACCTACGAGCTTGTGGACCAGATCGCCGTGCCGTTCTCGGGCTATGCGAGCAGTGCGCAGCGCGTCGGCGATTCGAATAGCATGCTCGTGGCATCGGGCATGGCCAAGACTTTTGCCGAGTACGATCGCTATGGACTGCCCATCGCCACCTACGAGATGGAAGCCGAGAAGTACATCTACCGCGTGTACAAGTACGAGCTGTAGCGCTGCGCTTGGCTGCGTCTGTGCCCCGTGGCTGCGCGCGCTCGCGCCGGGCCCGCCTCGCGTCCCGCATCACTTCACATCGAACTCAACGCGATCGAGCTCGGGCACATTGAGGTCGATGAGTTTGCGGGCGACACGGCGGTCGTGCGCCCCAAGCGCCTCGCCTGTCGTCACATGGGCGACAATCTCGCGCTCGACGATGCCTTCTTCGTCCCCTTCGGTGGCCGAGGTCTCGACGGCGACGGTGTAATCCTTAAAGCCCGGCAGCACCGCGGCAAGCTCGCGTGTGGTCTCGGTGACGCCGTAGCCGTCCTGCACGCCGGCCTGCGCCGAGCCAATGGAACCCGCGGTCATAACGATGCAGGGGATGGCAAAGATCACCGTGCCCACAATAATGCGGCGGCGCACTTTGCGTGACAGCTCGTTGACCTCAGCGTTTTCCTCGGCGGTCACAATGCCGTCGCCGTTGAGATCACGCTTGAGCGGTACACGTAAAAGAAGCAATACGGCTTCGGCCGCCAGCGCGATAAAGACGACGTTGATGCCAAACTCGTAGAGGGCTGAGAGGAACAGCGACCCGCTCGCGATGGCAATGCCATAACCCGCCGCGCACAGGGGCGGCATGAGCGCGGTTGCCACGGCCACGCCGGCGATGAGCGTGGCGGGTTCCTGGTCGCGCGAGTTGCCCAGGCCGCCCGCAAAGCCGCCCGCGAGCGCGACGGCAAGGTCCCACACGGTGGGCGTCGAGTTGTCGACGATGGCGGCCGTGGCGGTGCCAAGGGGCGAGAGCTTAAAGTACAACGTGGACGTGACCAGGCAAAAGGCCATCTGCAGCGCAAGGCTGGCGATGGCTTCGACGGTAATCTCGCGGTCGAGCGTGGCGATGCCGTATGCCATGGCAAGGACCGATCCCATAAGCGGGCAGATGAGCATGGCGCCCACGATGGCGATGTCCGAATCGATATCGAGGCCGATGCTTGCGATGAGCATGGCGATGATGAGGATGCACAGGTGAGAGCCGGTCAGGCGTGCCCCGTTTACAAAGCGCTTGCGGATTACGTGGTAGGGCGCGCGACCCTCGCGAATGTTGAATGCGCGCTTTAGGAAGCGGGTGGCGTTCTCCATGGCCTCGCTATGGGCGGGGCGGATGCCGTGGCGCCGGTGATGGCGTTCGCGTAGTCGCTTGATCTGTTGTTTGTCGAGTTCCATGTCCACCTCGTTCCAGCGCGGTCCGCGCAACGCGCCCGTTGTCCTAACTCTACACCGTGGCGGGCAGGGCGTCTGTTGGATGTGGGATTCGATAGGGCAGATGACGCGGGAGCAAATGCAAATCACAGGCTCAATTCGATCCCGCAAGAATATGATGCGCCAGCTCCTACATATGTGACGAAATTGTGAAGCACGAGAGCGTAAATTTCAAAAAATACGCTGGTCACCAATGTTGCGCAACAGAATTCAAAAATCGACAGCTACCGTTTGATACGTATGGATACATCCGTGTCAAAGGGAGAAAGCCATGGCAAACTACAGTCCACAACACTTTGAGCCTCGGGCCAAGACTGTCAACGTCAAGGGCGTTGCTAACCGCGCCGTCGCAACCGTTTTGACGGCGGGCCTCATCGCTCAGCCGCTCATGTCGCCGCTGGCGGCAATCGCCGCACCGTCAACCGGTAACGGCGATTCTGTTCAGGGGGGGGGTAGTTCTGTAGAGAATACCGTTACCGCCGGTAACCAAGCGGTCGTAAAGACGGCTGCCCAGCTGGCCGAGGAGTCGGCAAAGCAGCTCAAGGACGCTCAGGCCGCCTACGATGCCGCCCAGAAGAAGGCCGACGCGGCGGGCCAGTCTCAAAAGCAGGCGCAGCAGCAAAAGAATCAGGCCTCGCAGGCCGTGACCGATAACGCCGCCGAGCAGAACGAGGCCGAGGTAGCCGCGCTTCAGGAGAAGATTGACGAGCTTAAAGCGGCCGTCGAAAAGACCGAGCAGCAGCAGAAGAAGCTGGGCGACCTGAACGATCAGCTCGAACAGGCCAACAAGAGTGTCGAGGATAAGACGCAGACGCTCAAGGACGCCAAGGCAAAGCAGGATGAGGCCAAGAAGGCCCTCGATGATGCCCAGGCCAAGCTCGAGGCCATGGGTATGGACGAGTACGCGGCCGCCAAGAAGGCCGTCGAGGACGCGCAGGCAAAGCTCGATGACGCCAATAAGGCCGTTACTACTGCACAGGACAATCTGGACCAGGCCAAGGCTGCCGAGGCCAGCGCCCAGCAGGAAAAGCAGAATACCGAGGCAGCTTTGACGACTGCCCAGGCCAAGAAGCAGGAGACTGCCGCTGCTCTCGCAGTCGCAACCACCGCGCGCGATAACGCCCAGCAGAAGTTCAACCAGGCGCAGGCCGCGCTCGATGCTGCCGTCTCGGGTACGGGTGTTGACCTGAGCGCGCTTGAGGCCGCCAAGATCGCTGCTGCTGGTGAGCTCAAGACCGCGCAGGACGCGCTCGAAGCCGCGACGACTGCAGACGCCACCGCACAGGCGAACCTGCAGGCTGCGCAGACTACCGTCACCGCCGCGCAGGAGAAGGCCAACGCCGCCAACGCTGCTGTGGCATCTGCCCAGTCTGCATACGATGCGGCAAACAAGGAGTACAAGGACGCGGCCAGTAAGCGTGACGCCGCGAAGACGGCATACGAGCAGGCCCAGCAGACCGAGGCCGACAAGAAGGCTGAGTACGACCGACTCGTCGAGATTCGTCAGCAGAAGAGCAACGAGTTCGATCAGGCTCGTGCTGAAGTAACCGACGCGCACAATGCATACGACGCCGCAAACGCCGAGGTCGAGAAGCTTAACCAGCAGATTGCCGACCTCAAGTCGAACATGACCGTAGACCAGAATGTCATCAACCAGGGTATGTTCGGCTTCATGAACTACATCATCGGCGGCAGCCAGTTCACGGCCACGCAGAAAAAGAATGCCCAGGAAGCCGCATCGATGCTGACCGGTGCCGCTGACAAGGCCGAATGGTATGACAAGTACGTCGATCAGGACATGTCTCGCGACACCAATCCGCTTTCCTTGGAGCAGATGCGCAACGCCCTGACCTACCTCGATACCCAGAACAACCTCCGCAAGGCGAACGGTCAGTCGGAGCTCAGCGTCAGCCTCCGCATGACTGCGGCAGCCGCACTTAATACATCATATTCATCGAACATCTGGGGACACTCGAACTGCTATTTCGATCAAGGTGAGAACCTTGCGGGCGGCGGCGGAGCATACACCGGAGGCGAAACCGAGGATACCCTCGGCTGGCCATATACCGGTCTCTACACCCAGGAGAAAGAGGCATTCGATAAGTACGTTGCACAGTATGGCGACGAACTCGGCAGCCACCGATATGATTCCTACTATATCTACCAGCACTACAACAGCATCTACCATGAGTGCGCACACTATCTCAATATCATCGATGCCGGTGCGAAGGCTATCGGCATCGCAACTGGTAGCGGTAAGAACACCGATTCCGAGGTAACCATTTTCGACTATAGTGGAAGCACGGGGCAGAAGGACTTCACTGTCTCCGAGTTCAAGAAGCTCGTCACCGACTATATCGATTCTGCTTACAATGCAGGCGGCACTCAGGAGCAGAAGGAGCAGCTGAAGCAGCTACAGAATAAGCTGGCGGAGGCGCAGAAGAACTTCGGGACTGCCGGAACGGCTTATTCTGACGCATTGGATAAGCAAGAAAGCTCTCGCGACGCCTATACCGCGGTCGACACGAACATGAACACCGCCAAGGGCGAGTATGAGAAGGCTAAGTCCGGTACCGCCGCCGCGAAGACGGCATACGACGCTGCGAAGGACGCACTCGGCGGAATCGACATCGAGTCCCTCAAGCAGAACCTCGATGCCGCCAAGGCCGAGGCCGCTACTGCCCAGGCGGCTCTCGATAAGGCAAACGCCACGCTTGCTGACAGTAAGACGAAGGCAGCCGAGGCCGCTGCTCACAAGGCGAAGGCTCGCAGCGCCCGCGATGCCGCCAAGGCAAAGTCCGAACAGGCCAATGAGGCGTATGACAACGCTACCGCTTCGGTCAAGGACCTTGCCGCCAAGTGCGATGCCGCCAAGACGGATCTTGCGAACAAGCAGGGCACGCTTAACGATGCCAAGAAGGCCGACGACACTGCCCAGGCTGGCGTTGACAAGGCTCAGGCCGCAGATGTGCACGCCACGACCGCTCTTTCGGGCGCCAAGCAGGCAGTTGCCGCCAAGACGCAGACCCTGTCCGACGCACAGGCGAAGGCCAAGGCTGCCGAGGTCGAACTGGCCGGCGCAAACAAGGCCTTCGAGCGCTTCGCTGGAGCCCAGAAGGCGGTCGACGACGCCAAGGCCGCCTATGACGCCGCCGTCGCCGGTGTCGCCGATGCCCAGAAGCAGCTCGAGGCCGCCAACGAAGCCGTCGTCGATGCGACCTTCGAGATCGTCGAGGCCAAGGCCGAGCTTGCCAACGACGAGGCGCTCAAGGCCGATCTTGAGGCTGTCGACCACAAGGCATCCCTTGCCGCGGGCACGACGGGCAACGAGAAGCTGGTCAAGCTGAACGCTGCCTACGCTCGCTATAAGGCCGCCGTCGATGCCGCCGCTGGCCTCAAGGCTGCTCTGAGCGATGCCGATGCCAAGCTGTCCGATGCCAACGACGCCTATGCCGCCGCGCTTGCCGAGCTCGGAGATGCCAAGGATGCCCTGGCTGCCGCTCAGGCCGAGTACGACAAGTATCATCCCAAGGCTGAGCCGCAGGCCAAGCCTCAGGTTGCGCAGGCTGCTGCAAAGGCCCCCGTTGCCAAGAAACAGGCTGCGCCTGCCGCGCTCGCCCAGACTGGCGACAATTCCGCGCTTGCGGGCGAGGTGTTCGTCATCGGCGGTGTGACGCTCGTGGCAGCGGGCGTGACGCTGGGCGATCGTCGTCGCAAGCAGATGTAGCGTTTCGAGCGTAGATTCTGCAACGAACTTCGGTTCATAGCAGGAACGCTTCGATAGCTTAACCGATAAGGCCGGCGCGCTGTTAAACGCAGCGCGCCGGCCTTTCTTTGTTTCGATATCAAAAAGCCCGGTCAGCAGCCGCAGAAGCTACCGACCGGGCAAGCCGTAGGCAATATGGTTGCTGTCGAGCAGCTGCTCAGCTTAGCCCAGCAGACTCAGACCGACGGAGACAAACGCCAGGATAACGCCGACGACGGACTCGCCGCCCAGCAGGCCGCTGGCAACGACCAGACCCTGTTCCTGGAAGGCGGCGTCCTTGGCAGCCCTCTCCTCGTCAGAAAGACCAGCGGTGGCGTCGCGGTGGGCGGACCACTTGTCGTAGGCGAGTTTGACGCAGGAGCCCAGGAATGCCGTGAGCGACATGTAGAACGGCAGGTACACGCCCAGGCCGATCATCATGGCCGGAATGCCGAGCCAGTACATGACGATGCCGGCGATAAAGCCGCCCGCAAACCACGGCACGCTCGGGATGCCCGAGACCATGGTGGCGACCACGCTTGCCTGTGCGGCAACGAAGCTCTTGTCGGGACCAAAGGCGTCCGGACCATAGGCGGTGACGAGCGCGACCATGACGGCGGCGGCGACCAGGGCGCCCACGATGCCGCCGATGGCTTGGCCGATCCATTGCGCACGCGGGTTGGTGCCCAGCACGGCGCCGGCCTTAAAGTCGTTCATGACGTCGCCCGCAAGGCCGCACGCCACGGCAACGATGCCGGCGATAAAGAACAGCTTGACCTGAGCGATCTGTGCGAAGGCAGCCACGATGAGCATAACGATGAGGCCAAAGATTTCCATGGGGTCGATACCCGTCTGGCCGCAGCTCTGCGCGCTCATGATGGTGGTGACAAAGGTGAACAACGTGACGATGACGGCCGGAACGGGGCCAAGGTCGAGCGCGATGGCAACGATTACGGCGATGGCGGCAGCGCCCAGGCCGATGATGCCGGCGTCGAGCTTAAGAGAGCCCGAGATAAGCGACTGCTCGTCGGTGTCGGTGGAGCTGTCGGCGGCAAGACCGCGGACGATACCGGCGACCTGCGGCAGGATGTCCTTGAGGACGACGGCGACGCCAAAGCCCATCATAAGACCCATACCGAGGGATTTGACGATACCCTGCGCGGTCACAATATCGAACAGGCCAGCAGCGGTGCCGCCAACGATGATGCCAAAGTTGCCCAGCAGCGCGCCGGCAAACCAGAAGGCGACGGGGGCGAAGCCCACGAGGAAGCCGATGGACAGCAGCATGGGCGAGTTGTAGATGGCAAAGGTCACGCCGGGGATATTGAGCGTGCACAGCATACTGGGCACCACGCCCAGGGCGTCGCGCAGCACGCTGTAGATGCCTGCGATGGCCATGGAGCCAAAGAGCTGCTTACCGGTCTTGCCGCCGGCCTCGGTAGCACGTAGGGTCTGGGCAGCGGCGTTGCCGGTGGGGAACTCCAGCGCGGCGTCCACGATAAAGTGACGGTGGATGAGCGCTGTCGCTAGAAGGCCCAAGATGGTGCCGGCGAGCGCCACGATAAACATGTCGAGCCAGCTGATCTGGTCGGCATAGCCCAACATCCAGGCGCCCGGGATGGTAAACGCCAGGCCGCCGGCGACCATGGCGCCCGCAGACATGATGGTGTGGGTGACGTTGGCCTCGTTGAGGCTGGCGTTGCCCATGAGCTTAAGGAAGAACAGCGAAATGACGGCAGCGAAAATGATCGGCCAGGGGAGGGCGCCCATCTTGAGGGCGGTATAGGCCGAGCTTGCCGTGATGATCACGCAGCCAAGGGCGCCGATGACGACGCCGCGCAGCGTGAGTTGACCGCGCATCGAGGTGCGGTTCGAGGGATTGCTCATATAGAACTCCTTTGCGTATATCCGCTTCCCCCGGGAGCGCCGCTACGGATACGGCGCGGGAAGTCGGGTTACCAAGGGCCGATGCGTGAGCTCGCGTACGACCGCGCATCAGTATAGCCGCAAGCTAGTCATTTTGGGATGACTGGTTTAGGTAGGCGATATACTGCTGGGCAGACGAAAGGAGCGCCGACGATGCTTAATGGGTGCGCATATATATTGACGGTCGACGTGGGCAACACGTTCATTCGCTTTGGCCTGTTTGCAGAGGATTCGGCCGCGGCGCAGGAATGTCCGCTTGCGACGTGCGAGATTACCACGCCGTCGAGCATCACAGCAGACGAGGCGCGCATGCGTCTCGTGCAGGTCATGGCCGCACTGGCGGTCGATGCGGGCATGCCGGGTGCACTTGTGCCCGCGGCGGCCGTGCTGAGCTGCGTGGTGCCGGCGCTCGAGCGCCCGTGGAAAGCGGCGCTTTCTCGCACCTGCACGGGGCGCGTGCTCACCGTGGGGCCGGGCCTCAAGACCGGCATGCCCGTCCACTACGACGACCCGGCCGAGATCGGCTCCGACCGCATCGCCGACGCCGTGGCGGCCCGGGCCGTTTACGGCTCTCCGTGCATCGTGATCGACCTGGGCACTACGACCAATATCGAGGTCATCGATACGCACGGAACCTTTGTCGGCGGCGTCATCGCGCCGGGTCTGGCACTTGGCGCCCGCTCGCTTTCGGCCGCTGCGGCGCGCCTGCCGCAGGTCGAGCCCTCGGCACCCACGCATGTGATCGGTCGCAACACGCGCGAGGCCATGCACTCGGGCGTGGTCTTGGGCGAGGTGGCCCGCATCGACGGCATGCTCGACATGGTGCTCGCCGAGATGCGCGCGACCAAGGCCGCGGGGGAGGGCAGCGTGCCCATCGTCATTACCGGCGACGATGCTGAGGCGCTTGCGGCCCTTGTCGGCCATAGCCTGACGGTCGACGATGCGCTGACGTTGCGGGGTCTCGCCGAGCTCTACCACATCAACCAAAAGCCACGCCGCGCGTAGCGATGGGGGCGATGGGACAAAAACGTCTCCACCTTCCACCTGCTACAATGGGTCAAACTATTGCGATTTCGGAGGTGTCTGCCATGTCGGACGATCTTCATCAAACTTCGTCAGGCAAGCGCCTGGACGTCATTAGCTGGGACGAGTTCTTTATGAGCGTGGCCATCGCCGCGCAGCGCCGCAGCAAAGACCCCAACACGCAGGTGGGAGCGTGCATCGCCAGCACCAACCACCGCATCCTTTCGGTGGGCTACAACGGTACACCCTCGGCGCTCAACGACGACTTTTTCCCGTGGGGTACGAGCGACGACCCGCTGCAGGACAAGCACAACTACGTGGTCCATGCCGAGGCCAACGCCGTGCTCAACTACCGTGGCTCGCTCAAGGACCTCGAGGGTTCCACGGTCTACGTCACGCTGTTTCCGTGCCACGACTGCGCCAAGATTTTGGCGCAGGTGGGCGTGGGCGAGGTTGTCTACCTGGACAACAAGTACGCCGACACCGATGATGGCCGTATCAGCCGCCGCATTCTTGACTCTTGCGGCATCAGCTACCGCCAGGTCATCGTCGATGTTCAGATTGGTACCGGGGGACAGGCTCGACAGTAATCATGCGTTGTCGCTATCTGACGACGAACGCAGCTCAAAGAGCCCCGTCCCAAATTGACTACTCGTGAAAGTCGCGTCTGCGCGCATGGACGGCTCGTGAGCGGGTACATGGCTGTAGTAACATAGCTTCTGTCCGCGGGCGTGCCCGCGTTATTGTGAGAAAGGAGCCCCTGTGGCTGTTAACGAAGAGCTGCTTAAGAAGGTTCTTGAAGAGATTCGTCCCAACCTGCAGGCCGATGGCGGCGATATGGAGTATGTGGGCGTCGACGACGAGGGCGTCGTCAAGCTGGAGCTGCAGGGCGCCTGCGCCGGCTGCCCCATGAGCTCGCTGACCTTGTCTATGGGCATCGAGCGTATCCTGAAGGAGCACGTGCCCGGCGTTACCCGTGTCGAGCAGGTCAATGCCTCCGGCGAGACCGACGACCTGTACGACGAGTACGCGCCGTTCTAAGATGCGAAAGCTGCGGACGGTACGCTCCGCATAGACGTTACGCCCAAATATGCGGCTGCGAGCGTAAGGCCCGCGGCCGCATTTGTATGTAGGGAGTAGGAGGGTCGACATGCTCAACGACTTCTACCATATGCTTGATCCCGTCGCGATTTCGGCGGGGCCTATCACGATTTACTGGTATGGTCTGGCCTATGTGGTCGGCGCCCTGCTCACGGCGGTTGTCATGTACCGCACACAGCGTCGCTGGGGCTTTAACATCACGATTGATGACCTGACGAGTGTCGTGGTCGGCGTGGTCTTTGGCCTCATTATCGGTGCGCGCCTGTTCTACGTCGTCTTTTACGGTGATGGCTACTACTGGGCGCACCCGCTCGAGATCTTTGCCACCAACGAGGGCGGCATGAGCTTCCATGGCGGCCTGGTGGGCGGCATTATCGGCGGCATCATCGTGTGCCGCATGTATAAGCTCGACGCATGGACTTTGGCAGACCTTGCCGTCATAGGCGCGCCGCTGGCCTTGTGCCTGGGCCGTTGTGCCAACTTTGTCAACGGAGAGCTGTGGGGCAAGCCGACCGATCTGCCCTGGGGCGTGGTCTTCGGCGGCACCGCGGGCGATATGCCGCGTCACCCCTCCCAGCTCTACGAGGCATTTCTTGAGGGCATCGTGCTCTTTTGCATTCTGCAGGTGCTCAGCCGCAAAAAGCCGCTACTGCCCCAAGGCACGTTTATGGGCGTGTTCGTGATGGGGTACGGCATCGTCCGCTTTCTCGTTGAGTTCGTGCGCGTGCCCGATGCCCAGTTGGGTTATCTACTGGGAGGCGTCATCACTATGGGCCAGCTGCTGAGTTTGCCGCTCGTTATCGCGGGCCTGGCGCTCATCATCTTCGCCCGACACCGCAATCGCCCCCAGCGCATCTACCTCGACGCCTAACCACCACAAAGGGGACAGGCACCTTTGTGGTGATTCGCTGGGCAACGATGACAGAACCGTAACGTTTCCCCAGATAAAACCTGCCAAAATAAACCTGTCCCTTTTTGGCAGGTTTCTAGAAAGGCTCTTTGGACTGTGAAGGATTCCGATCTCTCCACAACGGCTGCGCGCGACGCTGCCCGCATCGTCTGGTTTAAGCGCTACCCCGCCAAGCAGACGCTCATCGCATTTTTGCTCGCGCTGTTGGCGACCACGGCGTTTTCCATCGATCCCTCCCCGGTGTCGAGCAACGCAGTCTTGGCGATTGACCCCAAAGCCTCGGGCATGCTGTACGTGTGCTACGAGGTGCTCCTCTCGTTTGCCGGCCATACCGACGCGGTCATGCTGCTTGCACTTGCCTGCCTGCTCACCTTGCCGTTTCGCTACGTGTTCTTTGGCCGTGGCGACACCTGGCGTCCATCGATCATTCTGCCGTCGCTGTTCTTCGCCATCTGCATGGTGTTCGGCCGCAGCTACGATCTCACCGACTCGGCCGAGATTGTCCTTGGCGACAAAGCCCGCATCATCTGCGCCTGGATTGGCGGCGCGGGCTGGATGCTCCTAGCGATCGTTGCCTTCTACCTTGCCTTTGAGTGTCTAGATTGGCTGAGCTCTCGGCGCATTCCGTTTTCCGAGGCGCACTTTGGCCGCGTATGGCGTGTGACTCACGCCGTGCTCTCGGTCCATCCTTTTGCCGGGCCCTTCCTGGTGCTTATGATCGCCTGGGCGCCCACGCTCATCGCTTCGCTGCCTGGCCTTTTTATGGGAGATACGGGCGCGCAGATTCGCCAGTGGTTCAACTATCCCAACGGCACGAGCGACTACCTGCGCCTACTCAACCCCAACGTGCTGCTCAACGGGCATCATCCCGTAGTGCACACGGCCATTATCGGCTCGTGCGTTCAGCTGGGGCTTTCGCTGTTCAACAGCGCTAACGCGGGCCTCATCATCTATACCTGCGCTCAATTTGTCATCACGGCTGCCTGCATGGCCTATTCCATTTCGTCGCTGCGCAAACTGGGCGTGAGCCTGCCGGTTCGCGGTGCGATCCTGCTGTTCTTTGCGTTTATGCCGATGTTCTCTAACTACGCGGCGTTGCTCACCAAAGACGTGCTCTTTGCCGATGCGTTCTTGGTGCTGCTGGTACAGACCGTCAAGCTCGTGGCATGTGGCTTGCCCCGTCGTGATGCCAATGTCGAGCGAGCGGGCGAGAAAACCCCCGTGCTCTTTGCGCGCCACGACTGGCTGCTGCTCGCTCTGGGCGCCATGGGTTCCACGTTTCTGCGCAACGGCGGCCTGGTGTTTCCCCTGGCGGCATGCGTAATCGCGGCGGCGTTTTGCGCCTGGGATGTACATGTCGCTCGTCGTGCGGCTAAGCAGATGGGCACCACGGTCTCATGTGCCACGCCGCGCTTCCGCTGGGTCGGCGTGCTCGCAGTACTTGCGCTCTGCCTTGCCTCTAATATGTACTTCACCAAGGTCTTTATGCCGGCGCACGATATCACGCCTGGTTCCAAGCGCGAAATCCTCTCGATTCCGTTCCAGCAGACGGCTCGTTTCGTCCAAAAGCACGACGGCCTCAACTCGGGCGTCAACCCCACGGTTAAGGAGGACGGCACCATCGTGGAGGCTCCTTGCGACGGTTCAGTGACCGACGAAGAGCGTGCCGTGATCGACCGCGTACTCAAGTACGAGAACCTGGGCCGCCGCTACAACCCCGACAAGTCCGATGCCGTCAAGAACTGCTTTAACGAGTACGCCTCGCAGGAGGACATCAAGGCCTATTTTGAGGTATGGGCTCAGATGTTTAAGAAGGATCCCGAGTGCTATATTTCGGCGCTTATCAATAACTACTATGGTTATTTTTATCCGAGCGCGCGCGATGCCTGGGTCTACAGCACGGCGCGTAGTGCCGAGATCATGGCGCGTCCCGACAACCTCAAGTACTTCGACTTCCATCCGGTTGACAGCAACGTGGTGCGCTGGTGTGACCATCTGATCAACCTATACCGTGTGGCGGTGCAGCGTGTTCCCTTTATCTCGCTCACCATGAGCTCGGCCACCTATGTGTGGATCATGATCGCCGTGGTGGTCTACCTGCTGCGTCGTCATTCATGGCGTGCGCTGGCGATCTGGGTGCCGCTGTTGGGCGTGCTCGCCGTGTGCCTGATTGGCCCGTGCAACGGCTCGACCTACATGCGCTACCTGTATCCGGTCATCGCCTGCATGCCCTTCGCCATCGGCGCCACCGTCACCCGCAGCGACTTCCTCTGGTTCTAACTTGGTGCATTGAGGTCAGGTTTCTTTGCACCAAAGGGGCCATCATCACGACGCCTTCATTTTGGGGTTTATCTCGCAGGCCAGTAGGTATATCATAACGACGTTTGTTTATATTGCCCGAGCATCTGCGCTGGGCTTTAGGTCGAAACCGATAGGAGACACGTATGTCCGGACACTCTAAGTGGGCCACAACCAAGCATCGTAAGGGCGCGCAGGACGCCAAGCGTTCCGCCCTCTTCTCCAAGCTCAGCCGCAACATCACCGTTGCTGCCCGTCTCGGCGGTGACCCGCTGCCCGAGAACAACGCCAGCCTCGCCGCTGCCGTTGCCAAGGCCAAGGCTCAGTCCATGCCTAAGGACAAGATCAAGTCCGCTATCGATAAGGCTTTTGGCTCGGGCGCTGACGCCGCCGTCTACGAGAACATCGTGTACGAGGGCTACGGTCCCGCCGGTGTCGCCGTCTACGTCGACTGCCTGACCGACAACCGCAACCGTACCGCCGCTGATGTCCGTTCCGCCTTCTCCCACGCTGGTGGCAACCTGGGCACCTCCGGCTCCGTCGCCTTCCAGTTTGAGCGCAAGGGCCAGATTGTCGTCGCCAAGGAGATCCTGGACGAGAACGCCAAGAAGGAGACCATGATCGCCAACGGTGCTGCCGGTGACGAGGATGAGTTCATGATGGCCATCGCCGAGGCCGGTGGCGAGGACTACGAGGACGCCGGCGAGGAGTGGATCGTCTGGACTGCCGCCAACGACGTTATGGCTGTCTCCAAGGCGCTTGAGGAGCAGGGTGTCCAGGTCAAGGGCTCCGAGACCACCATGGTCCCGACCACCCCGACCGAGGTCTCCGGCACCGACGCCAAGAAGGTTCAGCGCCTCATCGACCGTCTTGAGGAGCTCGACGACGTCCAGGATGTTTACAGCACCATGGACATGACCGACGAGGTCATCGCTGCCCTCGAGGAGGAGTAGCGCCCGCACGGGTTAAGCCGTGCATATCTGGGCATAATGAAGCGAGCATGCAAGCCTCGTGGAATAGATGAGCCGGATCCGCGTGCGTAGAGCACCGGACCCGGCTCTTTTATAATGATGCGAACCGTTTTGCATTTCGAGAGCCGAGATTTGAAGGGAGCGCCGCGTGCGCGTACTCAAACGAGCCCTAGCGATCGTGTATCTTGCCGCCACCATCGTGGCGCTGGGTACGCTTGTCTGCCAGTTTTGGGGGCCGTATACGTATCGCTTTATGCTGCTGATGCGCGACCCCATGCCGCGCATTGTCGTGACGGCATGCGGCGGAGTTGTGGCGATCGGCGTGCTGGTAAGCTTCTTCCGCCTGATGTTTGCTCGTCGCGAGCCGTCCTGTGTGCATCCGGCGGGGGAGCGCAATATCG
Source organism: uncultured Collinsella sp. (assembly GCA_947002045.1). Classification (GTDB taxonomy): domain Bacteria; phylum Actinomycetota; class Coriobacteriia; order Coriobacteriales; family Coriobacteriaceae; genus Collinsella. Next base: position 44,872 of record CAMQJB010000014.1, read on the forward strand.
AGGTCACGCTCGCGGCGCTTTCTTCGTGCGCTCGCACTGCGGCAGAGCGCGACGATCGCGTGATGGTCGAGCATGTCGAGGCCTGCGTCCAAGGCTCCGACGATTCGCACGTCCGATTTAAGGTCGAGGCTATCGCGCTTGACGATAAGGACGTGGCATCTCTGGCTACTGCGATGCAGCGGCGCATCGAGGAAGCTTGCGACACCATGCTTGGCACGCCGGGCACGACCGCACGCGTTCGTTTTTTGCCGTCCAAGACTACCGTCCAGACCGTGGAGGTTTCCGGTGAGTGATACCAATCAAGACAAGACCGCTCGTACGCCGCGCCTGACGATTGACCAGAGCGCCACGCCGGCGAACGAACCTGTTGATTCCAAAGCAGAGGCAACCGAGTTACAAGACGCGGCAGCCGCGGATTTTGACGAGGCTATGGGTCTCATCAAGGGTACGGGCGCTGCCATCTGGAGCTATGCCGTGCGTCATCCCAACACCACGCTTGGCGCCGTCGCTGGCTTTATCCTCGCCGTGTTGGTGCTCACGTTGGGCCTGTGGGACACGCTCGTCATTGCATTCTTCGTGCTGATCGGCGCCGTGATCGGCCAAATTCGCGACGGCGAGAACGGGATCGTCAACTTCTTCGGCCGTCTGTTTAGCGGCCGCTAATATGTATTCGACTGTCGCATCCGCGGCAGGCATAAGGAGGAACCATGGCTTTTAATACGAAGGTCGATGTGGCCGATACCGAGCTCGAGGCAGACGAGACCGTCACCGCCGAGGCCGAGGACGTAACGCTCGAGGATGAGGCGCTCGTCGAGGCCGAGTCCGCCGATGATGCGGACGAGGATGATGAGGAAACAGACGAGTCCGAGGACTCGCTGACCTATTCCAACGGTGTGATCGAAAAGATCGTTGCTATGGCCACTCGCGAGGTTCCACACGTTCTGGGCATGAAGGGTAACCTCATGCATTTTGTGCAGGAGCAGTTTGGTGCCGAGAATCTGACCAAGGGCGTGACGGTCGAGGTCACCGATGACAATCGCGTGGTCGTCAACATCTCCGTCATCATCGAGTACGGCGCCTATGCGCCCGCGATCTTCGACGATGTCAAGGCACGTGTCACCGAGCGCCTTGCCGCGATGACCGGCCTTGAGGTGGCGGGTGTCAACCTGCGTATCGAGGACGTCATCACCCCCGAGGAGTACGAGCACCGCACCAGCCAGCACGAATAACCTTCCAAAAAGGGACAGGTTTGTTTTGGCAGGTTTTATCTGCGAAAACGTTAAACGGCCGACCGCGCAAGCAAAAGCGTGGCCGGCCGTTATTTGTATGCCCCCCGATGTAGGCATACCGCTCGTCTAACTAGGGGTTGCAATCGTCGCGTTCCGCGTTACCCTAATGGGCGCATTGTTTCCAAATTGTTAACGAGGGGTTGCCGTAATGGCTGACGAGCACGAAACAGAAAGCAAGGCATGGGCGATTGAGGCCGCCGCGGCAGAGGCGGCATCGCGTGCTGCCGAAGAGGTGCATCGTCCTCCCGTAGTGCCGATGGAGCGCGTGGTTGATCGCACCGATATCGAGCGCGGCGAGCGTGCCGGCCAAAAGCGCAGCCAGGAGCCGGGTTTCCCGCGCTTTTTTGCCGAGCTCAATCTGGGCCTGATTCTTACGGCCTTTGCCATCGTTGCGTTTAAAACCCCTAATCACTTTGCTTTTGGCGGCACCTCGGGCGTGTCGGTCATTCTGTCCACGCTGTTCCCGACCCTGCCCGTCGGCGTCTTTATGTGGATTATTAACGCGGTTCTCGTCGTTTTGGGCTTTATCTTTTTGGAGCGCAAGGCAATCCTGTGGAGCGTCTTCGCCTCGTTTGCGCTGTCCGCCTATGTTTCGCTGTTTGAGCTCTTTATTCCGACCGATGTCTCTCTGACGGGCGATATGTGGCTCGATCTGTGCTTTGCTGTGATTCTGCCGGCGCTCGGCAGTGCCATCGTCTTTGATATTGGCGCCTCGACAGGTGGCACGGACATTCTTGCCATGATCCTCAAGCGCCGCACCACGCTCGAGATTGGCCGCGCCCTGCTCCTGGTCGATATCGGCATCGTGACCATCGCGGCCTTCTTGTATGGCCCGCGTGTCGGTCTGTATTGCGTGCTCGGCCTGTTTGCCAAGACGCTTGTGGTCGACAAAGCCATCGAGAGCATCCATCTTCGTAAGGTCTGCACGGTCATTTGCTCCGAACCCCTTAAGGTCGAGGAGTTTATCGTCAAGCATCTCAACCGCACGGCGACCATCAGCCGCGGCTACGGTGCCTTCTCGGGCAAGTGCGTGACGGTGATCATGAGCGTGCTGAGCCGTCGCGAGGCCGTGCAACTACGCCGCTATGCGCGCGAAGTCGATCCGGGTGCCTTTATCACGATCGTCGACAGCTCCGAGATCGTCGGCAAGGGCTTCCGCGGAACGAACTAGCACAGACGTATTCAACGAACCGCCTGCTGGCGCCGTGTACCTTGCAAATCGGTCATCTTTGAGTATTTGACCCCACATTGGGCAATAATGATGCTAAAGACAACGTTTGCGATCCAAGTGATTCGTTCAAGATACAAAGGGATGATTCTATGTTCTGCTCGCAGTGCGGCGCCCCCATGGGCGATAACGACAAGTTCTGCGGCGTGTGTGGTGCTCCTAATGCCGGTGCCGCTGGCCCCGCTCCCCAGGGACAGCCTCAGCCCCAGCAGTTTGTTCCGCAACCGCCCGTGGCGAATGCGCCAAAGGGCTGTGTGGCTCAGGCGTTTGAGGATATGACCAAGACTCCGGGCGTGCTGCAGCGCGTGTGCCAGATCGCTTTTTTGCCGGCGCTTATCTGTGTCGTGTCGGTACTCGTTCTGTTCATCCCCGTTATTGGCGGCATTGCGGCTGCCATCGGCTTTTTGGCAGCTTGCATTGCGAGCGTGTGCGGTTCCGGCTTTGGCATCGAGTGGGGTCGCGATCTGTCGCTTAAGATCGATGACGGCATGGATCGTCCGCTGATGCGTTCCACGTCGTTTGGTCTCGGAGTCTTTTCGAGCGTTATTTCGGTCGTGCTCGAGGTTATCGCTGCCATTCCCGTTATCGGTGTAGTGCTTTCGCTGGTGGAGGGCGTGGTAATTGGCGCTGCGGGCTCGTATTCTTATTACGGCTCTTATGCGCTCGAGGCTGCGCTGTTTGGCTCGCTCGGCCTGCTTGTCCTGGCGCTAATTGCCTCGGCGATTCTGGGTGTCTTCTTTAAGATGTTCGCCGACATCGCCGTGATGCACTTTGCGGTGACCGGGCGTGTCGAGAGCGCGTTTTCGCTCGATAAGGTCTGGGCGGCGTTTAAGCACAACAAGACCAAGCTGTTCTGTGCTTCGTTCCTTCCCGAGTTTTTGACGGGCCTGGTCGCCAACGTTGTCACATGGATCTTGACGGTCGTCTTTGGCGCCATTGCCTCTGTCGGTATGTATAGCTACTACTATCGTCCTACGGGTATTGAGGCAATTGTTACCGGCGGTGGCGTCACGCTCGTGCTGTTCTTGGTGCTGGTCGCTTTCGTCACCGTATTTCTTACGGTCTTTGGCAAGATGCTCAAGCACCGTGCCGTTGGCTATTGGGCCGCACGCTATGCAAGCGAGTGGGCCGACGAGGACAAGGACGACGTCCTGACCTTTGTATTGCCCTTTGAGAAGAAGTCCGCTCCCTCGGGTTACAGTGCTCCGGATGTCGCGCCTGAGCCCAAGCCCGCGCCCGAGCCGGCGCCCGTGCCTGAGCCTGACCCTGCGCCTGCGCCTGAGCCCGAGTCGGCACCTGCACCTGAGCCGGCGCCCGAGTCAAGTTCCGACGAGGACCCTCAGGATGAGTAGCCCTGCCGCCTGCCATTTGGGGACGGGGTAGAAATGGTAGAAATAACGCTTGACAGATGAGCGGGGGGGGGCGGTTATGCCCCGCCCCCCCCCCCGTTGGTTTTTCACCGGCTGTTTTGTGTGATATAAACAAAAAAACCCCCCCCC